>NZ_AYVK01000044.1:0-56747 GCF_000503155.1 Mesorhizobium sp. LSJC285A00
TGCCCCGGCGGTTGCCGGGGCACCTGCGGCACCGGCAGCCCCCGCCGCTGAGGCTCCAGCCGTCGTCGCGGCGGCAACGCCCGACGTGCCCGAGACGGTGGCGCCAAAGCTCGAACATGCAGACGGCGCGGTCATCATCCGCAGGCACGACACGCTGTGGCGGATCTCACGGCGCGTCTACGGTCACGGCGTGCGCTTCTCGACCATCTATCTCGCCAACCAGGACCAGATCAGCGATCCCGACCGCATCTGGCCGGGGCAGGTGTTCAAGGTTCCGGAAAAGTCAAAGGAAGGCGAAGCCGCCGACCTCAAGGCGATGGGCGAGCAGGTGACAACGGCGCCGGTGAAGACGCAGTAGCGGCCGAGCGCTTGATCTCCCCCCTTGAGGGGGAGATGGCCGGCAGGCCAGAGGGGGTCGCCGCGCATAAAACGCCGACCTTCTCTTTGCTGCAAACGACGTTGCGTCAGGACGTACCGACCCCCTCTGTCGCCTTCGGCGACATCTCCCCTCGAGGGGGGAGATTAGGTCGCTCTACCCATCGGGTTAGCTTGCCACGCACCCGTTCATCGTCTATCGCCGATGAACGATGGCAGACTCGCTCGCTGAACCAGACCACGCAAACTGCGCACCGCCCCAAAGCCGCGCCGTTGCCGCTCGCTTCGCCGCACTCTCGCACCCGGCGCGCATCGAGATCCTTAGACATCTGTCGGCCAGCCGCTCCTGCTGCTGCCGTGAGGTTGTCGACCATCTCGACCTCGCGCAGTCGACGGTCTCCCAGCATCTGAAAATCCTGGTCGAAGCAGGCTTGGTCCGCTTCGAGCCCGACCGCCAGCGCTCGCGCTATCAACTCGACCGCGCCGCGCTCGCCGACGTTTCCGCATCGCTGACCGCACTCGTCAATTCCTGCTGCTCCGGCCGCTGATTTCTCACCCAAAAGGCAAGACAAGTGGCAGAAAAAACCGTTTCCGATAGCTCGACCTTCAGCACCTTGCGCAATCTGTGGCCCTATATGTGGCCGGCCGACCGCGCCGATCTCAGGGCACGCGTCACTTGGGCAACGCTGCTTCTGGTCGTTGCCAAGCTGACACTGGTTGCCGGGCCGTACTTCTTCAAATGGGCGACCGATTCTCTGGCCGGTGACGCCAAATCGCCGCCGCCGCTGCCATCCTTCCTGCTGGCGCCGGTGATGCTGGTCGTCGCCTACAATGTCGTGCGGCTGGTGCAGCTTGGCTTCAACCAGCTGCGCGACGCGCTGTTTGCCCGCGTTGGCCAATATGCGGTGCGCCAGCTCGCGTTCCGCACCTTCGTTCACATGCACCAGCTGTCACTGCGCTTTCACCTCGAGCGCCGCACCGGCGGCCTGTCGCGCATCATCGAGCGCGGCACCAAGGGCATCGAGACGATCGTGCGCTTCATCATGCTGAACACGGCGCCGACCATCCTCGAATTCGCGCTGACCACCGGTATCTTCGCCTACACTTATGGCTGGAAATATGTGGTCGTGGTGGCGGCCACGGTGTGGCTCTACGTCTGGTTCACGGTTCGCGCCAGCGACTGGCGGATCTCGATCCGCCGCGACATGAACGACAGCGACACCGACGCCAACACCAAGGCGATCGACTCCCTGCTCAACTACGAGACGGTCAAATACTTCAACAACGAGGGTATGGAGGCTGAGCGCTTCGACCGTTCGATGGCGCGCTATGAAATGGCGGCGACCAGGATATGGACCTCGCTCGGCTGGCTGAATTTCGGCCAGGGCATCATCTTCGGTCTCGGCACCGTCATCGTCATGTGCATGTCGGCGCTGGAGGTGCAGGCCGGCACGCAGACGGTCGGCGATTTCGTCTTCATCAACGCCATGCTGATGCAGCTTTCGGTCCCGCTCAATTTCATCGGCTTCATCTACCGCGAAATCCGCCAGGGGCTGACCGACATCGAGCAGATGTTCGACCTGCTCGATGTGCCGCAGGAAATCACCGACAAGCCGGATGCCAAGCCGCTCACTGTTACAGCCGGCAAGGTCGAGTTCCGCGACGTGCACTTCGCCTACGACCCCAGCCGCAAGATTCTGAAGGGCGTCTCCTTCGAGGTTCCGGCCGGCAAGACGGTGGCCATCGTAGGCCCGTCCGGCGCCGGCAAGTCGACGATTTCGCGGCTCTTGTTCCGCTTCTACGACGTCCAGGGCGGTCAGGTGCTGATCGACGGCCAAGATGTCCGTGATGTGACGCAGGCGAGCCTGCGCGGCGCCATCGGCATGGTGCCGCAGGACACCGTGCTGTTCAACGACACCATCGCCTACAACATCCGTTATGGCCGCATCGGCGCCAGTGAGGAAGACATGCAGAAAGCCGCCGAGCTTGCCCAGATCGGCCCGTTCATCGAACGACTGCCCGAAGGCTACCGCTCGATGGTCGGCGAGCGCGGGCTAAAACTGTCGGGCGGCGAAAAGCAGCGCGTGGCGATTGCCCGCACGATTTTGAAGGCGCCGCCGATCCTGATGCTCGACGAGGCGACCTCGGCGCTGGACAGCCACACCGAACAGGAAATCCAGGCCGCCCTCGACCTGGTCAGCAAGGGCCGCACCACCATCGTCATTGCGCATAGGTTGTCGACGGTGATCACCGCCGACGAGATCATCGTGCTCAAGGACGGCGAGATCGCCGAGCGCGGCACCCATGCCGAGCTGATGCGCCAACATGGCCTCTACGCCTCGATGTGGGACCGCCAGCGCGAAGCGACAGAAGCCGAAGAGAGGCTTCGAGTTGCACGCGAGAGCGATGAGCTGGGTGTGGTTGTACGCAGGCGGACTTCGGAGGTGAGCTAGCGTCGACGCCTTCCCCTTCTCCCCTTGTGGGAGAAGGTGTCGCCGAAGGCGACGGATGAGGGGTGTTCCAGGGAACGCCAACGCCTCACTCCGCTGGAACACCCCTCAACCGTCTCGGCGCTGTCGCGCCGATCCACCTTCTCCCACAAGGGGAGAAGGAAGAACGCTCGCGATTTTCCCTCTTGACCTCAACCTTGGTTGAGACCGCAAACCCGTTCCTGAGCCACAGAACCCAAGTCGTTCAGGAACGGAGACAATTGAAATGGATCAACTCAATCAACAGCTTACCAGTGAAGCCGTGTTCAGGGTCGACAAATTCGTCGTTCCTGCCGAGGCCCGTGAAGAAATCCTTCGCAAGGTCAGGGCAACGCATGAACTGCTGCGTCTGCAG
Organism: Mesorhizobium sp. LSJC285A00; assembly: GCF_000503155.1. Taxonomy (NCBI): domain Bacteria; kingdom Pseudomonadati; phylum Pseudomonadota; class Alphaproteobacteria; order Hyphomicrobiales; family Phyllobacteriaceae; genus Mesorhizobium; species Mesorhizobium sp. LSJC285A00. The sequence goes on from NZ_AYVK01000044.1 coordinate 3,220, forward strand.
CAGGGCTTCGTCCAGGATTTCGTGCTCGAGCAATTTTCGGGACCGGGCGAATTCAACCTCGTCACCATTGTCGAATGGGAAAACCAGGCGGCCGTCGACAATGTCGTGCCGATCGTCAAGGCGGCCCACGAGCGGGCGGGCTTCAACCCGCAGGAGACCATCGCCCGGCTGGGCGTGAAGGCCGATATCGCCAACTATCAGCGTCTGCCTGAACTATAGCCGGGCCAGCCCGTGCCAGGTGCTGGCGCCTCGACGCTCAGCACCTGGCCGGTGCGGGCATCGCTGATCATGTTCTCGAAACCACGCCATTCGGCGGCGACGATGAACAGTGTCGTGCCATCCGGCCCGCCCAGCATGCAGGCAAAGCAGCCGCGATCGGCATCGACTGTCTGCAAGACCTCGCCACCTTCGCGCACCCGCACACAGCGTTTGTTGGGAACATCCGCATACCAGGCAGTTCCTTCGGCATCGAGGCAGACGCCGTCGGGAAAGCCATCGAGATCGGCCCAGACCCGGCGGTTGGAAAGCCCGCCATCCTCCGCGATATCGAAGGCGGTCAGCCGGTTGGCATGCGACTCCGCCACGATCAGTGTCCTGTTGTCCGGCGTCACCGCCATGCCGTTGGCGAAAGCGATGTTCTCGGCCACTTGTCGAACCGAGCCGTCCGGCGTGATCAGCACGATGGTGCCCGGCCCGAAATGCTCGCCCGCAGCCGGCGCCGGCCCGCCGCCATTGACATAGATGTTGCCGCGCCCGTCGACGACGATCTCGTTCCACGGGCTTTTCGACAGCGTCCGAAGATCGGCATGGGTGACGAGGCTTCCATCCGCCTCCTGCCGCAACAGAAGCCCTTCCTGGCCCGAGACGATCAGCAGCCGCCCATCCGGCAACCAGTCGATGGAATAGGGCAGGATGGCCGGTATTTTGAGCATGATCTCGCTGTTGCCATCGGCATCGATGGCGACGATCTCGCCGGTGCCCCAGTTGCAGACCCACAGGCGTCCGTTATGCCAGCGCGGCGATTCCCCGAAAGCGAGGCCGGTGGCAACAAGACGCGTTTGGTTCTGCATTTGGGGAAACTCCTTGTTGGGAGCGCAATCATGGCAAGGGCCATGATCGGCGCTGTCTCACCAAGGACGGGCGAGGGGGTGGTTCCCCGACAGCGGGTTTACTGTTTTTCGGTCAGGAAGAACGTGCCATCGGCATGGCCGTTGGCGCCGCATGACGGCGGCTCCGTTCTGTCATCCTTGCCGGTGCCGCTCTGCTCGACGACAAGCGCATCGCCATCGCGGCGAAAGGTGAAGACAAAACCGGTTGGGTTGTCGTTGTCGTCGGTGTCGACCAGTCGCAGAGTGTTGCGCTTCTCGACCGTGCCGTCGATCTCGCATGACCCACTTCCCGAGACTGGATTGGAAACGACATCTTCCGAGATTTCGACCTTGCCTCCGCCAACAGCCTTGATGTCGACGCTGCCGCGCACGCTGCTCCATGTGCCGATCAAACCTGCATCGGGGGGCTTGCGTATGCCGGACAGGAAGGTTGCGCGGTCGCGCAGGAATTCGCCGAGATCGAAAGTCTGTTGGTTCTTGGGCGAACTTTCGTTGAAGCCGGCGATCTGGTCGCGATACGCGATGAAATCGCTTTGGTCGTCCCGCAGCGCCTTGCCGGCATGAGCATCGAGCCTCTTCAGCAGCGCGGTATAATTCTTCGCGACGTCGGCATCGGCTTGCGCTAGGACCGGATCGGCGCAAATGGCCTTTTCCGCCACGCTGGCGGCCTTGGCGCAGTCGAAGGATGGCTTGCCTTGCGCAACTGCGTGGTCGCTCGCTGCCACAAGTACGGTCAAAACGGCACCCACGGCTGACGATCGTATGGCAACAAGATACGTTTTGCCTGAATTTGGCGCCATGGAAGTCGGCCTTTTCGCCGCGCGTTCAGCCGGCGTTGGCCCGAATTCTGGCGGCAAAGCAGCCGACAGGCAAGCACGTCACCGTTTCTGCCGGCTGCGGACGATGCGGCCTTGCCCAATGTTGCGTTGCGGCAGCGGAGCCTTTCCGGTATTGAGGCCGGACCTGAAACAGGGACCGCCCCCATCCCATGAGCCCCATCCGATGAGCCTTGTCGATTCGATCAAGAATGCCTTCGTTCCGATCCATCGCGAGGGCTATCCGTTCATTGCCGCCTTTGGTGCGGGCACGCTGTTCCTCGGCTATTTCTCCTCGGTGCTGTTCTGGATCGGCCTGATCCTGACCGCCTGGTGCGTCTATTTCTTCCGCGATCCCGAGCGTGTCACCCCGGTCGACGACCGGCTGGTGGTTAGTCCCGCCGACGGTGTCATCTCGGCGGTCGGCCCGGCCGTGCCGCCGCGCGAGCTTGGCCTCGGCAACACCGAGATGACCCGCATCTCGGTGTTCATGAACGTCTTTTCCTGCCATGTGAACCGCGCTCCGGTGCGCGGCCGCATCACCAAAATCGAGCACCGGCCGGGCAAGTTCCTCAATGCCGAACTCGACAAGGCAAGCTCGGAGAACGAGCGCAACGGGCTGGTCATAGACAGTCCCAACGGCATCGTTGTCGCCGTGCAGATTGCCGGCCTGGTGGCGCGCCGCATCGTCTGCTGGGCCGAGACGGGCGGCTCCATTGCCGTCGGCGAACGCTTTGGCCTGATCCGCTTCGGCTCGCGCGTCGACGTCTTCCTGCCGTCGACCGCGGTGCCGCGCGTCGCCGTCGGCCAGACGGCGGTCGGCGGCGAAACCGTGCTCGCCGAATTCGGCGGCGTCGCCGCAACCCCGCTCGTCAGGATTTCGTAAGCGGTGGGCGCGCCGTTCAAAAAGTTCGAGGCCCATGGCAGCGGCGGCCCGCGCATCCGCGAAATTCCGATGCGCATGGTGCTGCCCAATCTGGTCACCGTGCTTGCCATCTGCGCCGGCCTGTCCGGCATCCGCTTCGGCTTCGAGGGCCGTTTCGAGCCGGCCGTGGTGATGGTGCTGCTCGCCGCCTTCCTGGACGGCATAGACGGGCGCCTGGCGCGCATGTTGAAGGCGACATCCAAATTCGGCGCGCAGATGGATTCGCTGGCCGACATCGTCAATTTCGGCGTCGCACCGGCACTGGTGCTCTATGCCTTCCTGCTCGACCGCGCCGGCTCATTCGGCTGGATCGCAGCCCTTCTGTTCACCATCGCCTGTGGCCTGCGGCTGGCGCGCTTCAACGTGCTCGACGAAGACCATGACCGGCCGATCTGGCAGAGCGAATACTTCGTCGGCGTGCCGGCGCCGGCCGGCGCCGTGCTGGTCATGCTGCCGCTCTATCTGTCCTTCCTGCGGCTCGGTCTCGAGCCGGACCGCCTGACGGCATTCGTCGCCACCGGCTTCACTGTGCTGGTCGCTTTCCTGCTGGTCAGCCGGCTGCCGGTCTATTCCGGCAAAAGCCTGAAAGTGCCGGGCGACAAGGTGCTGCCGATCATCCTGGCGGTCGTTCTCTACGTCCTGCTGTTGATGACCTATCCCTGGTACACGCTGACCGCCTCTGTCGCAGGCTATCTCATCTTCCTGCCTTTCAGCGTGCGGGCGTATTCGAAGCGCGCCAAGCGCGAGGGCGAAAAAGTGCCGCCGTCGGATATTGGGTAGTTGTTATCTCCCCCCTTGAGGGGGAGATGTCGCCGAAGGCGACAGAGGGGGTCGGTACGCCCCGGACGCGACCTCGTTTGAGCGAAGAGGACGTCGGCGCTTCACGCGAGGCGACCCCCTCTGGCCTGCCGGCCATCTCCCCCTCAAGGAGGGAGATACGCTAAGCCGCCAGGCCCAGCCCCAGCTTCTCGATCGCCAGGTTCCGCGTCGAGACATAATCCGTCTTGCCGGAACCCAGCACCGGGATCTCCCCGACCTTGACGATGTCGTTGGGCACCATCAGTTCGGCCGCACCTGCCTTCTTGCCGAAGGCGCGCAGTTCTTCCGGATCGGCGTCGTCGGCGGTGGTGACCAGCACGATGCGCTCGCCGCGCCTCTTGTCCGGCACCGCCACCGCGGCGTGGCGCTCTTCCGGCCACAGCGACTGCACCAGCATCTCGACGGCGCCCAACGACACCATCTCGCCAGCGATCTTGGCGAAGCGTTTTGCCCGGCCGCGAATGGTGATGAAGCCTTCGCGGTCGACCGAGACGATGTCGCCGGTGTCGTGCCAGCCGTCCAGCGGCTGCAATTCGCCGGGCCGATCAGCGGTCATGTAGCCCATCATCAAATTCGGCCCGTCCAGCCACAGGCGGCCGGCACCCTCGATACCCTCGACCGGTTCGAGCTTCATGCGCATCGCCGGCAACAGCCGTCCGACCGTGCCGTCGCGACCATGGATGGCGGTGTTGACGGCGACGACGGGAGCGGCCTCCGTCAGCCCGAACCCCTCGATGATCGAGGCATCGAAGCGCTCGCGATAAACGCGCCGCGTCTCCGGCTTCACCGCTTCCGCGCCGGCGACGACGAAGCGCAGGCTGGAGAAATCGCCATCCTTGGCGGTGCGGGCATAGTTGGCAAGGAAAGTGTCGGTGCCGAACATGATGGTCGGCTTCACCTTGCGGGCGATCTCCGGGATGATCTTGTAGTGCAGCGGCGAGGGGTAGAGGAACAGTTTCACCCCGGTCACCAGCGGCAGGATGGTACCGCCGGTCAGGCCGAAAGAGTGAAAAACCGGCAGCACGTTGAGCAGGATGTCGGACGGCGAAATGGTAATGCGCGCCTCGGCCTGCATGGCGTTGGCGTGGAGATTGCGATGCGACAGCACCACGGCCTTGGGCGTGCCTTCCGAGCCTGAGGTGAACAGGATTACCGCCGGCTTGGCCGCATCCTGCCGCTGCAGCGGGAAGCGCCACAGCGCGGCTGCTGCGAGTTTCTCCAGTGTGGTGACGCTTGCGCGCACATCCTCCAGCCACAGCATTTTGGCGCCGCCGGCCTCGACCGCGGCGATGATGTCGGCAAGCGCCGCCTTCTCGACGAAGGCGCGCGAGGAAACCACCGTTCGGATGACTGCGGTGCGCACCGCGGCGGTGACGCTGGCCGGCCCCGCCGTGTAGTTGATCATCGCCGCCACACGGGCTGCCGAGAGCAGGCCGACGAAGGACAGCACCACGCCATTGGCGTTGGGCAGCAACACCCCGACCGCTTCGCCGGGTGACGTTATAGCCTCGAAACGGCGGCCGAGAACGCGCGCGCCGATGAACATCTTTCGATAACTGAGCGAGCCGCTGATCACATCCTCGATGATCGGATGCGAGGCGCCGGTGCGATCGGCGGCATCGCGCATGGCCAGGAACAGGCCGCGATCGAGGTTGCTGCCATAAAGCCGCGCCTCGGCGATGCGGTCGAACAACGCATTTGTGTTGGAAGCCTGGTCGGGGTTGCGCGCCACCAGTTCGGCAACCGTCATCGGCTCCAGCACGCTGATCGAGAGTTTTGGGAACCAGTGGCGGGGCGCCCGATCCTTTGGCGTCAGAGAAACCGGCAGGTCGCGCGCGCCGGCGACGAAGATCGGCACGATGCGGGCGTCAGCCTGCATGGCGATGCGGGTGACGGCGCGGAACAGGCGAAACGCCTTCACATCGGGCTCGACGTCATCGGGCAGATAGACGGCAAGCCGGCCTTTACCCTTCAGCACCCTGACCAGCCGCCGGCTGACGAAGAGATGCTCGGCGTTGAAGGCGATGGTGCGGCCAAGCTCGCGCCATGGCTCCAGCCAGGGCGAGCGCGCCGAGGCCTCGTCGAGAATGTGCAGCGTGTCGTCGGGCAGCAGCGACAGCATCATCGCCGGCTCGAAGCGCGACTGGTGCGAGACCACATATATCACTGGCGTCGGCGCGTTGCGGGCAATGCGGATGCGCCGGTCCTCGATCCGGTAGGCAAGCTTGAACGGCACATAGAGCAGCGCCTGGGTAAAGCGCAGGTCGAGACGAAAGGTCTCGATCGCGCCAATCAGCAGCCAGGCCAGAACGAGGCCTGCAAGCAGCGCCAGTGCCAGGATCATGCCGCGTCTCTCCCAACGGTCCGGTATGCGGCTCTTCGTCCGCTTGGAGAGCAGAGGGTAGCGCAATGGGGGGCAAGGTCAATGCGCGGGTGCGAGGGAGCGGTGTTCCACCTGACCTCACCAGGCAATGATCCAAACGCAGACCTTGAAATATTGCGACACGTGTCGTAAATAAAGCGACACGTGACGGAGAGGTAATATGGCCAGTTCCCCGGTGGGTTTTGCCGAGGCACCGCATATGGAGCCGGAGTTCGAACGGATGGTCGACCTGTTTGGTGGACGGAAGGTTCTTGGATTCTCGGTAGCCAGTCCTCTTGAGGCACATGAAATGATCCTGCATGGAATTCCGGGCCAGGCGCTCGAAAGCCTCGTCAGGCATCTGATGGTCATTGATCCCGCCGATGCGTTTGAGACCGCATTCGGCATGAGCGAGCGGACATTTCAGCGGCACAAATCGGATCACTCCAAGACCCTCAGTCGGGAGCAAGGTTCCAGAACCTGGAACTTCGCCAAGCTCCTGACAAAGGCCACGTCCGTGCTCGGGACTCAGGAAGACGCGGAAAAATGGATGATCGAGCCTGCCATGGGTTTGGACAATCGCCGGCCGATCGATCTGCTGGCCACGGCGGCGGGCACTGCGCTTGTGCAGGAGTTTCTTGAGCGGCTCGACTATGGTGTCTACGCGTGACGCCTTTGCCGGGCTCCCTCGGAACAGGGAAGTTGTTGGGCTGGAGGCTTGATCACAGACGCTTCAAGGCGAGCTGGGACAGTGGCGAAGGAGCCTTCAAGCTTGGGGGAAGGTGGAACAGCAAAGGGATCAGAGCCGTATATGCGTCCATCGACCCATCGACCGCCATCTTGGAGGTGGCGGTCCACAAGGGGTTTCGCACGCTGGATACTGTCCCTCACGTGCTGACGGCATTCGACATCGTCGATCCATCAGAGATTTATGTGGTCCAAACCGACGATATTCCGAACGCGAACTGGCTGCGTCCCGGCATCCCGGGCGCGGGACAGCAGCAGTTCGGCGATGGTCTGCTGGCAAAGCATCCGTTCTTTCTGATCCCCAGCGCGGTATCCCAGCACAGCTGGAACCTGGTGTTCGATCCCAACCGGGCGGCAGGCCTTTATAGCTTGCATCTCCGGGAGGATTTCGCGCTTGATACAAGGCTTCATCCTCCCGCTGGGTAGCAATCAGGCCGTGGCCTTCAGCCGCCCACTGATGAACCGGAACTCCTGCGACTTGCCGCCATAACCGTAAGCAGCGGCCGGGACTTCATGCACGAAGGCATAGCTTTCCTCGTGCACACCACCCAGCAACTTACCAAAGGCCTCAAAGATCGCCTTCAGATAAGCCTCCAGTTCCAGCTTGGTGTTGGTGCCGTCGACCACCTTGATGTCGAGCCAGAAGGTGTTGGCGCCATGCTCCGCCAGCGATTTGCCGCCGGCGAACCAATGCTGCGGGTCGACATAGGTGACGGCGACGGCGGTAATCGTCGGGTCCTTGCGCAGATGGGTTGCCGTCAGCTCGGTGATTTCCTTGGCGATTGTGGCGGACAGCTTGGCGTCGGGCTTGCCGGTGACGCTGATGTTGATGATGGGCATTTTTCTCTCCTTCGTTTGAGCGGCGTCTGTTTGCCGTTGGAGAGACAATGCCATCATCTTTGAAAAAATCGAATTGTTTCGAACAAAAGGTTCTGTATTATCGAAGTATGCAAGCTCTCGATCCCGATCTGCTCAAAACCTTCCTTGCCTTTGTCGATGGCGGCTCGCTGGCTCAGGCTGCGTCTGCTGTCGGCCGCTCGCCCTCGGCGGTGACCGCGCAGATGCAGCGTCTGGAGGAGATCGTCGGCGAACCGCTGCTGGTGGCGCAGGGGCGCGGGCGCGGGCTGACGCCGGCCGGCGAGGATCTTGTCGGTCATGCCCGCCGCATTCTTGCCGTGCACAGCGAGGCCTGGCTGGCGCTCAAGGGCGCGCGTGCCGCTGGTCGCGTCGCCATCGGCACGACACAGGATTTCGCCGATAGCGGCCTGCCGGAGCTGCTGCGCGCCTTCGCGGCCAGCCATCCGCGCGTCAGGGTCGAACTCCGCGTTGGCCGTTCGGCCGAGCTTGGCGAGGCGCTGCAGGCCGGGCAGCTCGATCTGGCCGTTGTCATGCGCAAGACGCCGGCCAATGACGAAGTCGGGCTGTTCAGTGAGCCGATGCTGTGGCTGTGCTCGCAAAAAGGGCTTGCCGTGCGGGAAGAGGAATTGCCGCTGGCGCTGCTCGACCCCTATTGCGGCTTTCGCGAAGCAGCACTCGCGGCCCTCGATGCTGCCGGCCGCCGCTACCGCATTGCCGCCGGCAGCGCCAGCCTTGCCGGCTTGCGCACGGCGGTCAATGCCGGCATCGCGCTGACCTTGCGCACCGCCCGCTTTGCCCATTCAGGCATTGCCGAAGCACCGCGCGAATTCGCCCTGCCGCCGGTGCCGACAGCGCAATTCGCGATAAAACTCGGCCAGGGCGCCGAGCGGCCGGCGCGCGATCTTGCCATCCTGCTCAGCGACAACCTCGCCTTGCCCGGCTTTGCCGGCTGATGTCCAAAGAAAAAGCCGACCTTTACGGTCGGCTTTGAGGAGGACGGGTCGAGGGGTTTGGGGGGACTTGGGGGGTGACCCGTCGCACATAAAACTGCCTGATCCGCATGATGGTTCCATGACTTGGAAAATAATTATTGGGTTGCCGCACTTTTTCTCGCGGCCAGCCAGTCGCGCCCCGCATGGGCGAAAACCGCGCACAGTACTATGGCGCCGCCGATCAGGCTGGCGGCCGGCGCGATCTCGCCGAGGAACAGGAAGGCGAACAGGATCGCAAACGGCACTTCGGCGGCACCGAGAAGGCCGGACTCGGGCGCAGGGATCAGCCGCGAGCCTTCCGTCCACAGGATCGACGCCGCCGCGAACGATCCTCCGAAGGCGACGAGCAGCACGGCGTCGCGAGCAGAAATCGCCAGGGGGTCGGTGACGAACCAGCCGAGCACGAACAGCAGAAGCGCCGAGACTGCGCCCGCCCACACCACCGGCGTGTCGCGGAAGGCGCGCACCATGATCATGTAGAGCGCGCTGCCGGCGGTCATCAGCAGCGCGAGCCCATCGCCAAACAGATGACCGCTGCCGAAGCCGGAGCCGACCATCATCGCTACGCCGCACAGCGAAACGGCGGCGGCGGCAAGCGTCTGCGCCCGGAACGGCTCGCGCACCAGCACGAAGGCGAGCAGCGCGGTGATGAAGGGCGCGGTGGCGTAGATGACAGCGACATTGGCGACATAGGTGAATTTGAACGCCGAGATGAAGGCGATGCTGGCCGCGGCGCCCTCAAGGGCCAGCAGCCAGCCGCGCCAGCCAAGTCGCAAGCTTTCCCGCCCGCCGGAGCGGCGCCGGCGCCACAGCACATAGAAGGTGATCAGGATCGCGCCGACAAAGCCGCGCCAGCAAGTGATGGTCAGCGGGTCGGTGTGGATCGATTTGGTCAGCACGCCGGTGAGGGCGAAGAAAGCCGCCGAGGCCGCCACCAGCATGATGCCGAGCGTACGCTCGGCAGCGGTATCTGTGGTGCCTGGGCCGTCGAGCGCTTCCGTCATCTCAGCAGCCTATCCGTCTTCTCCTGCCACCATGCTGTCAGCACGGGGTACTCATAGCCGCTTGCGGAAATGCTCGTTGCCGATGATCAGCAGGCCGGCGCCGACGATCAACGCCGCCCCCAGAAACACCTCGCGACGCGGCACGTCGCCCCAGATCGCAAAGCCGAGCCCGAAGGCCCAGACCAATGAGGTGTATTCGAACGGCGCCACGATCGACACCGGCGCCCGCTTCATGCCTTCGAACAGCATAAATTGCGCCACGCCGCCGAGCGCGCCGACGCTGATCAAAAGCAGCAACTGGCGCCAGTCCGGCATCTGCCAGACCAACAGCGCCGGCACCGTGGAAAACACCAGGAAGTAGAAATTGTTGAGCACAAGCTGGATCAGCGTGCGCTCGGCCAGCGCCGTCTTGCGCAACAGCACCACGGCAATGCCCCACAGCACTGCCGCAGCCAGTACCAAGAGCATCGGCACGGACAAGCCGAGACGAGTGGGATCACAGGCGATGAAGACGCCGACGAAGCCGATGAACACCGCCAGCCAGCGCAACAGCGGCACCTTTTCGCCAAGCATCACCACCGACAGCACGGTGACGATGATCGGGGCGGCGTAATAGATGGTGGTGAGTTCGGCCAGCTGCAGGGAGCGGGCCGCGTTGTAGTAGCAGAGCCAGGCGCCGAGCGTGAAGGCGCTGCGCACCAGCATCGGCCGCACGATGGGCGAGCGCATTGTGTCGGCAAAGATGCGCGGTCCGCCGATTGCAGCACAGCCGATAAGCACAGCGATCGAGCGGAAGAACATGATCTGCCAGACGCTGATGCCGACGACCAGAAGCTTGATCGCGGCGTCCTGCGTCGAAAACAGGAAATAGGCGCAGCCGGTGAACAGGATGCCGGCAAGCACCCTTTCGCGGGTTTCCAGAATGGCAATATCGGCCATGCGGCGTGTCCGGCGCTGTCAAGAGGACGAAGAAGAAGCCTGCCCCAATCAGGCTCCCATTGCAGGCTATACGGGCGAAAGCCTGCGGGGCGCTACGCCAGTGGCAAGCTTGCGTTGGCGCAGCCTGGCCGACAGCGTGGGCACGCCGTTCACTGTGTTGCCTGGTAGAGCTCCGAAGCGGCCTCCTTCAGGGCGCGCCGGCCGCCCGGCCTGAGATACATCATGTGGCCGCCCTCGATGACGTCGAGACGGATAGGTTTTGCCCCGCCGAGCGTCGGGATTTGGCTCACCAGATAGCGTGAGGCCAGATAGGGAGTGACCAGATCGGTGTCGCCGTTGACGATCACCACGCCGAGCCCCGGGTTGAGCGAGCGCGCCCGCTGCAGATCGTCCATCACCCCGGCATAGCCTTGCCGCGAGCCGCCATAGTCCCAGGCGTGGGTCACATCGCCATTGAGCAACCTGTAGCTGACATCGGTGCGAAAATTCAGCTCGTCGCGCGCATAACCGACAAAGGCCGAGGTCAGCGCCGGCACGCTGCGGTCGAGCACCGGATCCGGGCCGGCGCTGCGGGCGCTCTCCGGGGCGATGTCGCTGGTGGCGATGGTGCCGTCATACGGGCTGAGCACTTTGCCACTGGCGCGCTGGAATTCGCGCGCGAACAGGCCGGTCGGGATGCGGGCGAAATTGCGCTGCACGAGGTCGAGCGGCAGGCCGGTGATCTCGGCCACGCGCTGGCTGGCCAGCCGCCCGCCCTGTTCCAGCCCGCCGGTCAGAGCCGTGAGGTAGTCGCCCAGCGCATACTTTTCGACCTCGGCGAGCTTTTCGCGCAGTGCTTCGCCGCTGAGGCCTTCGCTGCGCAGGCGCACCGCCGCCATCGAGGGCAGTTCCAGCGCCCAATGCAGCGGCTGGAATTCGTCGGGCAGCACCAGCGTGAACTCCAGTGCAGGCGAGATCAGCACGATGCCGTTGGGGCTCAGGCCGACATCTTCCTGCAGGGTCCTGGCGAGAAGTGCCGCGCGGAACCCGCCATAGCTTTCGCCGGCAAGGAAGAGCGGCGATCCGGTGCGGCCGTTCTGGGCGAGATAGAGCCGGATGAAAGCGCCGATCGAACTGGCGTCCTGGCTGACGCCCCAAAAATCTTTTGTGTCCTGGCCGGGGGCCTCGCGGCTGTAGCCGGTGCCGACCGGATCGACGAAGACGAGGTCGGTCATGTCGAGCCAGCTGTCGGGATTGTCGATCAGCTTTTGCGGCGGCGGCAGGAATTGGCCATCGGCGCCGGTCGCGACGACACGCGGGCCGAGTGCGCCGAGATGCAGATAGGCGGATGCCGCGCCCGGGCCGCCATTGAAGACGAAGGTGATGGGGCGAGCCTTCTCCGCGCCCGCCAGTGGCGGCAGCGTATAGGCGACATAGAAGATTTCCGCGGTGACCTCGCCCTTGCCGGATAGCAGTGACAGCGTGCCGGCCTTAGCCTGATAGTCCAGCTTGCGCCCGGCAATGGTGATTGAATGGCTGGTCGTCTGCGGTGCCGGCAGCAGCGACAGCACCCCGCCTGCCGGGGCGGGGCGCTCGGGCGTTTCGGCGAGGCCGGGCTGCGCGAAGGCTGCAAGCACCAACAGGGTAAGCGAGATCAGTTTCAGCTTGAACGGCATGATGCCTCCGCGGGAATGACTCTGCTTAGGTATGGCCGGGGCGGTCGAAGTCAAAGTAACTCTTCGTGAGGTAGCATTCCTTCAGCCCCCTCTGTCCTGCCGGACATCTCCCCCCACAGGGGTGGAGATTGGATGTCGCGACCGCCTTCGCTAATCGCCGGCGTAGAAAGCGCCATCGGCGAAGCTGCAGATCTCCCCCCTGTGGGGAGGTGGCCGGGCCAGAGGGAGGCGCTGTCTCGCTGGCATATCAGTGCTATCAAAGCGCGACGGACTCGAAAAGGAATGCAACATGGACGCCACCGCACTCAAGGCCATGCAGGCACCGATCAAGGAGGCTTATCGCGACGATTCCTCGCGAGCGCTGATCACGCTTCGCGCCAAAGGCTCCATCGACGACCAGTCGATTGCCTGCAAGGTCGAGACGGGCAGGGCGCTGGCGGTCGCCGGCCTGCATCCGGCGACCGGCGGTTCCGGGCTCGAATTGTGTTCGGGCGATATGCTTTTGGAGGCGCTGGTGGCGTGCGCCGGCGTGACGCTGAAGGCAGTGGCGACGGCGCTGGAATTCAGGCTTGGCGCAGCCACCGTCGAGGCCGAAGGCGATCTCGACTTTCGCGGCACGCTGGGCGTGGCCAAGGACGCCCCCGTGGGCTTTCGCGCCATCCGGCTGAATTTCAACCTCGACACGGATGAGCCGCAGGCGCGCATCGATTCGCTCATCAAGCTGACCGAACGCTATTGCGTGGTGTTCCAGACCATCAACAGCAAGCCGGAGCTGACGGTGAGTGCGCGCGCCTGATCTCCCCCCTTGAGGGGGAGATGTCGCCGAAGGCGACAGAGGGGGTCGGGCCGACTGGACGCGACGCCCTTTGTGCGGAAGGAGGTTGGCACTCTACGCGAGGCGACCCCCTCTGGCCTGCCGGCCATCTCCCCCTCGAGGGGGGAGATTGCGCTACTGCGCAGCAGGCTCTTCCGCGTCGCCCTCATCGGTAAACGGCGAGGCGCTCGGCACGCAGTTGACCGCCCAGCCGGCCGGCGTCGGCTGCTTCTGATATTCGGTAATCGCGTTTGTGCACTGTTCGCGGGTGTCGAAGGTGCTGGGCAGCACCACCATGCCGCCTTGCGGGCCGGCGATCACCAGGTACCAGACCAATGCTACGCTGGGAGCAGCCATGGGAATTCCTCGCTTTGCTGAGTGTCGGAGTCGGGTCGACCCTAGCAACTCCCGGCTGATGGCGAAAGCAGGGCGAGGGGGGAGGGACCTGCCGGATCATCACAGACCCGTGAACGAACCGCTCCCAGACGTCTCTCAGTTCGTCGCAAAGCAGTAGAACAGGCCGTCGCCGCCGGTGCCTTTCAGCGCCTCCTGGCTGCAGCCGCCGCGCGAGGCATGCGAGGAGTTCCAGGATTTCGCCGCCGCCGACTCATCAAGGCCGGTGCGGTCGTGATGGCCCATCATCGCCGCGCCCTCCGCGCCGCTCAAGGTCCAGTCGCCGCAGGTCTGGTCGGCGAGCTTGGTGCCGTCAGGCTTCGAGCCGGTCAATATGTCGTGCCGGTTCGGCTTGTCGCCGCGGCCATTGACCACTTGGCCCTTCTCGGTCAGCGCCGTCTGCTTGTTGATGGCGTTGGCGTCGCTGTGCAGCGAGGCGACGTCATCGGCAATCTTCTCGCCCTTGGCGTTGACCCAGGGACCCTTGCCGATACGGTCGCGCGCATCGACATTGGCGCTCGAGAGATAGGCGTGCCATTCCTTGCCGGTAACCCCAGCCGCTTCCGCCAGCGAGGCGCAATGCGCGTCGGCACCCTTGAGACCGCCGAGATCGGCGCCTTTGCCGGAACCGACGCTGGTGACGAAGAAACTCATCTTTGCGTCTTGCGCCAGCGCCACGCCGGCTGTGGCGGCAATCGCGGCGGCGGCAACGAGAAGAAGTCTACGCATGTCGGTCCTCCTGTTTCGAATGTCCTACATTCGAAGAAACGTAACTGGAGGCCTGTTTAATCCCGCTACAACCCGGTTTATTCCGGCTGCCGGTAGGCGACGAAGCGGTTGTTCTTGACCTGGAAGATCAGCCCCGTCTCTTTCATCTCGGGGCTCGCCAGCGGCACGATGCGTTTTGCCACCTCTGACGGGTGCGGCAGCGTTTCCGGATCCTCGCCGGGCGCGGCCTGCGCACGCATGGCGGTGCGGGTGGCGCCGGGGTCGACCGCATTGATGCGGAGCGGCAGGCTCTGCGTCTCATGCGCCCAGGAACGCGTCATGGCTTCCACAGCCGCCTTCGACGCCGCATAGGGCGCCCAGAAGGCGCGCGCCGAATGCGCGGCCCCGGACGACATGAGAATGGCGCGGCCGGCGTCGGACAGCCTGAGCAGCGGGTCGACCGAGCGGATCAGCCGCCAGGTCGAGGTGACATTGATGGTCATAACCTTCTCGAAGGTTTTGGCCTCGACATGGCCGATCGGCGAGATGACGCCGAGCACACCGGCATTGGCCACCAGAATGTCGAGCTTGCCCCAGCGCTCGTGAATGGCGCCGCCCAGCCGGTCGATGCCGGCCATGTCTGAGAGGTCGAGAGGCACCAACGTCGCTTCGCCCTTGCCGGTTTTCGCGCGCTCGGCCTTGATCTGGTCGTCGAGTTCTTCCAGCCCGCCGACGGTCCGGGCTACCGCAATGACATGGGCGCCAGCGGCGGCAAGTTCCTTGGCGATGAAGTAGCCGATGCCGCGCGAGGCGCCGGTAACGACCGCGACGCGGCCGGAGAGGTCGAGGGTCATGCGAGCGCTTTCAAGGATAGCAGTTGGGCTTTACGCCCCGTTGTTCGCCAGCAGCGACAGCGTGCGCACATTGTCGTGACCTTCGAAGTCGAGCAGGCGGGTCGGGTACTGGCCGGTGAAACAGGCGTCGCAGAATTGCGGCTGCTCATTGTCGCGGCTGGCTTCGCCGACGGCGCGGTAGAGCCCGTCAATGGTGAGGAAGCCGAGCGAATCGACACGGATGAACTCGGCCATTTCCTCGATCGACATGCGCGATGCCAAAAGCTTCGACTTCTCCGGCGTGTCGACGCCGTAGAAGCACGACGCGCTGGTCGGCGGCGAGGCGATGCGCATATGCACTTCCTTGGCGCCGGCGTCGCGCACCATCTGCACGATTTTCTGGCTGGTGGTGCCGCGCACGATCGAATCGTCGACCAACACCACGCGCTTGCCCTCGATCATCCGGCGGTTGGCGTTGTGCTTGAGCTTGACGCCCATATGGCGGATCGAATCGCCGGGCTGGATGAAGGTTCGGCCGACATAGTGGTTGCGGATGATACCGAGTTCGAAGGGGATGCCTGCCGCCTGGGAGAAGCCGATTGCCGCCGGCGTGCCGGAATCCGGCACCGGCACGACGATATCGGCCTCGACCGGGCTTTCCTGCGCCAATTCGGCGCCGATACGCTTGCGCACTTCGTAGACATTGCGGCCTTCGACCGAGGAGTCCGGGCGGGCGAAATAGACATATTCGAAGATGCAGAAGCGGGTCTTCTGCGGCTCGAAGGGGAACAGGCTCTCGATGCCCTTCGAGGTCACCACGACCATTTCGCCGGGCTTCAGGTCGCGCACGAAGCGGGCGCCGATAATGTCGAGCGCGCAGGTTTCGGAGGCCAGGATCCAGGCGCCGTCCAGGTCGCCGAGCACCAGCGGGCGGATGCCGAGCGGATCGCGGCAGCCGATCATCTTCTTGGAGGTCATCGCGACCAGCGAGAAAGCGCCTTCGACCTGACGCACGGCGTCGATGAAGCGCGAATTCAAATCGCGTTCCTTACTGGTGGCAACGAGATGCAGCAGCGTCTCGGTGTCGGAGGTCGACGAGAAGATCGCGCCCTGCTTCTGCAGCGCGCGCTGCACGGTCATGGCGTTGGTGAGATTGCCGTTATGGGCGACGGCAAAGCCGCCATCGGCGAGTTCGGCGAAGAAGGGCTGGATGTTGCGCATGCCGGCGCCGCCGGTCGTGGCATAGCGCGTGTGGCCGATGGCACGGTTGCCTTGCAGGCTGTCGATGACGTGCTGCTTGGTGAAGGTGTCGCCGATCAGGCCGACATGGCGTTCGACATGGAACTGCGTGCCGTCATAGGAGACGATGCCGGCCGCTTCCTGGCCGCGATGCTGCAGCGCATGCAGGCCTAGCGTTACGATGGCCGCAGCGTCCTGCCGGCCGAAAATGCCGAACACCCCGCATTCGTCGTGGAAATGATCGTCTGCTTCGGCGGAAAGCACGTCGTCCGCGTCTGCCTTCGAAACTGCCATGGGGCTCAAGCTCCGCTAAAATGGCCATATAGTGCGATAGCGCCGCGAAAGCAACGTAGTCAGGCCGGAACTGCCGGGATGGCGCCTGTCCGGCACCATCCGTCCGTATCAGTTTGCCGGCGCGGCCGGAGCCGGAGCAGCGGGCGCGGGTGCGTTATCGGCCGGAGCGTCGGTCTCGTCGTCGGGCGCCGGCGTATCGTCACCGGTTGCCGGAGCATCCGCCGCCGGTGCATCGGCCGCCGGAGGCGTCTCGGCTGCCGGCTGATTCGGATTGAGCTTCTTCAGGATGGCGTTTTCCGGATCTTCGGGCAGCAGGCTTTCCAGCTTGGCGCCGATGGTCTCGAGCAGCGGCTTCGACTTGGCGTTGGCGATCCAGGCAGGGGCCTTGGCGCCGGCCAGCCAGTTGAAGAACAGTAGCGCCACGGCGACTACGAGGACGCCGCGCGCGGCGCCATAGAGGAAGCCCAGCGTACGGTCGAGCGCGCCGATCCTGGAATCGATGATCCAGTCGGCAAGCTTCATGGTGATGACGGAAACGACGATCAGCGCGATGAGGAAGACGATGCCGGCGGATGCCGCCATGGCGATCTTGTCGCTTTCGACATAGGGCTGAACGTAAGGCAGCACCGGCTTGTAGAAGAAGAATGCCGCCGCGGCGGCAGCCGCCCAGGACACGACGGACAGGATTTCGCGTGACAGGCCGCGAACCATGGCGAGCATCGCCGAGACCAGGGTGAAGCCGACGAGAATTCCGTCCAGCAGCGTAATCGGCATGTCTTTCGCCCCACTCAGATTGTCTTTTCACGGCTCGGGCGAGCCGCGTCAATCTTCCACGTCGACACGGCTGCGCCGTGAGCCGGCTATGCGTGCGACGAGATCGGCAAGTTCGGTCGGCTGGAAAGCGCCGGCCCCGATCCCCCCGACAACCTCCTCGCTGCCCAAGGGCAGAACCGCACTTCCAAAACCCAGCTTTTCGGCCTCTTTAAGGCGCTGCTGCGCATGCGCAACCGGCCTCACTGCGCCCGACAGGCTGATTTCGCCGAAATAGACGCAATCGGCGGGAAGGGCAAGACCGGTGAGCGACGAAACCAGTGCAGCGGCAACCGCCAGATCGGCCGCCGGCTCGGAAATCCGGTAGCCGCCGGCGACGTTGAGGTAGACATCGTGGGTGCCGAAGCGCACGCCGCAATGGGCTTCGAGTACGGCAAGGATCATCGACAGCCGTGCGCCGTCCCAGCCGACGACGGCACGGCGCGGCGTGCCCAATGTGGACGGCGCCACCAGTGCCTGGATCTCGACCAGCACCGGACGTGTCCCTTCCATGCCGGCAAATACCGCGGCACCCGGCGATTTTGCGTGGCGTTCGCCGAGGAACAGCTCCGACGGATTGGCGACCTCGCGCAAGCCCTTGTCCGACATCTCGAAGACGCCGATCTCGTCGGTCGGCCCAAAACGGTTCTTCACCGTGCGCAGGATGCGGTAGTGATGGCCGCCTTCGCCTTCGAAATAGAGAACGGCGTCGACCATGTGCTCGACGACGCGCGGACCGGCGATCTGGCCTTCCTTGGTGACATGGCCGACCAGCACGATGGCAGCACCGGTGGATTTGGCGTAGCGGATCATCGCTTGCGCCGAGGCGCGCACCTGGGTGACGGTGCCGGGCGCCGAGTCGGCCATGTCGGTCCACAGCGTCTGGATGGAATCGAGGATGACGAGGTCCGGCCTTCTGCCGTCGGCTATTGTTGCCAGGATATCCTCGACATTGGTCTCCGCGGCAAGTTCGACCGGCGTGTCGGCGACGCCAAGCCGCTGCGCCCGCAGCCGGATCTGCGCGACAGCCTCTTCGCCCGAGACATAGACGATGCGGTGGCCTTTTGACGCCAATGCTGCTGCGGCCTGGGTAAGCAGCGTCGACTTGCCGATGCCGGGATCGCCGCCGACCAGCAGCGCCGAGCCGCGCACGAAACCGCCGCCGGTGGCGCGGTCGAGTTCGCCAATGCCGGAGATGATCCGCGGCGCATCCTCGATGTCACCGGACAGGCTGGTCAGCACCACGGCGCGGCCCTTGCGCGCATTGCGCGTGTTGGCCGGTCCCGAGCCGATGCCGCCGGACGTGCCTTCCTCGACGAGTGTGTTCCACTCGCCGCAGGCATCGCATTTGCCGGCCCAGCGCTGATGCACCGACCCGCAATTCTGGCAGATGAACTGGACGCGCGATTTAGCCATGGAGTGATGCTGCCTGCAAATGACCGAAGGAGGGTGATCTTGCACACCCCCCTCTGTCCTGCCGGACATCTCCCCCGCAAGGGGGGAGATTGGCTATCGTCGCTGCTTTCGCCAATCCCCAACGTCGCAAGATGAGCGCCATTCGCAAAGCTGCTGATCTCCCCCCTTGCGGGGGAGATGGCCGGCAGGCCAGAGGGGGGTGTGACGGAGCGCTGCGGTAGGCCAAAAAGCTACTCGAACCTCTCCGCAATATGATGCTCTTCGGCGAGGTCGGAAAACCGTGTGAACTCGCCATGGAAGGCGAGGCTCACCGAACCTGTCGGGCCGTGGCGCTGCTTGGCGACGATGACTTCGGCCTTGCCGCGCATCTCGTTCATCTCGTGTTCCCACTTGATGTATTCGTCGGTGCCGGGCTTCGGTTCGCGGTTCTTCAGATAATATTCCTCGCGGTAGACGAACATCACCACGTCGGCGTCCTGCTCGATCGAGCCGGATTCGCGAAGATCGGACAGCTGCGGGCGTTTGTCTTCGCGGCTTTCGACCTGACGCGACAGCTGCGACAGCGCGATGATCGGAACGGAGAGTTCCTTGGCCAGCGCCTTGAGGCCGGTGGTGATCTCGGTGATTTCCTGCACCCGGTTCTGTGAGGACTTCGCGCTCGATCCCTGCATCAGCTGGATATAGTCGATGACGATGAGGTCGAGGCCGCGCTGACGCTTCAGCCGCCGCGCCCGCGCCGACAGCTGCGCGATCGAGATACCGCCGGTCTGGTCGATGAACAGCGGGATCTTCTGCATGGTCTGCGAGCAGGCGACCAGCTTTTCGAAATCCATCTCCGAAATCTCGCCGCGGCGGATTTTTGACGACGAAATTTCCGTCTGTTCGGAAATGATGCGGGTGGCGAGCTGCTCGGACGACATTTCCAGCGAGAAGAAGCCGACGACGCCTCCATTGGCTGCCTTGAACGAGCCGTCGGCCTGCTGCGCCGGCTCATACATCTCGGCGATGTTGAAGGCGATGTTGGTGGCGAGCGACGTCTTGCCCATGCCCGGACGGCCGGCAATGATGATCAGATCCGACGCCTGCAGGCCACCCATGCGGCGGTCGAGATCGCGCATGCCGGTGGCGAGGCCCGACAAATGGCCGTCGCGCATATAGGCGGCGTTGGCCATGTCGACGGCGGTCTTGACCGCGTCGGTGAAGCTCTCGAAGCCGCCGTCGTAACGGCCGGTTTCGGCCAGTTCGAACAGCCGCCGCTCGGCATCCTCGATCTGTTCGGACGGCGCCATGTCGACCGGCGCGTCATAGGCGATGTTGACCATGTCCTCGCCGACGGTAATCAGTGCCCGGCGCGTGGCCAGATCGTAGATGGCGCGGCCATAATCGGTGGCATTGACGACGGTGACGGCTTCGACCGCCAGACGAACCACATATTGCGCCACCGTCATGTCGCCGACCTTCTCGTCGGCCGGCAGGAAGGTTTTCAGCGTGATCGGCGTCGCCACCTTGCCCATGCGGATGAGCTCGGCTGCGACCTCGAAGATTTTCCGGTGCAGCGGCTCGTAGAAATGGCCGGCCTTGAGGAAGTCGGAGACGCGGTAGAAGGCATCGTTGTTGACGAGGATGGCGCCGAGCAGCGCCTGCTCGGCCTCGATGTTGTTCGGCGCTTCACGATAAAGCGGTTGCTGCTCCGCCACGCCGAATTTTCGCGCTGCCTCTGCCATGATGTCCCCGATTTTGATCCCGGCTTCTCGATATCAGAACGAGATAAATCGGTGCTGACCTTTCTGCATCACCGCACGACCAATCAACCTCGATGCCCCGTTGTTCACAGGGGCGGCAAACCGTCCACAGAAGAGTGTTTCCGCGCCCCGATTCCGGTTGACTCAGAAAGGCGCTGACTTCTATCCGAGTCGTTGGAACAGAGCAAGAACAATCTCGGTGATTACCCGCTTCTTCCGTCCAATGTATCGCCCCAGTCCAGCCGCCGCGCTGCCTTGAACAGCTCGCCCTCGCGCTTGGTGAAAAGTGTCTCGCCGGCGCCGCCATCCGGCTGGCACAGTTTGAGCAGCACCTTGCCGGAGCCCGATTTCGGCGGCGCAATCACGCGGGGCGGATGTACAGGCGCGGGTTGCCGCGACGCCGCGACGTAGATGAATTTCTCGTCCTCCCACGGCACGTCCGCGTCTTTGGCCAGGCGATGAAGGCGCGAGCGGGCGACGCGGCGCGAAAAATGGCACCAGTCGGGCGGCTCAAGCGGGCAGGGCGCCTCATGCGGACAAGGCGCCAGCACATGCGCCCCGGCCTCCAGCAATTGCCTGCGCACTGCCAGGATGCGCTGCCAGCCTGCCGGCGTGCCGGGCTCCACGATCAGCAGTGTGTCGCCGGTCAAATGCCAGAGCCGGACGACAAGCTTCGGCAGCGATGCCGGCGCGATCTCGTCCAGCACATAGGCGCAGGTGACGAGGTCGGCAGGCTTGAGATCGGCAAGGTCGATGGTCACGTCGCCGGCCCGCCAGTCCATCCTGGTGGCGATGGTATCAAGGGCGAGCGACTGGCCAACCTTGCGCACCGCGGCGCTTGCTTCAACCAGAACCGCCTCTTCGAGGTCGGGCCACAGATCTGTAGTGGCCCAAAGCACCGTGCCAGGACCGGCGCCGACATCGAGCAAGCTCGTTGGCTGGAAATCGGGCCGCGCATAGGCGAGTTCGTCGAGACCGGCCCGTACCGCCGCGTAGGTCGCCGGCAGCCGCGTCGCCAGATAGGCTTTTACCGCCATCTCTTCGGCCATGTGCGGGCGGCCGTCGCGCAATTCGGCGCGGTAGCGGTCAGACAGCGTCTTCGCCGCCTGGCGCAGCACCGCCAGCGGTGTCGTTTCGAGCAGGCGCTCGACGCCTTGTCGCAGCGAAGCGGGGAGTTCCACGCTCAGGCTCCGCGTGGCGAGAGCACCGAGGCGCCGGCGAACTCGACAAGGGTGGTGGCGATGGTGGGCAGGCAGATCATTAAAAAAGGTCTCGCGAGAACGAGACCTTTTTCAGTGTCAGAGCCGTCGATGGCAAGCGGCAATACGCAATCGAGGCGTTATTCGCGATCCGCCACCTTGCGACGGCGCGCTGGCTTGGCCGCAACGGACCTGACAGCAACGGACCTGGCAGGCACGGACCTGGCGACAGCAGGCTCGGCGGCCGCCGCCTCCTGACGATGCCCCATTTCGCGCATTTCGAGCGCCTTTTCACATTTGGCCATGTAGTCGCGCGTCATCGGCAGCGTGTCGTTCTTCTTGGCGATCTGGATCTGGAAGATCACCAGATCCTGCCAGCGGAAGGCGGCTTCCGAAGCCGCCAGATAGAACTCCCACATCCTGCAGAAGCGCTCGTCGTAGATGGCCTTGGCCTTGTCCCGGTTGGCGGCAAAGCGCTGGCCCCAATGCTTCAGCGTATCGGCATAGTGCAGCCGCAGAATCTCGATGTCGGTGACCACAAGCCCCGACTTCTCGATCGCCGGCATCACCTCCGACAGCGAGGGAATGTAGCCGCCCGGAAAAATGTACTTGCGGATAAAGGCGCTGGTCGCCCACGGCACGCCGGAGCGGCCGATCGTGTGCAAGAGCATGACGCCGTCGGGCTTCAACAGCGTCGCCGACTTGTCGAAGAAGGTGCGGAAGTGGTTGACGCCGACATGCTCGAACATGCCGACCGAGACGATGCGGTCGAAGCGTTCGTTGAGTTCGCGGTAGTCCTTGAGGTCGAAATGCACGCGGTCCTGCAAGCCTTGCGCATGCGCCCGGTCGGTGGCGACGCCGTGCTGCTCGGTCGACAGCGTCACGCCTTGGACGTCGACATCGAAAGCCTTGGCGAGATAGAGGCCGAGCCCACCCCAGCCGGAGCCAATATCGAGCACGGTCTGGCCGGCCTTCAGCCTGAGCTTGGCGGCGATATGGCGTTTCTTGGCCATCTGCGCCTCGTCGAGCGTCATGTCCGGCTGTTCGAAATAGGCGCAGGAATACTGCATGTCGTCGTCGAGGAAGAGCCGGTAGAGGTCACCCGACAAATCATAGTGGCGCTGCACGTTGCGGCGCGCCCGTGATGCGGTGTTGATCTGCTGCAGGCGGCGAAAGGCGTGGCGCAGACCCTCGATGGCCTTCGACCAGGTGGCGTCGATACCGCCGCTGCCCATGTTCTGGAAGGCGATGCGCATCATACCCAGTACGCCGCCCTCGATGATGTCGAGTTCGCCGTCCATATAGGCTTCCGGCACGGCCAGCATCGGATCGAAGGTAATGGCGCGCTCGGCATGCGCGGTCTTGATGTGCATATGCACCGGCTCGCCGCTGCCGTCGCCGAAAACCACTGTCGAGCCCTTCGGCCCGGTGACTTTCAGATTGCCCGTACGCACCAGGCGGTCGAGAACGCGCTTCAACAGAATATTCATCACCAAATGTCCCCTCACGGTCAGACTGGCGGACCAATTCTGCAACAATATATAGGGGTTCGAAAAGTTCCATTTGGCACAAAAATGCCCGGGCGAGAGGCCCGGGCATTGGTCCAGAAAGGCTGGATGACGAGGAAGTGATTGGAGCGCTGCTCCCCTCGCTTCCCGATCAGGCCCCGTGCGGGATCAGGCGTTGTCTTCTTCGCCGCCTTCGAACTCGGTGTTCGGGTCGAAGAAGTTCTCCGGCCGTGCGTTGTCGTTGATGTCATCGCCATAGATGGCTTCGGCGGTGGTCAGCGTCTCGCCCTTGGCCTGGCGCTCGGCTTCGTCGGCCGTGCGGGCGATGTTGAGGCTGATGGTGACCTCGACTTCCGGATGCAGCGCAATCGCCACATTGGTGACGCCGATGGTCTTGATCGGCTGGTTGAGCTGGATCTGGTTGCGGTTGACCGAGAACCCTTCGGCGGTCAGCAGGTCGGCGATGTCGCGGGTCGACACCGAACCGTAGAGCTGGCCGGTCTCGCCTGCGGAACGCACGGCGATGAAGCTCTTGCCGTCGAGCTTTTCGGCAACCTGGCTGGCTTCCGACTTGCGCTCGAGGTTGCGCGCTTCGAGCTGCGCGCGCTGCCCTTCGAACTTCTTCTTGTTGGCTTCGTTGGCGCGCAGCGCCTTGCCCTGCGGCAAGAGGAAGTTGCGGGCAAAGCCGTCCTTGACCTTGACGGTATCGCCCATCTGGCCGAGGCGGGAAACGCGTTCGAGAAGAATCACTTGCATGGTCTTGTTCCTTCGTCTGGGCACCGACCGCGGGATCGGCGCCGAATTGAATGGAACAGGTCAGGAAGCTCTGAGCGCCTTGGCGCCGGTGTCGCTGTCCTGCCTGTCGCGGCAGTTAGAGGCTTTTCACCTCAACTCGGGATTTCAATGCACGTCGCCAAGAGTGGGCCCGGTTTTGGGACAACGACATGCATCATCAAATTACCCCTGCGGCGCCCGTCGCCGTGGGATAAGGAAGCAGGCGGCGAACCGCCTGCTTCGGAGATCTTAGCGAACCACGTAGGGCAGCAGGCCGAGGAAGCGGGCGCGCTTGATCGCCTTGGCGAGTTCGCGCTGCTTCTTCTGGCTGACGGCGGTGATGCGCGACGGCACGATCTTGCCGCGCTCGGAAATGTAGCGCTGCAGAAGACGCACGTCCTTGTAGTCGATCTTGGGCGCGTTGGCGCCGGAGAACGGGCAGGTCTTGCGGCGGCGATGGAACGGGCGCCGGGTCGGGATCTGATTGATGTCGACCATTATTCTGCACCTCCTTCAACGCCTTCGCGCGGACGGCGCGGACCACGATCGCCACCGGCATCGCCAAATGAGCGCGGCGGACGATCGCCACGGTCGCCGCGATCACGGTCGCCGAACGAGCGCGGACCACGATCGCCACGGTCGCGGTCGCCGAAGCCGCCGCGTTCCGAGCGCTCTTCGCGCTTCTGCATCATGGCCGACGGGCCTTCCTCATGCGCCTCGACCTTGACGGTCAGGAAACGCAGCACGTCCTCGGACAGGCCCATCTGGCGCTCCATCTCGTTGAGCGCTGCCGGCGGGCAGTTGAGGTCCATAAGCGTGTAGTAAGCCTTCCGGTTCTTGTTGACCCGGTAGGTGAGGGACTTCAGTCCCCAGTTCTCGACCCGGCCGACGGACCCGCCATTTGCGGAGATGACGCCCTTGTACTGTTCGACAAGCGCATCGACCTGCTGCTGCGAGAGGTCCTGCCGGGCAAGGAACACATGTTCGTATAGAGCCATAGTGGTTCAGTGCCTTTCTTCGTTTCTCTCCCGGATCCTCGCGGCAAAAGCCTCTGCAACTTCTCTGACCCGCTGGTCCCGAGGGGGCGAGGAAGAAAGGAGCATTTCGAGACGGTCGAGAGCGGAGACACGGGAGGCGGAAGCGCTTCTGGCTTCACACGAAGGTTTTGGATAAAACCTCCGGCCCTCCGTTCAGCCCCCAGCAAGGACCGGCAGATTGCGGGCGTCTATATAGCAATTTGGCTGGAAGGCAAGGGTAACGCATGCTCCGGACAGCGTCCTGGCGTCGCAGGGTTGGAAAAGACCAGGCATCAACTCGTATGCGGGGTACGACCGTTGATCGTTTCGGGGAAGAAGTCCGGAGCCGCCTTACGCTTGCCGAACATCATATCGTATTGCAGCAGGCGGAAGTCGTTGATCGCCGGATCGACGTCCTTCTGCCGCGCCCAGTCCGCCGTGGCCTCACCTGACGGTGTCAGAAGCAGATTGCGATCCACGACGCGATAGCGTTCGCGCAGCGCGCCCAGGAAGCCGGTATAGTAGGGGTGCGTGATCCCGGCCGTGGTAAGGATATGGTAGGGCAGGAAGGCCGGGCTCACCGCGCCCATATCCTGCGCCGGACCGGTGCGGTTAGACCAGATGACCAGCGGCGTCTGATGATGCTCCAGTGCCGCCTCCGGCGTCGGTTCCTTGCGCGGCGCGACATTGTCCTTCAGGTAACCGGTTTCGACATAGACGGGGCCGAGCGGCGGCAGATGGTCGCCGAAGAAGGCGATGACCGTCGGCCGCTCGCGCTTCTTCGCCCATTCGATCAATCGTTCGAGGCCACGGTCGGCATCGGCGGAGCCTTCGGCGTAGCTGAGCAGCGATTCCCGCGCCCATGTGCTGATCGGTGCCGCGACCTTGTGGGTCGGATTGTAATAGCGGTACGGCTCGTAGGGACCGTGGTTCTGCAGGCTGACGGCGAAGAAGAACACCGGCCGCTCGCTGGCGTCGGCCTCTGCGATGATCTCGTCGGTCATCGAGGCATCGGAAGCCAGCGGCCCGCGCTTTTCCAGTGGCGGCAGCGTCTCTTCCGAGCGGAAATCGTTGAAACCGAAATCGGCATAGACGGCGCCTCTGTTCCAGAACCAGTTGGTGCCCGGATGGATGGCGCGCGCCCGGTAGCCCTCGCTTTTCAGGAAGGTCGCCAGCGACGGCGTCGGCGTGCGCACATATTGCTGGTAGGGAATCGAGCCCGCCGGCAGGAAGGCATTGGAAAAGCCGGTCAGCGCCTCGAATTCGATGTTGGCGGTCATGCCGCCGAATTCCGGCGAAAACATATAGCCGGAACGCAGCGCCCGCACATTGGGGATCGGGTCAGGCGTGATTGTGACGCCGGGCAGCTTGGTCGGATCCCAGAAAGATTCGCTCATCACCACGATGATGTCGGGTTTCTCATCCGGTACCGAGGCCGCCACAGCAGGCCTGTCGATCGCGTCGATCGCCTTGTCGGAATAGCCCGCCGGCGCCGAGACATGCGCCATCGGCACGTTGAGCGCGAAGGCCAGCGCAAACCCGTTGGAGGCGTAGTTCTCCTTCTGGTCCCACATGATCGGGATGATCTGCAGCCGGTCGCGGGTCCACGAGAAGGTGGCGTAGTCCATGATTGAGACGAAGAAGGCGAGCAGCGGCACTGCCAGCGTCAGCCGCGCCAGCCGCCCTTTGCGGCTGAGGATCGGAACCTTGCGGCGCCACAACCGCCAGCCATAGATCAGCAGCGACAGGCCGGCGACGATGCCGACCGCCATGGCGAGCGCCGTCCAGGGCCGTTCGCGCACCAGGAGCGGCATCAGTGCCATGATCTGGCGCGAATAAAGAAAATCGGTTGGGTAGAGTGGATCGCCGAGATAATGCGACTTCTGATGCCCGACAAAGGCCAGCGCCAGCGTCAGCGGCGCCACGATCATCAGGCTCTGGTGACTGCGGCCAAGCACGGCGTCCAGTCCCATCAGCACCAATGCAAAGACAATGATGGTGGTCCAGCCCGGCTTGAATGGCTGCAGGAAGAAGTCGACCGTGCCGAAGAAGTCGCCGCGCACGATCCATTCGATGGCGAACACCAGGATGGCGGAGGCAAGCAGCGTGACCAGACCGTAGCGGATGACCGGCCATCTGCGCCCCGGCAGGTAGCCGGTGGACGGATCGTCTTCCAAGAATTGTGGCGCGGGTACGGCCGCGCCCTTCCTGATCCTAGCCACGTCTCTTCCCCCGGCCCAAGCAACGCGTATTTCCACTCGCGCCACCGTTCTGTCATAGAACTGTCATGCAAAAGCTAGCGCCTGTGGCGAAAATAAGAAGAGCCAGCAAACGATTCGTGAGCGGTTTTCATCAGGTGTGATCGGCAAAAAGCCTTTGGGAACAGGGACTCGAGGTCAGCTCCGGTTCAAGCGAGAGCCGAAATGCCGCCTCCGGGCTTGACTTGACGGTCCGCCTTGCGTCACAGGCAGGAAAAATCAGCCGCTGGAGAGCGCCCAAATGGCCGTCGCATTCACCTTTCCGGGACAGGGCAGCCAGGCTGTCGGCATGGGCAAGGACCTCGCCGACGCCTTCCCCGAGGCACGCAGGGTGTTCGAGGAAGTCGATGATGCGTTGGGCGAAGAGCTGTCGAAACTGATCTGGGAAGGCCCGGAAGAGGCGCTGACCCTGACTGCCAATGCCCAGCCGGCGCTGATGGCGGTCTCGCTGGCGGCGATCCGCTCGCTGGAAGCGCGCGGCTTTTCGCTGAAGGACAAGGTTGCCTACGTTGCCGGTCATTCGCTCGGCGAATATTCCGCCCTTGCCGCGGCCGGTTTCGTTTCGGTCGCCGATGCTGCCCGGCTGCTGCGCATCCGCGGCAACGCCATGCAGGCGGCGGTGCCGGCCGGCGAGGGCGCCATGGCGGCGATCATCGGACTGGAACAGCCCGACGTCGAAGCCGCTTGCACCGAGGCCGCAACGGGATCCGGCAAGGTCTGCCAGATCGCCAACGACAATGGCGGCGGCCAGCTGGTGATCTCCGGCGCCAGGGCGGCGGTGGAACTCGCCGCGAAACTGTGCACCGAAAAGGGCGCCAAGCGGGCGCTGATGCTGCAGGTCTCCGCACCCTTCCATTCGGCGCTGATGGCGCCGGCGGCCGATGTCATGCGCGAGGCGCTGGCCGGGGTGACCAAGAATGCACCGGTGGTGCCCGTCGTCTCCAACGTCACTGTAGTCCCGACCAGCGACCCCGACGAGATCGCGCGCCGCCTGGTCGAGCAGATCACCGGCCGCGTGCGCTGGCGCGAAACGGTGGAGTGGTTCGGCGCCAACGGCGTCGCCACGCTCTTTGAGATCGGCGCCGGCAAGGTGCTTTCCGGCCTGGCGCGGCGGATCAACCGCGACATCGCCACATCGGCCGTCGGCACGCCGGCCGATGTCGAGGCGGCGCTGGCCGCGCTTGCACAATCCACTGGCGATTCAACCCCTCCCGTGGGAAGGGTGTTCTCTTAAGATCAGGAGACGAAAATGTTCGAACTGACCGGCCGCAAGGCGCTCGTCACCGGCGCATCGGGCGGCATTGGCGAGGCGATTGCCCGGCTGCTGCATGCGCAAGGCGCCATTGTCGGCCTGCACGGCACCCGCATCGAGAAACTGGAGACCCTGGCCGGCGAACTCGGCGACCGGGTAAAGCTGTTCCCGGCCAATCTTGCCGACCGTGACGAGGTCAAGGCGCTTGGCCAGAAGGCCGAAGCCGAACTCGAAGGCGTCGACATACTGGTCAACAATGCCGGCATCACCAAGGACGGCCTGTTCGTGCGCATGGCGGACGCGGATTGGGACAGCGTGCTGGAGGTGAACCTCACCGCCGTGTTCCGGCTGACCCGCGAGCTGACCCATCCGATGATGCGCCGCCGCCATGGCCGCATCATCAACATCACCTCGGTGGTCGGCGTCACCGGCAATCCTGGCCAGACCAATTATTGCGCCTCCAAGGCCGGCATGATCGGCTTTTCCAAGTCGCTGGCGCAGGAGATCGCCACCCGCAACATCACCGTCAACTGCGTCGCCCCGGGCTTTATCGAATCGGCCATGACCGACAAGCTCAACGACAAGCAGAAAGACGCGATAATGGCCGCGATCCCGACGCGCCGCATGGGCACGAGTGTTGAAGTGGCGTCGGCCGTCGCCTATCTCGCCTCCAACGAGGCAGCCTACGTCACCGGCCAGACCATCCATGTCAACGGTGGCATGGCCATGATCTGACAGGATATTGCCGGGTGATAAGAAGACATGGCCGGCTTGTGAAAAGAGACCATTTCGCCTTGGACCTCAGCCATTTTTCGTGTAATGCGGCCCGCAACCCGGCGGTTCGGGCAAAAACCGGTCCGGCATCGTTGCGTTTCCGGCAGGACCATCTTTCAGCTTGATTAGCGGCATTCTGCCCGCTAACGAAGACAGACAAACAAAAGACGAGGATGCCCCAAATGAGTGACACCGCAGAGCGCGTCAAGAAGATCGTCATCGAACATCTTGGCGTCGATGCCGACAAGGTGACGGAGCAGGCGAGCTTCATCGATGATCTGGGCGCGGACAGCCTCGACACGGTCGAACTCGTCATGGCCTTCGAAGAAGAGTTCGGCGTCGAGATTCCGGACGATGCGGCCGAGACCATCCTGACCGTCGGCGATGCCGTGAAGTACATCGACAAGGCTTCAGCCTGACACTGTCCGCAGTCATCACCGGGGAGGACCTGCGATGAGGCGTGTCGTCGTCACGGGCCTTGGCCTGGTTTCGCCGTTCGGCATGGGCTTCGAGCACAGCTGGAAGGAACTTCTGACCGGCCGCAGCGCCGCCAAGCGCGTCACCGGGTTCGAAGTGGAAGATCTTGCCTGCAAGATCGCCCACGTCATTCCTCGCGGTGACGGCACCAACGGCACGCTCAATCCCGAAGCCGTGCTCGAGCCCAAGGAACTGCGCAAGATCGGCGACTTCATCCTTTACGGGATTGCGGCCGCCGACGAAGCGCTGAAGGATTCCGGCTGGGAGCCCAGCACCGAAGCCGAGCGCTGCGCCACCGGCGTCATGATCGGCTCCGGCATTGGCGGCCTCGAGGGCATCGCCGAGAACGCGATCATCCTGAAAGAGCGCGGACCGCGCCGTATCAGTCCATTCTTCATTCCCGGCAATATCATCAACCTGGTGTCTGGCCAGGTGTCGATCCGGCATGGGCTGAAAGGCCCCAACCACGCCGTCGTCACCGCCTGCTCGACCGGCGCGCACGCCATCGGCGATGCCGCCCGGCTGATCATCTTCGGCGATGCCGACGTGATGCTGGCCGGCGGCGCCGAATCGCCGGTGACTAGGCTATCGCTTGCCGGCTTCGCTGCTTGCCGGGCACTGTCCACCGACCGCAACGACACGCCTGAGAAGGCCTCGCGTCCCTATGACCGCGACCGTGACGGCTTCGTCATGGGCGAGGGCGCCGGCGTCGTCGTGCTGGAAGAACTCGAACACGCCAAGGCGCGCGGCGCCAAGATCTATGCCGAGGTCACCGGCTACGGCCTGACCGGCGACGCCTATCACATCACCGCACCGGCCGAAGACGGCGACGGCGCCTTCCGCTGCATGACGGCGGCGCTGAACCGGGCCAAGCTGACGCCCGCCGACGTCGACTACATCAACGCGCACGGCACCTCGACCATGGCCGACACGATCGAACTCGGCGCCGTCGAGCGGCTGGTCGGCAACGCCGCCTCGAAAATCTCGATGTCGTCGACCAAGTCGTCGATCGGCCATCTCCTGGGTGCCGCGGGTGCCGCCGAGGCGATCTTTTCGATCCTCGCTATCAGAGACAACATCGCGCCAGCTACCATCAATCTTGACAACCCGGAACGCGAAACCGCGATCGATCTTGTTCCGAACACGCCACGGCATCGCCAGGTCGACGTGGCCCTGTCCAACTCCTTCGGCTTCGGCGGCACCAACGCTTCGCTGGTCTTCCAGCGTTATACAGGCTGATTGCGGTATCGACCGGCGCGCCAGCGGTCTGTCGTCAATTTTGCCATATTCAAGCCTACTCTGCCGCTGGGGATTCGTCGCATCGGCCTGAAACCGAAGGCGCTTTTTTAAAAGCACGATGCGTAGGCTTGAAATGTTAGGGCACGCTGTGCGTCCAATCGGGCGCATGGTCGCTCTAAGAGATCAGATGGTAGGGCGCTAATGAACACCAATCCGGGCGGCAGCGGACAATTCGGACAAAACCAGCAGACCGGCCCGATCGTGCCGAAGACCGCGGCCGAGGCTTTGCGCCCGGAAGCCGGCACACCACCACCAAAGCGCTCGCGCGCCTCGCGCAGCCAAGTCGTCGTGTTCATGAACTTCGTCATCTCCGCGGTGATGTTGATGATCCTCGCCGCCGGCGTTTCGCTCTATTTCGGCAAGCAGGCATTCAACGAACCGGGCCCGTCGGTGGCCGGCGACACCTTCCTGGTCAAGCCGAGCACCGGCGTCCAGGATATTGCCGACCAGCTCGAACGGCGTGGGCTGATCAGCGATGCCCGCATCTTCCGCATCGCCGTGCGGGTCTATGGCAATGATTCAGCGCTGAAGGCAGGCGAATACGAGATAAAGCCGCGCGCCTCCATGCGCGACATCATGGAGCTTCTGAAGAGCGGCAAGTCGGTGATGTACTCGCTGACCATTCCCGAGGGCCTGACGGTCGAGCAGGCGCTGCAGCGCATCGCCGAGCAGGATGCGCTGACCGGCGACATGCCGGCCGCCAAGCCGGCTGAGGGCAGCCTCGCCACCGACACGCTGCGCTTTACCCGCGGCGCCACGCGCCAACAGATGGTCGACAAGCTGCTCGCCGACCAGAAGAAGCTGGTCGACGAGGTCTGGCAGCGGCGCGCGCCCGACCTGCCTCTGGCCAATGTCGACGACTTCGTCACCTTGGCCTCGATCGTCGAAAAGGAAACCGGCCGGGGCGACGAGCGCTCGCGCGTTGCCGCCGTCTTCCTCAACCGTCTGGCCAAGGGCATGCGGCTGCAATCCGATCCGACCATCATTTACGGCCTGTTCGGCGGCAAGGGCAAACCCGCCGACCGGCCGATTTATCAATCTGACATCCAGAAACAGACGCCTTACAACACCTATCTGATCAATGGCCTGCCGCCGACGCCGATCGCCAATCCCGGCCGCGCCGCGCTCGAAGCCGTCGCCAACCCGTCGAAGACCGATGATCTCTATTTCGTCGCCGACGGCACCGGCGGCCACGTCTTTGCCACCACGCTTGCCGAGCACAATGAGAACGTTGCCCGCTACCGGGCACTGCAGAAGAAGCAGGCTGAAGACGCCGCCAAGGGCGCCAAGACTCCCGGCCAGACCGATGCGCCGGCGGATGGCGACGACAACGGTGACGCAAGTGGCGATGCCGCCGGTGACAGCGGTGATGCCGGCGGCGATACGGGTGCCGCCCAGTAGCAGGTCGGCGCTTTCAGACGGACCGACCTTAAGCAACGCGGACAGAGGCGGACGCGCTGCTGCTTTGAACGAACAGCGCGGTTCGAAGCGTTTTCGGTCTTGCTCGGGTGCCTCTGCTTCTCGATTTCAGCCCTGCGAGATCGAAACGACAGCGGAAACCAACATCTTGCCGGTAGTGCGATTCTGACATTCGCGCCGCCCGTGATATCGAACGCATGCGCAATTTGTAGAATCGGACCATCACGGAGACACGAGCCGCATCATGAATTTGCAGAGCATGACCGGATTTGCACGCACTGTTGCCGAACATGACGGCGCCTCGATCGCCTGGGAGGTCAAGTCGGTCAACGGCAAGAGCGTCGAGGTCAGGTTGCGGTTGCCGCAAGGTTTCGAGCGGCTCGAACCGACTGTGCGGCAGACGCTGCAGAAGCGCTTTTCGCGTGGCAATTTCCAAGCGACGCTGACCGTCGGCCGCGCCGCCGGCCAGCAGGCGCAGCCGGTGGTCAACGAAGCCTTCCTCAGGGATCTGGCGGGCTTGGCCAAGCGGCTGCAGGACCAGTTCGGTGTTGGTCCGGCAACTGCCGACGGTCTGCTTTCCCTGCGCGGCGTGCTCGATATCCCTGAAACCAGCGAAACCGAGGAGGTGCGGGCAGCACTCGACGCGTCAATCCTGTCCGCGCTGGAAAGGGCGCTTACAGGTCTCGAGCAGGCACGCCAGAACGAGGGCGAAGCGCTGCGTTCCCTGCTTTCCGGCCATATCGACGCCATTGAGGCGCTGACGCTTCAAGCCGAGGCCGACCCGTCGCGCGAACCGGCGGCGATCCGCGAGCGGATCGCCGAACAGGTGCGGCTGCTGATGGATGCGTCGGCCAATCTCGATGCCGGCCGGCTGCACATGGAAGCGGCGTTCCTGGCCACCAAGGCCGATATCCGTGAAGAGATCGATCGGCTGAAGACGCATGTGGCGTCGGGCAGAGCGCTGCTGGAAAATGGCGGCGCCATCGGCCGCAAGCTCGATTTTCTGGCGCAGGAATTCAACCGCGAATCGAATACGCTGTGTTCCAAGTCGAACGCCGCCACTGTCACCGCCATCGGGCTGGAACTGAAGGCGGTGGTCGACCAGTTTCGCGAACAGGTCCAGAATCTGGAGTAAACCCGAATGGGTGGCAAGGAGCCGATGGTTGCCAGGGATCTCGGATCCCGCATTCGCCGCCGCGGGCTGATGCTGGTCCTGTCGTCGCCGTCGGGCGCCGGCAAGTCGACGATCGCGCGCAACCTGCTGGAAAGCGACGGCAGCCTGGAATTATCGGTCTCGGTCACTACCAGGCCACGCCGCGGCTCGGAGATCGAGGGCGTCCACTATCACTTCCGCACCACGCGCGAGTTCGAGCGGCTGCGCGATTCCGACGCATTGCTCGAATGGGCCGAGGTGCACGGCAATTGCTACGCGACGCCGCGCGAGCCGGCCGAACTGGCGCTGGCGCAGGGCCGTGACATGCTCTTCGACATCGACTGGCAAGGCGCCCAGCAGCTCAAGGAGAAGATGCGCGCCGACATCGTCTCGATCTTCATCCTGCCGCCGTCGATGAAGGAATTGAAGTCGCGCCTCAAGCGCCGCGCCGAGGACCAGGAGCACGTGATCGAGACCAGGCTGAAGAACGCCCGCAACGAGATCGAGCACTGGAAGGAATATGACTTTGTCATCGTCAACGACGATCTCGACCGCGCCTTCGCCGAAGTGCGTGGCATCGTGACGGCGGAAAGGCTGCGGCGCGACCGCCGGCCCGGGCTGTTCGATTTCGTCTCGGGGTTGCTGGACGAGAAGACGGAATAGCTCGTCCACCGCTGGCAATCTAAATTAGCCGCATCAGCTGCCTGGCAGATCGTCCGGCCAACGCTGCGCTCCGTGAAGCACGCGCAGGATTCGAATCGTGCTGTTGGTCAGCTGATAGGCCGCGACATATGGCGTGCCGACGATGACGATCTCTCGTGTCCCTGCAAGCCTGCCGATCCGGCCGCTTTGGGGAAGGTCCCGAAGACGGTTGATTGCGGCGACGATCCGCTCATCGGTGGCGATCGCGGCCGCAGGATTGTCGGCCTCGATATGCGCGAAGATGCCGTCGCGATCTGAAAGCGCGAATGGCGACCAGACGATCTTCAAGATTTAGGTTCACCCGAACGCCGCGCCGCGGCGCGTCTCTCGGCAAAATGCGCCTCGACTTGATCATCAGGAATGTCTTGTCGGGTGTCGTCGAGCGCTTCGCGAACCTTGGCGCGAAACCATAAATCATACGCCTCGTTGTTTGTGACGAGATCGATGGGCAGCGCACCCTCGTTGGCGGTTCGGGTGAGCAATATCCGCACCGCATCCGAGACCGTCAGCCCCATGCTTTCGAGCACCGCCGAAGCTCGATCCCGGATGTCGGCGTCGATACGCGTCTGGACCAGTGCATTTGCTGGCATGGCAATCTCCTTCGACGTCAATGTAATGCGTTTGAATGACGATTGCTAGGCGGCGCTAGCGCCGCCGGTCAAACCGCGTTTGTCAGCCGCACGAATTCCTCGACGCTGAGCGTCTCCGCACGCCGGGTCGGATCGATGCCGGCGCGCGTCAGCAGTGCCTCGCCACCCAGGCTCTTCACGCTCTGCCGCAGCATTTTCCGGCGCTGGCCGAAAGCGGCTTCGGTGACCCGACCGAGTTTTTTCACGTCGGTTGACAAAGGGTTGGCGCGCGGCACCAGATGCACCACCGAGGACGTTACCTTGGGGGGCGGCGTGAACGCTTGAGGCGGCACGTCGAAGGCGATCCTCGCCTCGGTCCGCCAGCCCGCCAGCACGCCGAGCCGGCCATAAGCATCGCCGCCGGCACCGGCGACAATGCGCTCGGCCACCTCGCGCTGGAACATCAGCGTCATCGATTGATAGAAGGGCGGCCAGTCCGCCATGGTCAGCCAACGGATCAACAGCTCGGTGCCGATATTGTAGGGCAGGTTGGCGGCAATCCTCACCGGGCCACCGCCTTGTGACGCGGCATTGGCAAGAGCGGCAAAATCCGTCTTCAGCGCATCGCCGCTGATCACCTCGAGCCGGCCCGGATAGTGGTTGGAGACCTCGGCCAAGGCCGCCAGGCAGCGTTCGTCGCGCTCGATGGCGACGACGCGGCGGGCACCGGCAGAGAGCAGCGCCCTGGTCAGCCCGCCGGGGCCGGGGCCGACCTCGATCACCGTGCTGTCGCTGAGGTCGCCGGCGACCCGCGCGATCTTGCCGGTCAAATTGAGGTCGAGCAGGAAATTCTGGCCAAGCGCCTTCTTTGCCTGCAGTCCATGGCGCTCGATCACCTCGCGCAGCGGCGGCAGCCCGTCAATGCTCATGAATTTTGGGCTCATGATTTGGGCTCATGATTTTTGGCTCATGCAACTGCGGGCTTTGCGCCGGTATCGGCCAGCCGGCGGGCCAGCTTCAGCGCCGCGATCAGGCTGTCGGGACGTGCGATGCCCTTGCCGGCGATGTCGAAGGCTGTGCCGTGATCGGGCGACGTGCGGATGAACGGCAGGCCAAGCGTGACGTTGACGGCCTCGTCGAAGGCCAGCGCCTTGGCCGGGATCAACGCCTGGTCATGATACATGCAGACCGCCACGTCGTAGCCGGCGCGGGCGCGCGCATGAAACATCGTATCGGCCGGCAGCGGTCCAAAGGCATCGATGCCTTGCGCCCGCAACATGTCGACCGCAGGACGAATGATGCGCTCGTCCTCTGTCCCCATGGCGCCGCTTTCGCCGGCATGCGGATTGAGGCCGGCAAGCGCGAGCCTCGGCCTGGCGATGCCGAAACGGCGTGCAAGATCGCCGGCGGTGATGCGCGCGATGGCAACGATCAGCTCCGTCGTCAGCGTCTTCGGCACCTCGGCCAGCGCGATGTGGATGGTGACCGGAACGGTGCGCAATTCGGGGCCGGCGAGCAGCATCACCGGCGTCACCGTGCCGCCTATATGGAGCGAGGCCAGATGCGCCAGATATTCGGTGTGACCGGGAAAGCCGAAGCCGGCATCGTAAAGCGGCTTCTTCGCGATCGGACAGGTGACGACCGCGGCCGCGTGACCGGCAAGGCAGTCGGCGACGGCGCGATCGATGGCCTCGATGATGCCGACGGCATTGGCCGGGTCGGGCCGGCCGGGATCGTCGGTGAAGTGGGCCGCCAGCGGCACCACGGGCAAGGCGTGTTGAAAGACACCAGCTGCTTGGGCCGGCACCGTCTCGGCGATTGCCACCGCCGCGCCGAGCCGGCGCGCCCGCGCGGCAATCAGCGCCGGATCGGCGAGAAGATAGAAGGGCGCGGCACCGGAACCGCGGGCGCTCTGCCACGCGGCAATGGCGATTTCCGGACCGACGCCGGATGGATCGCCGACGCTCAGCGCCAGCGGAAGCTCTGTCTCACGCACGGCTGGGCCGGTTCAGCGCGTAACGATCTTGGCTTTCGCCTTCAGCTCTTCGACATATTTGGCCGAGAGCTCGTCGGCGTTCTTGTCGCCGCTGCCTTCGCTCTGGAACACCATCTGGGCCGCCTTGTCGTCGGAAACCTCGCGCGACGAGCAGATGCCGATGAATTCGATGCCGCGATCGGTCTCGCGCACGGCCGTGGCGCCGCCCAGCTTGGTGGCCTTGATCTGCTCGGCCCAGTCCGGCGGCAGTTGCGGCGCCAGCAATCGGGGGAGGTCGCGAACGGTGACGTCGATCAGGCCCTTGGCGAATTCACGCGTGGTGTTGCAGCCATTGAAGCGGGCGCGCATGGCTTCGGCCTCGCGCTTGCGTTTGGCGAGTGTGGCACTGCGCTCGGCCTTCGGCACCACGAAGATCACCTGCTGCAGCATGTACTCGGTGGCGCTTGGCTTGGCGCCGCCTTTTTCGAGCATGCGCTTGACCAGATCCTGTTCGCTCACCTCCCCGCCGCCGCCGCTGTAGCGTGCGCTCAGCGCCTGGTTCCACGCCATCTGGGAGCGGATGAATTCCTTGAAATGCTCCTTGGTCACGCCGGACTGCGCCATGACACCGTCGAGCTGCTTGAGCTGCATCTTGTTGCTCGAGGCAAAGCGCTGATAGGCAGCCTCTACCTGGGCGTCGGAGATGCGGATGCCGAGACGCCTGGCCTCCGCCATACGCAGCGTCTGGTCGATCATTTCCTGACCCGCGTCACCCTTCTTGCGCTGCAGTTTCAGGAAGGCAGCCCGGTGCGCGATGTCGCCGGTGGTGATCGGCATGTTGTTGACGACATACTTGATTTCACTGGCGAAGGCCGGCGGTACCATCATGGTGACAGAGACCGAGGTCGCCGCGAACAGGAGCGCGAATCCTGCCGAAAACAGGTATTTCCTCATCGAAAGCATCCCAATTCTAGCCCGGTTTTGGCCGATTCCAGCCCGATATTGGCGAAATCCGTGCCCACTTTATGCGGCAAAACGATGTCGTCAGCCGGCTCTACTGGATGGAGTCGATCGAGCTTTGGGACGAGCCGAAATCGCCGAGCGTGCGGAACGACAGGTTGAAGCCGACATTCTGCGACACTTCCTTGGTGTTGATGTCGCGTGATTCCGAGTACGTCATCAGGTAGGTGAAGCAGGAATCATTGTAGGCAAAGCCGACGCCGTCCTTGACCAGCACACTTTGTTGCAGGTCATAGGTGCCGGTGCCGAAGACGCGCCAGTTTTCGGCAAGGTGCGTCGAGGCGCCGAGCGTGACTTCGTGGCGGTCGGTGGTGAAACCATAGAGCGGCTGCGCCTGGATGAAGGCGTATTTGGCGCTCAGCGAAACCGGCAGCCCGGAATAGGCGGCCTTCACCTCGGCACGGCGAACTTCGAAGGTCTGCTCGTCGAAGCGGCCGCTGAGCGAACCGGAGAAGCCGCTGGGGCTGCTGAAGCCGACAAGGCCGACATAGTCGGAGGTCGAAGTCTCCAGGCCGGAATCGGCGCCCGCATTGACCAGATCCGGTGAATCGAACGAGTTGCGCCCGCCCAGCTGGTAGGATTGGCCAAAGATGGCGTTGGTGCCCCAGCCATTGTCATAGGCGCCCGAATAGCGGAACCCGACATTGGCGCGGCTGCCGCCTTCGACGCGGTCGTAGCCGGAGAACTTGTCGCGCTCGAAGAGCGTCGTGGCATCGAAGACGAAGCTCTGTGCGTCCTCGTTGGGAACGGCGAGCCCGCCGACATACTGCTCGTTCGGGCGCATGAAGACCTGCGCCATCGGCTCGACGATATGGCTGGAGCCGGCCATCGAAAACAGCACCGGCCAGCGCATTTCAAGTCCGGCGGTCGCCATGTACCGGGCGAAGGAGGACCGCATGTCGTCGGAGGCATTAATTCGCGGATCGGTAGCCATCTGATTGATGGCGGCGAGCGAGCCGGAGGAGGCGTTGAGNGATTCGCCCTCGATGCCGCGCACGCGCTGAACGCCCGGCGGATCGGGGGGGAGGAAAAAGGCCTGATCGAGGTCGTCGCGGCGGATGACACGCACGTTGACGTTCAACGACAGCTGGCCACCGGCCACCGACATGTCGGGTATATATGCGTAATCGAGCGAGGGCAGCACCCAGGGCTGCTTGTCACTGCGCGCGAAGGGATTGCTGTCGGGCGTATTTTCCTGAACCTGGAAGCGCATGGCGCGCACATCGAAATAATTGCGGCCGTTGAGGCCGGTCAGGTAGACCGACGATTGATGCACGGCGTCGTTGTAGCCTTCGGTCGTATAGGTACGCGAGAAATTCTTGTCGGTCTGCAGCAGGATGTCCCAGCCGAAGTCCCAGCGCGGATTGATGGCGAACTGGCCTTTGGTGCCCATCATGCCGCGGAATTTGTTCGGATCGCCTGCTGGCCCCGAATTGACATTGTAGCCGTCGGGGAAAGCCGCGAAATCACGGAAAGCGCCTGGGTCCTGCTGGTTGATTCCGGCAAGCTTCAGCGTGTACTGGCCATTGTTGAAGCGCTGGCGCCACTCGGCCTCGCCGAGGAAACCCTGCTTGGTGTAGCCGCTGCCGGTAACGGTGAGGTCGTAGGTCGGCGACAAAGCGAAGTAGTAGGGGACTTTGACGCCGACGCCGAGACGGTTGTTGTAGCCGATGCTGGGGATCAGGAAGCCGCTTTTGCGCTTGACCGTCGGGTCGGCGATCTCGAACGCCGGCAGATAAGCCAGCGGGAAACCGAAGAATTCGAAATTCGCGTTCTCGAAGCGAACCGTTTTCTTTTCGCCGTTCCAGATGATCTTCCTGGCTTTGATCCGCCAGGTCGGCGCCTTGTCCGGCTTGTCTTCGCAAGGCTCGCAGGCCGTATAGACGCCGTTGTGGAACGTTGTCAGCACGCCGCCCATGCGCTCGGCGCTTTCGGCGGCGAAATAGGCTTTTTCGGGCGTTTCGACGCGCAGCGCATTAACGAAACCGTCAGCGAAATCGTCGGTAATATCGATATGCTGCGAGTTGATCTTGGTGCCGTCGCTGTTGACGATCTCGACATTGCCGCTGGCAACCAGCCGCTTGGTGTTTCGATCATAGACGACGCGCTGGGCGACGAGCTTGTTGCCGCCATAGTCGATCTGGACGCCGCCGATGGCGGTGACCGTCTGGTTGTCGTTGTTATAGACGAGCGTGTCGGCCGCCAGCAGCATCTGGGAGCCGGAGGGAACTTTCGTTGCCACGTCGGTAACGTCCTGCGCCAGCGCAGGGGCCGTCAGCACGCTGCAGGCGAGCAGGCATGCCAAGGCGCTCGCCGAATAGAGGCGCGCCAAACCGGCCTGCCTATGGCTGCGCAAAGCCGCCTCCCTCACTAGCCGTCTTCCTTGTATAGCAGGAATGTCACCCCAAAGAACATAGCCACGACAACCGGAACCCATGCAGCCACGGCTGTGGGCACGAATCCCGCCACGCCGAATGCCTTGACCAATACCGAAACGACATAAAGCAGAAAGCCGGCGAGGACGCCACCCAGAATCATCGTTGCCGACTGCCCCATCCTCGCAAATCGCATTGAAACTGTTGCCGCAATCAGCGTCATGGCCACAAGCAGGAACGGTAACGCCACCAGCGAATCGAACTGCATGGCGAAGGCATTTGCCTTGAGGCCGAAGGAGCGGGCAACCTCAACCTTGCCGGGAAGGTCGTAAAACGGGATGGTCTCGGGGCGCGCCAGCCGTTCCTGCACGAATTCCGGCTTGAGGTTGGTCGGCAACTGGTCGGTCGTTTCGGAACGGATGTTGCCGTCCTTGAACACCTTGACGTCCTGCAATTCCCAGTAGCCGTCGCGCAGAAAGGCCCGCGCCGCGTCCTTGCGCTCGACGATATTGCCCTGCGGATCGAGGACGAAGAACACGGCGTCGGCCATTTCCAGGCCCTGGTTCAGGATGGCGCGGGCGCCGATGATGGTGTCGCCGGAGTTGGTTTTCTGGCGGATCCACGGCGTGGCATCGGCCGCCACCACGTTCGAATTGCCGGATCGCAGCTGGTTTTCCATCTGCTCCGACCATGAGAAGCCATGCGCGGCGATCGGATTGAGCACGCCGACCGACAATATGCCGAATAACAGCGCACCGATGCAGCAGGGCAACAGAAACTGCCAGGCCGACACTCCGGCCGATCGCGCAATCACCAGCTCGTATTTGCGGTTGAGCGACACCAGCGTCGCCATCGCCGAGAACAGGCCGACGAACGGCACCGTCTGCAGCATGATCATCGGCATCCTCAGCGCCGAGATCGCGACCGCCGTGCCGTAGGTGAAGCCCGGCAGGCCGGTGATGCGGCCGGACAGCTCGGTGAAGTCGATCAGGAACACCAGCGCCAGAAGGCCGATGAAGAACCAGATCGTGATCGACACGTAGCGAAAGAAGAAGTAGCGGCCCAGGGTCCAGCCCATCGTCAGGCTCCCTGGCCGGATGTGTAGCGCCGATTGAGGCGCAGCTTGAGCGCCGTCCAGCCATCGCTGACGCGGCCGGCGAAATTCGTCATCCAGTCGGCCCAGCTGCCGGGCAGTTCCATGCTTCGCGAGGTGACGATGAACCAGATGGCGACCGCCGAGGCGATGACCGGCACGCCATAGACCATATAGGCGTATTGCGGGATCTTGTCGGCCTTGCCGGCGGCAAAGAAGCCCAGCCAGCGCACGAACAGCGCAATGGCGATGGCTGTGATCAGCGGGTGGATGCGCGCCTCGCGGTGTGAGCGCGCATCGCCTGCCACGGCCAGCGCGATCAGCGCGAACACCAGCGAATAGGACCATTCGGAAAAGCGCTGGTCGAGCTCGGCCTTGTAGGCGCCGGGCCTGCGCTGGAAGATCTTGTCGTTCGGATCCGGGTTGAGCAGGTATTGCGTCGTTCGGTCCTTGGGCAGGAGCATGATATCGTTCGCCGCCGACATGAAGGCGGAAAGGTCGAAGGCGTAGGACGTGAAGCGAATGACCGACAGGTCGCCGGTCAGCGTCTTGCGATGAATGACGCCGTCATTCATCATCAGCACCTTCTCGTCACCCTTTTCGACGACGCTGCCGCTCTTGGCATAATAGATCAGATTGGCGCCTTCCTCGCGCGAATCGGCCACGAAGATGCCGCCGAGCCGGTTGTCCGGCAGCCGCTCGCCTATCTGCAGGAACAGCCCGTCGTCGATCTTGCGGAACGTGCCTTCCTGGATGATCAGCGACAAGAGATCGGCGCGCGAGGATGCTATCAGCTGGCGGTTCTTCTGCCTGGCATAGGGTTCGACGCCATTGTCGACCGCGAAGGAAAAGACGCTGGCCGCCAGCGCGATCAGCAGGACCGGCCGCACAATCGTCCAGCGCGAGGCGCCGGCGGCGTTGATGACGGCCAATTCCGAATCGGAGTTCATGACGCTGAGCGTCTGGGCCACCGCCACCACCAGGGCGAATGGCACCACGATCGGGATGATGGTGGGGATGATGAGGCCCGCGACCTCGAAAAAAGTGAGCGCCGATTGGCCACTGTCGGTGACCAGGTCGATGCGGGCAAGCACCTGCGTCGTCCAGACAATGGCCAGCGTCCAGATCAGCGCAGCGAGAAACACCGCCAGTGCGCGACGCATGATGTAGCGTTCAACGACCTTCATGTAAGGCTTTTCTCGATTTGCCGAACGGCATCATGCCCGCGGACAAGGTAGTCGTCCGGCTGCGGCTGTACAACTGGGTGCGTTTGGCCATTTCTTTCAGGCGGTTCGATCCGATTCTCCGTCCCACATCGCCCGTCCCGCAGGCCGGAGTGTCGGCGGCAATGGATAAGAAAGGGAGAACATCAATGGTTAACAACAGGTTGCGGCAGGAAAGCGGAGCCGTGCCGCGACGAATCGTTATCGATTCCGCTGCGCATATGAGCCCTGATTCCGGCAAAGTCTTGCCAAATCAAGGAAAACGACCAAATGTCGCGCATCTTCCCTGAGAATGCATTTTTCCTGAAAATCTGAGCCGTTTCCCGAAAGCAGGACCTGATGACTTTGAGACCATTGATCGCCTTCGCCAAATTTGCCGCACCCAAAAAGGGCAGCATCATCGTGCTGGCGGCCGACGATGGTGGTCTTGGCGAACCGGCAAAGGCCTGCGACCCCTCAGGAACGCTGGCGCGGGCGTTTCCGGTGGCGGAGTTTTCCGGAAAATTCGCCGGTGTCGTCGAAGTGCTGGCGCCGCAGGGAACATCGCTCGACCGACTGGTGGCGGTCGGCGCCGGCAAGGTCGCCGGCCTCGATGACTTTGCCTGGCTGAAGCTTGGCGGCACCATCGCCGCGTCCCTGCGCAAGGCAGCGGAGGTGGCCGTCATCCTCGATGTGCCGGGCGCAAAGATTGGCGGCAGGCAAGCGGCGAACCTTGCCGCCGGCATCATTCTGCGCAGCTACTCCTTCGACAAATACAAGACCAGGAAAGACAAGGACGATGCCGAGCCGAAGAAACCGGTCAAGGTGACCATCCACACCGCCGATCCTGCCGCGGCGAAAAAGGCCTTCGCCGACGAGGTTGCGGTCATCGACGGCGTGCTTCTGGCGCGCGACCTTGTCAACGAACCGGCCAATACGCTCGGCCCGATCGAATTCGCCGCCCGCGCCAAGGAACTGGAAGCGCTCGGCGTCGAGGTCGAAATCCTCACCGAGAAGGAAATGAAGAAGCTCGGCATGGGCTCGCTCCTCGGTGTCGCGCAAGGCTCGCCACGCGGCGCCCGGATGGCTGTCATGCAATGGAAGGGCGGCAAGGCCAAGGACGCACCGGTCGCCTTCGTCGGCAAGGGCGTCACCTTCGACACCGGCGGCAATTCGATGAAACCGGCTTCCGGCATGGAGGACATGAAGGGCGACATGGGCGGCGCCGCGGCCGTCATCGGGCTCATTCAGGCGCTAGCCGCGCGCAAGGCCAAGGCCAATGTCGTCGGCATCGTCGGGCTGGTGGAAAATGCCGTCGACGGCCATGCCCAGCGCCCCGGCGA
Organism: Mesorhizobium sp. LSJC285A00; assembly: GCF_000503155.1. Taxonomy (NCBI): domain Bacteria; kingdom Pseudomonadati; phylum Pseudomonadota; class Alphaproteobacteria; order Hyphomicrobiales; family Phyllobacteriaceae; genus Mesorhizobium; species Mesorhizobium sp. LSJC285A00. The sequence goes on from NZ_AYVK01000044.1 coordinate 47,102, forward strand.
CATCGTCACCTCGATGTCGGGTCAGACCATCGAGGTGCTCAACACCGATGCCGAAGGACGCCTCGTTCTGGCCGACGCGCTGTGGTATTGCAACGACCGCTTCCAGCCGAAATTCATGGTCAATCTGGCGACGCTGACCGGCGCCATCATGGTCGCGCTCGGCCAGCATTATGCCGGCCTGTTCTCCAACAATGACGAACTTTCGGACAGGTTGACGGCGGCCGGCCAGGCGAGTCAGGAGCGGCTGTGGCGCATGCCGCTTGGGCCCGAATACGACAAGCTGATCGATTCCAAGAACGCCGACATGAAGAACATCGGCGGCCGCTATGGCGGCGCCATCATCGCCGCGCAGTTCCTGCAGCGCTTCGTCAAGGAAACGCCGTGGGCGCATCTCGACATCGCCGGCACCGCGATGGGCTCTCCGCCGAGCGAGATCAACCAGTCCTGGGGCTCGGGTTTCGGCGTCAGGCTGCTCGACCGGCTGGTGCGCGACAATTACGAGGGATAAGGCAGGGAATGGCCGATGTCCTGTTCTACCACCTGACCGAATCGACGCTGGAGGATGCGCTTCCCGGCCTGCTCGAGCGCAGCGTCGATCGCGGCTGGCGCGCCGTGGTGCAGACAGGGACCGAGGAGCGGCGCGATGCGCTCGACCTGCATCTGTGGACATTCAGGGACGATTCGTTCCTCGCGCACGCGACCGACCGTGAAGCCCATCCGGCCGAACAGCCAATCCTGCTCACCACGAGCGACGCCAACCCCAACCAGGCGCAGATACGCTTCCTCGTCGATGGCGCCGCACCCGCCGATCTCGCCGGCTACGAACGCGCCGTGTTCCTGTTCGACGGCCATGACGCGGCCCAGGTCGAAGGGGCGCGGACGCATTGGAAGGTGTTGAAAGAAGCGGGCCACGCTGTCACCTACTGGCAGCAGACGCCCGACCGTCGCTGGGAGCGCAAGGCGTAAGTCGCGTTATCGGTCGCTGATCGTAACCTTGTTTATCTTCGCGCCCTGCGGGAGATCTTTCACCTGCCGATGGATTTGGCCGGCGATATGCACCTTCACAACGAAAAACGTCGTTTCCATCTCTCGCAGACTCATTTCGCCGCCAAGCACCGGCGGCTTCTTGAAATCATAGCATTGGCCGGCTGCCGGAATCAGTCCGTTCTTTCGGGCGGCAACGACAAGGCCCGCCAGCAGCAACTCGTCGCGGCGCGCTTCATTCTGCAAGTCGGCCTGAAATTCCGCCCAATGACCCGCAATTCTGGTCAATTTCCCGTCGAGCATATCGAGATGACGAACCGACCCCTCGCCGGCACGGAAAAATATGTCGCCGAAAGCTGACACCGCAGCTGGTTCAAGGCCATCCAGTCCGATCCACTTCCAGCCGTCCAACGCTTCCGCGACTTCGTTCGCAGGTGGTTCGATAAAGAGGAACTGATAGTCATGGGGCCATTCGGCTCTGATCAAGCCCCCTGTATTGGCTCTGTTGGCCTCGGCTTTTCCTTCCTGTCTGGCGTCGGACGCGCCAAAAATTGAAGAAATAAAGCGGAAAAAAGATCTGGCCATAATCGCCCCCGTACGGGTCTTTATACGTGCGAGAGATTCTAGCCGCAATCCACTGAAGGCTCCATAGTTCCCACGCATTCGTCTTGATGATGGCCATCACATTGGATCCGTTTTATGGATTGACTGGATGCAGGCTCATTGGGCGGGCTGAGAATGCGGATCAGGATCATCGGAACCGGGCGGGCCGTGCCGGCTCGATGCGTGACGTCGCGCGCCCTCGATGCGCGGCTGGGGTTTGGCGATGGACATTTCGAGGCCGCGACCGGCGTCATCGAACGCTATGTCTGCGAGGCCGAATCGCAGGTCGACCTTGCTTGTGCCGCAGCCCGTCTGGCGCTTGCCGATGCCGAACTTGAGGCAGGCAGTGTCGATCTGGTCATCGGCGGTTGCGGCGTGCCTTACCAGCCGTTGCCGTCGACGGCGCCGCTGGTCATGCAGCGCCTCGGCCTTGCCGATGGGTCGGCGGCCGCTTTCGACGTCAACAGCACCTGCCTGGGCTTCCTCACAGCCTTCGAGACCGCGTCGCGCCTGATCGAGGCCGGGCAATGCCGGACGGCGCTGGTGTTCTCGTCTGAAATCGCCTCGCGCGCGCTGCCGTGGCAGGACCAGCCGGAAATTGCGGCCCTCTTCGGCGATGGCGCGGCGGCCGCCGTGCTGCAACAGGCAGCCCCTGCCGAGGGTCGAGTCGCGGCCAACCTGATGCGCACCTACCCTTCCGCCTATGCGGCCTGCAGCATCGGCTCCGGCGGCACCCGGTTCGACTTTCATCGTGAGCCTGAGGAATTTGCCCGCCACAGCCTGTTCCACATGGAGGGTAAGGAACTGTTTCGCGTCACGTCACGCCATTTCAACGGCTTTGTAGCGGAGTTGCTCGATCGCGCCGGCTGGCGGCACGACGATGTCGACCTCGTCGTGCCGCATCAGGCAAGCCCTTTCGCGCTCGCCCACATGGCGCGCCAGACGGGCTTCGCCAGGGAAAAGCTCGTCGACATCGCGGCGCGCTACGGCAATCAGATCGCAGCTTCCATCCCCTTTGCGCTCGACGTCGCGCGCCGCGAACAACGCATTGTGCCCGGCGCCAAAGTGCTGTTCCTCGGCACCTCGGCCGGCGTGTCGTTCGGCGGCATGGCGCTGGAAGCATGACCGTGGGACGCGTCCTCGTCACCGGCGCTAGCGGCTTCCTCGGCGCGCATGTCATGGCGCGGCTGGCTGCACTGGGCACACCGGCGCTGGGTCTTGGCAGGGACGCCAAACGCTGCGCGGCGCTCGAAGCCGCTGGTCATCGGGTCGTTCGGCTCGATTTGTCTCAACCATTCGATGCAGCTGCCGCGCGCGCTCTCGACGGCGTCGATGCGATCATCCACTGCGCGGCACTTTCCGCGCCCTTCGGCAGGTTGGCGGATTTCCAGACGGCAAATGTCACAGCTACCCGCAACCTCAGCGATTTCGCGCGCGGGCAAGGCGTGCGCCGCTTCGTCCATATCTCCAGCCCGACGGTCTGTTTCGCCTATCGCGACCAGCTCGGAGTTTCCGAGAATGCGGCCTTGCCCCCTCCGGTCAACCACTATGCCCGCACCAAGCGGCAGGCCGAGGAGATCGTGCTGGCGGCGCCTGAGATCAGCCCGGTGGTGCTGCGGCCGCGCGGCCTCTACGGTCCCGGCGACCGCACGCTGCTGCCGCGTCTGCTGCAGGTGGCACGGCAGCGCCCGCTGCCGCTGTTTCNAGTGACAGATATTCAACATCTGCGGCGGCGAAGTGGTGCCGGTCCGCCGCGTTGCCGAGGCGGCCTGCGCCCGCGCCGGCGTGCAGCCGCGCTGGCGCAGAATGCCGCTCTGGCCCGCCATGCTGGCGGCCGGGATAGCGGAGACGGTAGCGAATATATTGCCCGGCCGCCCGGAACCGCCGGTGACGCGCTACGGTCTTGGCCTGTTCGCCTATGCGCAGAGCCTCGATCTTTCCAAGGCAGGCCGCATCCTCGGCTGGGCGCCGAAAGTGTCGTTCGAGGAAGGGCTCGATCGCACATTCGGCAAGGCGATGGAAAGCAGGGGGGCAGCGTGAAGATCGTCTTCGCCAACAGCGCCTCTGTCGGCGCAGCCGAGCGCCTGATCCTGCGCGGCGGCAGCTGGGCGAAGGTCAGGCTACGTGTCCGCTACGGCCTGATCATGCATCCGCGGGCCGGCCCCGTCCTGATCGACACCGGCTACACGCCGCATGTGACACAAGGCAGTGGGCGCAGCACGGCGCTGCGTCTTTACAGTGCGATCCTCCGGCCCCAGCTCAACGAAGCCGAGCAGCCGCTCGCGGTACTGGCGCGCTTCGGCCTGTCTTTGCAGGATGTGCGCACCGTCATCGTCACGCATTTCCATGCCGACCACATGTCGGGCCTGTCGCTGTTTCCCAACGCTCGGCTTATCGCCAATGACACCGCCTGGGCGCGGGCGAAGGCCAAGACTTCCCTGCAGAATCTGCGCCATGGCGTCTTCAAGGAACTGTTCCCGTCTGACTTCGAGGCCCGACTCGACGGGCTGTCGTCGAAGCGGCAGGTCGAGCCGCGTGGCGGCGTACCGGGCGGCGCCGATCTGTTCGGCGACGGCAGCGTCATCGCAGTCGGTCTGCCCGGCCATGCCGATGGCCAGTTCGGCCTTTCGTTCCCAAATCTGGAGCGGCCGCTGCTCTACGCCGTCGACGCGCAATGGTTGTTCGCGGCCCTTGTCGAAAACCGAACTCCCGGTCTGCCGGCAACCCTGCTGGCCGAGGATGCCGCCGCGATCGAGCCGACCAGCGTAATGTTGCGCCGGTTTCTGGCGACCGGCGGCGAGGTTGTTCTTTGTCATGATCCGGCGGTGACGGCCTACGATCTGGCCGGAGAGAGCGCATGAACGGGCCGACGGAAGCGGCCCGTTCGTTTGTGTTGACGCAATGGCTCTCGCGCAAGAGCCGTGAGAATTTCGAACGCTGGCAAGGTCATGCCTTGCGCCGCTTTCTCGGCCGCGACCTGCCGCGCGCGCCGTTCTACGGCAAGACGCCGCGTCATCTCGGCGATCTGCCGGTGACCGACAAGGCGACGCTGATGGGCAATTTCGAGCGCTTCAACATTCATGGCGTCTCGGCCGCCGAGGCCTGGAAGGCGCAGGCCGGCGATAGCCGCATTGGCGAGCTGACTGTCGGCTCCAGCACCGGCACGTCGGGCAATCGTGGCCTGTTCGTCATTTCCGAGGCGGAAAAATACCGCTGGCTGGGCACCATCCTGGCCAAAGCCGTGCCCGATCTGCTCTGGCGCCGGCAGCGCGTTGCGGTGATCCTGCCGCAAAACACCGGGCTCTACGATAGCGCGCGCAAATCGCGGCGTATCGACCTGCGCTTCTTCGATCTGACGCGCGGTCCGGAGAGCTGGCGCGGCGCTCTCGAAGATTTCGCGCCGACGGTGATCATCGCGCCACCGAAGATACTGCGGCACTTCGCGGCCGAGGGTTTTCGGCTCAAGCCGCAGCGTGTCTTCAGCGCCGCCGAAACGCTCGACCCGGTTGACCGGCCGGTCATCGAGGCATTCTTTGGTGGTCAGGTCGACCAGATCTACATGGCGACCGAAGGGCTGTTCGCCGTCACCTGCCGCCAGGGCGGGCTGCATCTGGCCGAGGATTCGGTGTTCTTCGAGTTCGAACCGGCCGGCGACGGCCTGGTCATGCCGCTGATCACCGCCTTTCGCCGCCGGACCCAGATCATGGCGCGCTACCGGATGAACGATCTGCTGCGGCTGTCGGAAAAGCCATGCCGCTGCGGCTCGCCGCTGCGCACGCTGGACGAGATCGTCGGCCGCATGGACGACGCTTTCCGGCTCGCCTCGCCGCACGGGCAGCTCCTCGTCACGCCCGACATACTACGCAATGCGGTGCTCAAGGCCGACCGGCGCATCGACGATTTCCGCCTGGTCCAGACCGCTGAAGATGCAATCGAACTCAGCCTGGCCCCCGGGCTTGCCGACGAAGCCGCCACCGCTGCCCATCAGGCCGTGCGCAATTTGCTGGCGGCGCGCCAGGCGACAGCTTCGGTCAGCCTTGTTCGCAGGGACCTGCCGTTGGAGACCGGCCGCAAACTGCGTCGGGTCGAATGCCACCTGGGAGCGGCATCATGAACCGGCTCGCTATGTTGCCACTCGATCAGACGAACCGGGTAGAAAACAGCCCGCGTGAGGTCGAAGCCTTCGTTCAGCTTTTCAACGAGGTGCCGGTGCGCGACCTCGTGCGCAATCTGACAGTGGCTGTCGAAACCTTCGAGATCGCCGGCCGCTCCTTTCCGCTGACGCTGAACGACAGAAGCGAAGCGCCGAACTGCTATATCTGCTGCCCGTCCAGCGCCTATATCGACTATGCCATCGACGAGACCCGCAATTTCGTCTCCTCGCCCTTGCTGCAAAAAACGATGCGGATGCTGATCGGCCTGTGCGCGCCGCTGGTCAGGATGAGCGGCCTTGACCATCAGGTTCAGGTCAACAACTGGCTCTATTCGACCAATCCGGTGCCGCTGCTCGATCGCAACGCGGTCGCGGCGATGCGCGACGATCTCACCGCGCGTTTTCCAGATCGCGCTGTTTTCATCCGCTCCCTGAACGAGATCGCCGATCCCTCGACAATCGCAGCGCTGAAGGCGGAGGGTTTTCGAATGCTGGCGGCGCGGCAGATCTACATCTTCGCAGGCGACGGTTCGGCCATGACCAACGACATGAAGCGCGACCGCAAGCGGCTGCCCACGACGCCTTTCGAGCAGGTCGGCAATGGCGACTTCACCGAGGCCGACTATGCGCGCGCCGAAGCGCTCTACCGGATGCTCTATCTCGACAAATACACGCCGCTCAACCCGCACTACACGGCCCGCTATATCGGCGAGACGCACCGTCGCGGCATCCTGCAACTGGCAGGCCTGCGTCGTCCCGGCGGTGAACTGGTCGCCGTCGCCGCTTTGTCTCAGAACGGCAGGACACTGACGCAGCCCATCGTCGGCTACGACACCGGCCTCCCGGTGAGCGAAGGCCTTTACCGCATGATGATGGCGCTGGCGCAGGATCATGCGATGGCGCACAGCCTGTTCTTCAACATGAGCGCCGGTGCCGCCGCCTTCAAACGCTTGCGCGGCGCCGTGGCGACGGTGGAATACAACGCCGTCTATGCTGCCCATCTGCCGCGCCGCCAACGCATGGCGGTGCGGATCATGGAATAGATCGGAAGAGCACACGTCTGAACTNATCTGCCGCGCCGCCAACGCATGGCGGTGCGGATCATGGAATTTGTGCTCGCGAAGATCGGCATTCCCCTGCTCAGGAGATTTGAACTTTGAGCGACACCCGGCAGCAGAAAGACAAAGACTATTGGCAGGCGGTGATGCGGTCTGCCGACATCAAAGCCAAGCCGAAGCGCATCCTGTTCGACGGCGCGCCACTGGTGCTGTTCCGCTCGGCGAAAGGCATTGCCGCCCTCTTCGACCGCTGCGCTCACCGCCTGGTCGAACTCTCGACCGGCAAGGTCGTCGGTGGCGAGATCGAATGTCCCTATCATGGCTGGCGCTACAATGGGGAAGGGCGCTGCACCGCCATTCCCGGCCATGTCGGCGACGTCCCGCATTACCGTATCCGCCGCTACAGCGCGATCGAGCGCGACGGCGTCGTCTTCGTCTCGGCAGGCACGCCTGAGGGCGAGCCCTATCTCCATTGCATGCAAGGCAAGGATGTCGTCGTGAAGCGGGTGCGAAGCTCGGCGCGATCGACGGTGCTCGACGCCGCCGAGAACATTCTCGACGCCACTCACACCCACTTCACCCACAAGGGTGTCCTGCGCGGCCTGACCGCAAAGCGCCATCTCGTGCGCGTCGAGGTGACCGGCGGCAAGGGCTGGGTCGAAAGCTGCTACACCGGCGAGGACCGCCAACAGGGGCTGGTCAGCCGGCTGCTGGAAGGCGAGCGCGCCAAGACCATCGGCCGCTACCGCCATCCCGGCATCGTCGAACTCGAATATTGGGGCAAGGGCGGCTTGGCGCTGGCGACCACTTTCCATTTGCGTCAGGCGGACGAACGGACCGTCGAAGGCGTCGGCTGGCTGATCGGCCCGCGACAGGGCCTGTTCGGCGAACTCAAGGCGCTTGCTTTCCGGCCGCTCTTTGCCTTTGCCCTGCAGCAGGATCGCCGTGTGCTGAAATCGGCCAGCGACAACGCCCGTATATCGCCGCAGGTTCAGCCGGCGATCGGCCCGCTGGATTTCCTGCGCCGCGACATAGCGGCGATCATCGACGGCAAGATGCCACCGGCGGCGGCAGAGCCGCGGGTGCACCAAATCGAGTTGTAATCTAAAGTTCACGGCACTTGATTCCAGTTCTGCTGTAAGTTATAGTTCACGGATGATCGAAGTTCGATCCACTGACGAATTCCGAAAATGGCTCAGAGGGCTCACGGACATTCGCGCCGTAAAGAAGATCACCCAACGGATTGTCCGCGTTCAGGCTGGGCTGTTGGGAGACGCCAAGTTCTTCGATGGCATAGGAGAATTGCGCGTAGATTACGGTCCGGGATACCGCGTGTACTTCGTCCGGCGCGGCAACACGGTCATTATCCTGCTCTGCGGCGGTGACAAAGGCTCGCAGGACAGGGACATCGGAAAAGCCAGGAAAATGGCAAAGGAAGTTTGATATGACCCTCAGAACCACACCATTCGACGCCGCCGAATATCTTGATGATGCTGAGTCTCAAGCCGAACTGCTCGCTGATGCGTTCGAGACCGGGGACGCGACTTATATTGCGCACGCCCTCGGCATTGTCGCGCGCGCCCGCGGCATGACAAGCATAGCGAAGGACGCCGGCGTGACCCGAGAGGCACTCTACAAGGCGCTGAGCGAAAAGGGCGATCCGCGCCTCAGTACATTGCTGGGCGTAACCAAGGCGCTTGGCCTGCAATTGTCCGCAAAGCCAGTTAATCCCGTTTAGGCAACCTTAGCAGGACTTACGCACTCAGCTGAAAACGGGAAGTTCCGCTTCAACTCGACTAGTCCTGCTCCGGCCCATTCCACTCGATATCGCGCGTCGACGCAGCCTGAAGGCTGATGCGCTGGCGCAGTGCTGTGCCGGCGATCTCGGCCAGCGTGCGCCACTGCGCCCGCTTCGGCGCGGGGTCGCCCGGCCAGTCGAGCAGCTCATCGGCATCGTGCATCGCCTGGCGAAAACTGCCGAGACCACCGGAGCGCAGTGCCGCCGGCATCCCGTAGATCCACATCGCAAGCCTCACCGTCTGCGGCGCCGTCACGTCGGGCTTCACCTCGGCGCCATCCTCCAGGACCGCGTCGGCGAAGCGCCGCGGATCGCGAAAGAAGTGCAGGCCGCTCACGGCGCGCGGATTGCACTCCAGTGGCAGCACCGTGCCGTTATTCTCGCGCATCAGGTCGAAGGAGATCTGGCCGGTCCAGCCGGCGCCGGCGACGAAGGTTTCGACGAAGCGCCGGGCAGCCGCATCCCCGACTGGCTCGAAACAGATGCCGGCGCCCATGCCGGCGCGATAGAGCGAACAGTAGAGCGCCAGCGCTTTGAGTTCACCCTCGACCGCCACCGCATAGGCGCTGATCTCTTCACCGGCGATGTAGCGCTGCGCCACCCAAGGAGCGGCGGGCGAGGGGCGGACGGCGTCGAGTTCGTCCGGCGATGGCCGCAGCAGTACGTCACGGGCAAAACGTGACCACACAGGTTTGAACACCAATTCGCGCGATTGGCCACGAACGCCGTCGAGATCGGCCTCGCTTTGCAGCAGTATCGTTTCCGGCACGTCGAGCCCAAGGCTCTGCGCCAGCCGGATGAAGGCATGCTTGTCGTGAACGCGGGCGAGCATCGCCATCTCGGGTGCGAAGAGGCGGGCCGGCATGGCGCGGTGCTGCCAGAGACGACCGAGATAAAAGACTTCCTCGCAGGTCGGGATAACGAGTTCGATGCCTTCCGCGCGGACAAGCGCTTCCACCGCCTTGGCATAGGCGTCGGCGGCAAAGCGCGGCGGCGGCAGGCGATGGTAGGCGGCGCAGGCCGTGCTCGCTGCGGCGATCGGCCGGGCCG
>NZ_AYVK01000045.1:0-49023 GCF_000503155.1 Mesorhizobium sp. LSJC285A00
AGAAGCTGCGCTTCGCCATCCGTGAAGGCGGCCGTACCGTCGGTGCCGGCATCGTCGTCACCATCAAAGAGTAATTTAGACTTAAACCGATCTGTCGCGGGCGCAGGATTTGCCCGCGCCGCGCCAGAACAAGGAAGTGACGCATGAACGGACAGAATATCCGCATCCGCCTGAAGGCGTTTGATCACCGCGTGCTTGACGCCTCGACGAAAGAAATCGTGTCGACGGCCAAGCGCACCGGAGCAAACGTCCGCGGCCCCATTCCGCTGCCGACGCGGATCGAAAAGTTCACGGTCAACCGGTCGCCTCACGTCGACAAGAAGAGCCGCGAGCAGTTCGAGATGCGCACGCACAAGCGTCTGCTCGACATCGTCGATCCGACCCCGCAGACGGTCGATGCTTTGATGAAGCTCGATCTGGCCGCCGGTGTCGACGTCGAGATCAAGCTCTAAGGGAATGAGAGCGCGGTAAGGGGCGGTGCCCCTGGCCCGGAACTCTAAAGGAATTGAACCGATGCGTTCAGGTGTGATTGCAAAGAAGGTGGGAATGACCCGCATCTATAATGATGCCGGGGAACATGTTCCCGTCACCGTTCTCCAGATGGAGAACTGCCAGGTCGTGGCTCAGCGCACGCAGGAGAAGAACGGCTATACGGCCGTCCAGCTCGGCGTTGGCCTTGCCAAGGTGAAGAACACGTCGAAGGCGATGCGCGGCCATTTCGCGACCGCTTCCGTCGAGCCGAAGGCGAAGGTCGCCGAGTTCCGCGTCTCCGCCGACAACATGATCGATGTCGGCGCCGAGATCACCGTCGAGCACTTCGTCGCCGGCCAGAAGGTCGATGTGACGGGCACGACGATCGGCAAGGGTTTCCAGGGCGTCATCAAGCGCCATCACATGGGTGGTGGCCGCGCGACGCACGGTAACTCGGTTTCGCACCGTACGCACGGTTCGACCGGCCAGCGTCAGGACCCGGGCAAAGTGTTCAAGGGCAAGCATATGGCTGGCCACATGGGCGACACCCGCGTCACCACACAGAATGTCGAGATCGTTTCGACCGACGCCGATCGCGGCCTGATCCTGATCCGCGGTGCGGTTCCCGGATCGAAGGGCGCCTGGATCCTGGTCCGCGATGCGGCCAAGGTGGCACTGCCGGCCAATGCGCCGAAGCCTGCCGCGATCCGCGCCGTTGCTGCCGAGAGTGGCGCCAAGAACGAGGCTCCGGCCGCAGAGGGAGCAGAATAATGGATCTCAAGATCACAACGCTTGGCGGCAAGGACGCCGGCAAGGTGAAACTCTCCGAGGAGATTTTCGGCCTTGATCCGCGCGAGGACATCCTGCAGCGCGTCGTGCGCTGGCAGCTGGCCAAGCGCCAGCAGGGCACGCACAAGGCCAAGGGACGCGCCGAAATCGCGCGCACCGGCGCTAAGATGTACAAGCAGAAGGGTACGGGCCGCGCCCGTCACCATTCGGCACGCGCTCCGCAGTTCCGCGGCGGCGGCAAGGCCCACGGCCCGGTCGTTCGCAGCCACGAGCACGATCTGCCGAAGAAGGTGCGCGCTCTGGGCTTGCGGCATGCTCTCTCGGCCAAGGCCAAGAGCGCGTCGATCATCATCATCGACGAGCTGAAGCTGACCGAGGCCAAGACGAAGGCGCTGATCGCGAATTTCGCGACACTGGGCCTGACCAACGCCTTGGTGATCGGCGGTGCCGAGCTTGACCAGAACTTCAAGCTGGCGGCGACCAACATCCCGAACATCGACGTGCTGCCCATCCAGGGCATCAACGTCTACGACATTCTGCGCCGCGGCACGCTGGTCCTTTCGAAGGCCGCCGTCGAGGCTCTCGAGGAGCGCTTTAAATGACCGACCTCCGTCATTACGACGTGATCGTCTCGCCGGCGATCACCGAAAAGTCGACCATGGCTTCCGAGAACAACCAGGTTGTTTTCAACGTCGCCAAGAAGGCGTCGAAGCCGGAAATCAAGGCCGCTGTCGAAGCGCTGTTTGGCGTCAAGGTTACGGCCGTGAACACGCTTGTCCGCAAGGGCAAGATCAAGCGCTTCCGCGGCACGATCGGCCGCCAGAGCGACGTCAAGAAGGCGATTGTGACACTGGCCGACGGCCAGTCGATCGACGTCGCGACGGGTCTCTGAGCTAGGCCGCGAGGACAACAAACATGGCACTTAAAAAATTCAACCCGGTAACGCCGAGCACCCGCCAGTTGGTCATCGTCGACCGCTCGGGCCTCTACAAGGGCAAGCCCGTCAAGGGACTGACCGAAGGCCTGACCAAGTCGGGCGGCCGCAACAATCACGGCCGCATCACGGCCCGCTTCATCGGCGGCGGTCATAAGCGTTCGTACCGCATCATCGACTTCAAGCGCCGCAAGTTCGACGTCGTCGGCACGGTCGAGCGCATTGAATACGATCCGAACCGCACCGCCTTCATCGCGCTGATCAAGTATGACGATGGCGAGCTGTCCTACATCATCGCTCCGCAGCGCCTTGCCGCCGGCGACAAGATCGTGGCCGGTGAATCGGTCGACGTGAAGCCAGGCAATGCGATGCCGCTGGCCTCGATGCCGGTCGGCACGATCGTCCATAACATCGAGCTGAAGCCGGGCAAGGGCGCCCAGGTTGCCCGCTCGGCAGGTGGCTACGGACAGCTGGTCGGTCGCGACCAGGGCATGGCGATCCTGCGCCTCAACTCGGGCGAGCAGCGGGTCGTTCACGGCTCCTGCATGGCCACCGTCGGCGCCGTGTCGAACCCCGACCACGGCAACATCAACGACGGCAAGGCCGGCCGCACGGTCTGGCGCGGCAAGCGCCCGCACAATCGCGGCGTGACCATGAACCCGGTCGACCATCCGCATGGCGGTGGTGAAGGCCGCACCTCCGGTGGCCGTCATCCGGTCAGCCCGTGGGGCAAGCCGACCAAGGGCAAGAAGACGCGGTCCAACAAGGCGACCNAGGCGACCGACAAGTTCATCCTGCGCTCGCGCCATCAGCGCAAGAGCTAAGAAGAGGTAACGCCAAGTGACTCGTTCTATTTGGAAAGGCCCCTTCATCGACGGCTACCTTCTCAAGAAGGTGGACAAGGTTCGTGAAGGTGGTCGCAATGAGGTGATCAAGATGTGGAGCCGTCGCTCCACCATCCTGCCGCAGTTCGTCGGCTTCACCTTCGGTGTCTACAACGGCCAGAAGCATGTTCCGGTCTCGGTGAACGAGGACATGGTCGGTCACAAGTTCGGTGAATTCGCTCCGACCCGGACCTATTACGGTCACGGCGCGGATAAGAAGGCGAAGAGGAAATAATCATGGGCAAGGCCAAAGCTCCGCGCAGGCTTGCTGACAACGAAGCGCGCGCCGTTCTGCGCACGATCCGTATCAGCCCGCAGAAGCTGAACCTGGTTGCCGCGCTGATCCGCGGCAAGAAGGTCGCGACAGCGCTTTCCGATCTCGAATTCTCGGCCAAGCGGATTTCCGGCACGGTCAAGAAGACGCTGGAATCGGCGATCGCCAACGCGGAAAACAACCACGACCTCGACGTCGATGCGCTGATCGTGGCGGAAGCCTATGTCGGCAAGTCGATCGTCATGAAGCGGTTCCATGCTCGTGGCCGCGGTCGCGCCAGCCGTATAGAAAAGCCGTTCTCGCACCTCACGATCGTCGTTCGTGAAGTCGAAGAAAAAGGGGAGGCCGCATAATGGGTCAGAAAGTCAATCCGATCGGTCTGCGCCTCGGCATCAACCGCACTTGGGATTCGCGCTGGTTCGCGAACACCGGCGAGTACGGCAAGCTGCTGCATGAGGACATCAAGATCCGCAAATATCTTGAAAAGGAACTCAAGCAGGCTGCGATTTCCAAGGTCGTGATCGAGCGCCCGCACAAGAAGTGCCGTGTCACCATCCATGCGGCGCGCCCGGGCCTGATCATCGGCAAGAAGGGCGCCGACATCGAAAAGCTTCGCAAGAAGCTGATGGAGATGACGAAGTCCGAGACGCACTTGAACATCGTTGAAGTGCGCAAGCCGGAAATCGACGCAACCCTGGTCGCCCAGTCGATCGCCCAGCAGCTCGAGCGTCGTATCGCGTTCCGCCGCGCCATGAAGCGCGCCGTTCAGTCGGCCATGCGCCTTGGCGCCGAAGGCATCCGCATCAACTGCGCCGGCCGTCTCGGCGGCGCCGAGATTGCGCGCATGGAATGGTACCGCGAGGGCCGCGTGCCGCTGCATACGCTGCGCGCCGATGTCGACTATGGCACGGCCGAAGCGCACACGGCTTACGGCATCTGCGGCGTCAAGGTCTGGGTGTTTAAGGGCGAAATCCTCGAGCACGATCCGATGGCTTCGGAGCGTCGCGCGACCGAGGGTGATGCTGCGCATGGCGGTGGTGGTGATCGCGAACGCGGTCGTCGTCGCGAAAACGCCTGATTATTTAGGAATTTGGAGTTAGAACGATGCTGCAGCCAAAGCGCACAAAGTTCCGCAAGCAGTTCAAGGGCCGTATCCATGGTACCGCAAAGGGCGGCACCAACCTGGATTTCGGTGGTTTCGGGCTGAAGGCGCTTGAGCCGAACCGCGTCACCGCGCGTGAGATCGAAGCGGCCCGCCGCGCGATCACTCGTGAGATGAAGCGTGCCGGCCGCGTGTGGATCCGTATTTTCCCTGATGTGCCGGTGACGTCGAAGCCGACTGAAGTGCGCATGGGCAAGGGCAAGGGCGCTGTCGATTACTGGGCGGCGCGCGTAAAGCCGGGCCGCATCATGTTCGAGATCGACGGCGTCAACGAAGAAACCGCCCGTGAGGCGCTGCGTCTCGGCGCGGCCAAGCTCTCGGTCAGGACGCGCTTCGTACAGCGCATCGCAGAATAAGGACGGGCTGATCATGAAAGCCGAAGACATCCGGACCAAGACCCAGGACCAGCTGACCGACGATCTGGCCAGCCTGAAGAAGGAGCAGTTCAACCTGCGCTTCCAGAAGGCCACCGGCCAGCTCGAGAAGACCGCGCGCGTGCGGCAGGTTCGCAAGGACATTGCGCGTATCAAGACCATCGCTGCGGAAAAGTCCGCGGCCAAGAAGGCTTAAGGACGAAAATCATGCCAAAGCGCATTCTGCAGGGCACTGTCGTCAGCGACAAGAACGAGAAGACGGTAGTCGTCAAGGTCGAACGGCGCTTCACGCATCCCGTGATGAAGAAGACCGTGCGCATGACCAAGAAGTACAAGGCGCACGACGAGAACAACGCCCACAAGGTCGGCGATCAGGTGTTCATCCAGGAATCGAAGCCGATTTCCAAGGACAAGCGCTGGATCGTCGTGTCTTCGGACCAGGCGTAACAAACCGAATTTTGGACAGACCGGGGAGGGGCTTTGAGCCCGTCCCGTTAGAAGAGAAGAAGGCGGCCAGTCATGATTCAGATGCAAACAAACCTCGACGTCGCGGATAATTCCGGCGCCCGTCGTGTCATGTGCATCAAGGTGCTGGGCGGCTCGAAGCGGAAATACGCTTCCGTAGGCGACATCATCGTGGTGTCGATCAAGGAAGCCATTCCGCGCGGCCGCGTTAAGAAGGGCGATGTGATGAAGGCGGTCGTGGTTCGCACGGCCAAGGACATCCGCCGCCCGGACGGCAGCGTGATCCGTTTCGACAAGAACGCGGCCGTTCTCGTCGACAACAAGAAAGAGCCGATCGGCACGCGTATCTTCGGACCGGTTCCGCGCGAACTCCGCGCCAAGAACCACATGAAGATCATCTCGCTCGCGCCTGAAGTGCTGTAAGGAGCCGGACCAATGCAAAAGATTAGAAAAGGCGACAAGGTCGTCGTGCTGGCCGGCAAGGACAAGGGCCGTTCGGGCGAAGTCCTCTCGGTTCAGCCGAAGGAAGACACCGCGCTGGTGCGCGGCGTCAACATGATCCGTCGTCACCAGAAGCAGTCCCAGTCCCAAGAGGGCGGGATCATCACCAAGGAAGCGCCGATCCAGCTGTCGAACATCGCGCTCGCCGACCCCAAGGATGGCAAGCCGACCCGCGTCGGCTTCATCTTCCAGAAGGACGGCAAGAAGGTGCGCGTCGCCAAGCGCTCGGGAGAAGTCATCAATGGCTAAGGCTCAAACCACGAAGCCCAAGGCTGAAAGCAAACAGTCCAAGGCCCAGAACACGCCGCGCCTCAAGCAGGTCTACAACGAGACCATCCGCAAGGCGCTGCAGGAGCAGTTCGGCTACGAGAACGAGATGCAGGTTCCGCGCATCGACAAGATCGTGCTGAACATGGGCGTCGGCGAAGCGACCGCGGATTCGAAGAAGCCTTCGATCGCGGCCGAAGACCTGGCGATGATCGCCGGCCAGAAGGCCGTCGTCACCCGCGCCCGTAATTCGATCGCCGGCTTCAAGGTCCGCGAGAAGATGCCGATCGGCGCCAAGGTCACGCTGCGCAAGGAACGCATGTACGAGTTCCTCGACCGTCTCGTGAACATCGCACTGCCGCGCGTCCGCGACTTTCGCGGACTGAATCCGAAGAGCTTCGATGGCCGTGGCAACTACGCCATGGGCATCAAGGAACACATCGTGTTCCCGGAGATCAACTACGACAAGGTTGATCAGATCTGGGGCATGGACGTCATCGTTTGTACGACTGCGAAGACGGACGACGAAGCCAGGGCATTGCTCAAGGCCTTCAACTTCCCCTTCCGCCAGTAACGGCAGCGAGAAAAGGAAAAATCTGAAATGGCAAAGACCAGCTCAGTCGAGAAGAACAACAGGCGCCGCAAGCTTGCCGACCAGTACGGTCCCAAGCGCGCAGCGCTCAAGGCGATCATCATGGACCAGTCCAAGCCGATGGAAGAGCGTTTCCGCGCTCAGCTGAAGCTTGCTGCCCTGCCGCGCAACTCGGCCAAGATCCGCATCCGCAACCGCTGCGAAGTTACCGGCCGTCCGCGCGCCTATTATCGCAAGCTCAAAGTATCGCGCATCGCGCTTCGTGATCTCGGCAATAACGGCCAGATCCCGGGCCTGGTCAAGTCGAGCTGGTAAGGAGGACATAACATGTCATTGAGCGATCCTCTCGGCGATATGCTGACCCGCATCCGCAACGCGTATGGCCGTAAGAAGTCGAGCGTTTCGACGCCGGCGTCGCGCCTGCGTACCCGCGTCCTCGACGTGCTGAAGGCTGAAGGCTATATCCGCGACTACAGCCAGACCGACTTCGACAACGGCAAGTCCGAAATCGAAATCGAGCTGAAGTATTTCGACGGTGCTCCGGTCGTGCGCGAAATCGCCCGCGTCTCGAAGCCTGGCCGCCGCGTTTACGTTTCGGCCAAGTCGATCCCGCACGTCGCCAACGGCCTCGGCATCGCCATCCTTTCGACGCCGAAGGGCGTGATGGCCGATCACGAAGCACGCGAACAGAATGTCGGCGGCGAAATCCTCTGCCAGATTTTCTAATTCGGCAGACCTGAAACAAGAGAAGTGACGAGGACAACCAAATGTCTCGTATTGGAAAGAAACCCGTTTCGCTGCCGCAGGGCGTGACCGCGACCGTCAACGGCCAGACCGTGACGGCGAAGGGCCCCAAGGGCGAGCTGAAGTTCGTGGTGAACGACGAAGTGCTGGTCAAGATGGAAGGCAGCGAAATCGCTGTCCAGCCGCGCGACCAGACCAAGACCGCCCGCTCCAAGTGGGGCATGTCGCGCACGCAGATCGTCAACATCCTGCAGGGCGTCAAGGACGGTTTCGAGAAGAAGCTCGAGATCACCGGCGTCGGCTATCGCGCGGCACTTCAGGGCAAGAACCTGCAGCTGGCGCTTGGCTTCAGCCACGACGTCGTTTACGAGACGCCGGCCGGCATCACGATCACTGTGCCAAAGCCGACGGAAATCACCGTGACCGGCATCGACAAGCAGCAGGTCGGCCAGGTTGCAGCCGAGATCCGCGAGTATCGCGGTCCCGAGCCCTACAAGGGCAAGGGTGTCCGCTATGCCGGCGAGAAGATCGTCCGCAAGGAAGGCAAGAAGAAGTAGTAGGCCTGGCCCCGAAAAGTTGCAGACTTTTCGGAAAAGGCCAAGCCAAAGAAGTGCAACGCCGCGGGGAGCGGTCGCGGGAGGCGCTTTCGCCTACCGCACATGGCGGCCCCCGTTTTTTGAAGGCAAGGAAGATTATCATGGCTACCAAGGAATCCATCCAGCGCCGCGCGCAGCGCGTCCGCCGCCAGATCAAGAAGGTCGCCGGCGAACGTCCGCGTCTCTCGGTTCACCGCACGTCGAAGAACATCTACGTGCAGGTCATCGACGACGCCAAGGGCCATACCATCGCGGCTGCGTCGACACTCGAGAAGGACCTCAAGGGTTCGCTCAAGACCGGCGCCGACACCGAGGCAGCAGCCGCTGTTGGCAAGCTGATCGCCGAGCGTGCTTCGAAGGCCGGCGTCAAGGAAGTCGTCTTCGACCGCGGCGCCTATATCTATCACGGCCGCGTCAAGGCGCTGGCCGAGGCTGCCCGTGAAGGCGGTCTGAGCTTCTAATTGCCTGATCCCGAACCGAAGGTCAGCGCAGCAAAAAGTTGCAGACTTTTCGGACAAGATCATGCAAGGAAAAATAATTCGCCCCCGGTGACCCAAAGAGGCGCACCGGATCTTATCAGCAACCGTGCTTCCGGAAAAGAACAAGGAACAGGATATGGCACAGGAACGTAGGGATGGCGGCCGCGGCCGCGATCGTGAAGAACGCGATGACGGCATGGTGGACAAGCTCGTCCACATCAACCGCGTCGCCAAGGTCGTCAAGGGCGGCCGTCGCTTCGGTTTTGCAGCACTCGTCGTCGTCGGCGACCAGAAGGGCCGCGTCGGCTTCGGTCACGGCAAGGCGCGCGAAGTGCCGGAAGCGATCCGCAAGGCAACCGAGTCGGCCAAGCGCGACATGATTTTCGTGCCGCTGCGCTCGGGCCGCACGCTGCACCACGACGTCGAAGGACGCTGGGGCGCCGGACGCGTGCTGCTGCGCGCTGCCAAGCAGGGTACCGGCATCATCGCCGGCGGCCCGATGCGCGCTGTCTTCGAGACGCTCGGCATGCATGACGTGGTCGCCAAGTCGATGGGTTCGTCGAACCCCTACAACATGGTTCGGGCCACATTCGACGCGCTGAAGAGCCAGATGCATCCCAAGGATGTGGCTGCTGCGCGCGGCATCAAGTATTCGACCCTTCAGGCCCGCCGCGGCACCGCCGTTGCGGCTGAAGAATAGTCGATCTGACCAGGGATTTTGACCATGGCCAAGAAAGCAACCAAGACCATCACCGTTGAGCAGATCGGTTCGCCGATCCGCCGCCCGAAGGAACAGCGCGCAACGCTGGTCGGCCTCGGCCTCAACAAGATGCACAAGCAGCGCACGCTGGAGGACACTCCCTCGGTGCGCGGCATGATCGCTGCCGTCCAGCATCTCGTCCGCGTCGTGGACGAGGGCTGAGCAAAAGCGCAGGAGAACCCAGATGAAACTCAACGATCTGCGTGACAAGGACGGCGCGACGCACTCCAAGAAGCGTCTCGGCCGTGGCATCGGCTCCGGCTCCGGCAAGACCGGCGGTCGCGGCGTCAAGGGCCAGAAGGCGCGCTCCGGCGTTGCCATCAACGGCTTCGAGGGCGGCCAGATGCCGCTCTATCGGCGCCTGCCGAAGCGTGGCTTCAACAACATCTTCGCCAAGAGCTTTGTCGTCGTGTCGCTGGCTCGTATCCAGACGGCGCTCGATGCCAAGAAGCTCGACGCCAAGGCGACCGTGACGGCCGAGGCACTCGTTGCCGCCGGCGTCATCCGCCGCGTCAAGGACGGCGTGCGCATCCTCTCGGACGGCGAGCTCAAGGCAAAGCTTGCCTTCGACGTCGCCGGCGCCTCCAAGGCCGCGATCGAGAAGATCGAAAAGGCCGGCGGTTCGGTCAAGCTGCCGGAAGCGGCAGCGGAGTAACGGCAATTTGAAGCGCGGTCGGCAGGAACGGTATCCGTTTTTGTTCATGATTGCGCTTTGATCCAATCAATTAGGCGGCCGCGTCAACGCGGCCGCTTGCATGTTTAGAGCCCGGAGCTTATCTCGTGAGCTTCGGTGCCACGCGCCGCCTGAGCTGCGGGCATCGAGCGTGACATACAAATCAAAGAAGTAGCGCATGACGTTGTCCGAAAACCGCTTCACACTTTTCGGCATCATGCTCTAGCGGAGAATCAGGCATGGCTTCGGCTGCTGAACAACTAGCCTCGAATCTGAACTTTGCGGCTTTCGCCAAGGCGGAGGACCTGAAGAAGCGAATCTGGTTCACCGTCGGCGCGCTGCTCGTCTATCGCCTCGGCACCTATATCCCGCTGCCCGGCATCAATCCGGATGCATTCGCGCAGGCCTTCTCTTCGCAGGCCAAGGGCGTGCTCGGCATGTTCAATATGTTCGCCGGCGGCGCCGTGCAGCGCATGGCGATCTTCGCGCTCGGCATCATGCCTTACATCTCAGCCTCCATCATCATGCAGCTGATGACCTCGGTCATTCCGTCGCTGGAAGCGCTGAAAAAGGAAGGCGAGCAGGGCCGCAAGGTCATCAACCAGTACACGCGCTACGGCACGGTGCTCTTGGCGCTGGTGCAGGCCTACGGCATTTCAGTGGGCCTGGAAGGCGGCAACGGCATCGTCAATGATCCCGGCATGTTCTTCCGCATCTCGACCGTCGTCACGCTGGTTGGCGGCACCATGTTCCTGATGTGGCTGGGCGAGCAGATCACCGCCCGCGGCATCGGCAACGGCATTTCGCTGATCATCTTTTCCGGCATCGTCGCCGGCCTGCCGCGCGCCATCTCCGGCACGCTGGAGCTCGGCCGCACCGGCGCCCTATCGACCGGGCTGATACTCGCGATCATCGTGCTGGCCATCATCGTCATCGCGCTGATCGTGTTCTTCGAGCGCGCGCAGCGCCGCCTGCTGATCCAGTATCCGAAGCGCCAGGTCGGCAACCGCATGTTCCAGGGCGATACCTCGCATCTGCCGCTGAAGCTCAACACGTCGGGCGTCATTCCGCCGATCTTCGCGTCGTCGCTGCTTTTGCTGCCGGCAACGGTCGCCGGCTTCTCGCAGACGACAAACCTGCCGGCCTGGGCAAGCACCGTGCTCGCTTCGCTCGGCCACGGCCAGCCGCTCTACATGCTGTTCTATGCGGCAATGATCGTGTTCTTCGCCTTCTTCTACACGGCCATCGTGTTCAATCCGAAGGACACCGCCGACCAGCTCAAGAAGCATTCCGGCTTCATTCCGGGCTACCGTCCGGGTGAGCGCACTGCCGATTACATCGACTATGTCCTGACGCGCATCACCGTCGTCGGCGCCATCTATCTGGTGCTGGTGTGCCTGCTGCCCGAGTTCCTGATTTCGGCGACTGGCGTACCATTCTACCTCGGTGGCACATCGCTTCTGATCGTGGTCAGTGTAACCCTCGATACGGTGGCGCAGATCCAGGGTCACCTGATCGCGCACCAGTATGAGGGCCTGATCAAGAAGTCGAAGCTGCGCGGGGGGAAGAAGGCCAGATGAGATTGATATTGCTTGGGCCGCCAGGAGCGGGCAAGGGGACGCAAGCACAAAGACTGGTAGAAAAATACGGCATACCGCAGCTGTCGACGGGTGACATGCTGCGGGCGGCCGTGCAGGCCGGCACCGAAGTCGGCAAGCGCGCCAAGGCGGTGATGGATGCCGGCGAGCTGGTTTCCGACGCCATCGTCAACGCCATCGTGGCCGAGCGCATCGATCAGCCCGATTGCACCAACGGTTTCATTCTCGACGGCTATCCGCGCACGCTGGTGCAGGCTGATGCGGTTGAATCGATGCTCGCCGAGCGCGGCATTGGCCTCGATGCCGTGATCGAGTTCGTCGTCGACGACAAAGCGCTGGTCGGCCGCATCGTCAAGCGCGCCGACGACGCCAAGGCCGCCGGACAGCCGGTGCGCAAGGACGACAATCCGGTGGTGTTCGAAGAGCGCCTGCGGGAATATTACAAGAAGACCGCGCCGCTGATCGGCTATTATTATGCCAAACGCTCGCTTAGGAGTGTCGACGGCATGGCCCCTGTCGACACCGTGACGGCGGAGATTGAAGCGCTGCTCGCGGCGGTGACGCGGGAAACCGTTACGGCAAAGTAAAGATTGCGCTTGACTGGAACGGTTCGCTGGGTTATGGCGGCCCGTCTTCCTATCAGGCATGAGGCTTGCTTGTCCGCAAGGGCAAGGCAGCCGCATTGAAACTAGGGAACTCCCGCAAGGGCCGGCCTCCACCGGACGCGGGGTAATTTGAACAGCGCCGCGCATGCCTTGTTTTGAAGGCCGGCCGGTCCCACATGGAGAAGAGAAGAATATGGCTCGTATAGCCGGCGTCAACATTCCGACCAACAAGCGCGT
Organism: Mesorhizobium sp. LSJC285A00; assembly: GCF_000503155.1. Taxonomy (NCBI): domain Bacteria; kingdom Pseudomonadati; phylum Pseudomonadota; class Alphaproteobacteria; order Hyphomicrobiales; family Phyllobacteriaceae; genus Mesorhizobium; species Mesorhizobium sp. LSJC285A00. The sequence goes on from NZ_AYVK01000045.1 coordinate 12,406, forward strand.
CGTCATTGCGCTTCAGTACATTCACGGCATTGGCAAGAAGTTCGCCCAGGAGATCGTCGACAAGGTCGGCATCCCGGCCGAGCGCCGCGTCAACCAGCTGACGGACGCGGAAGTGCTGCAGATCCGCGAGACCATCGACCGCGACTACCAGGTCGAAGGCGACCTGCGCCGCGAAGTGTCGATGAACATCAAGCGCCTCATGGACCTCGGCTGCTACCGCGGTCTGCGTCACCGCCGTTCGCTGCCGGTTCGCGGCCAGCGCACGCACACCAATGCACGCACCCGCAAGGGCCCGGCCAAGTCGATCGCCGGCAAGAAGAAGTAAGTGAGCGATAGCGAGTGGCTATTAGCGAGTAGGGGTTCCCTATTCGCTGGTCCCTGCTCACTACTCGCTTTCAAAGGTGGAGCCGCTGGCATTACGGCGGTGTAGAGATCAACTGAAAGGACTATCATGGCCAAGGAAGCCGCTCGTGTTCGCCGTCGCGAACGCAAGAACATCTCGTCGGGCGTTGCCCACGTCAATTCGACCTTCAACAACACGATGATCACCATCACCGACGCGCAGGGCAATTCCATTGCCTGGTCGTCGGCCGGTGCCCAGGGCTTCAAGGGTTCGCGCAAGTCGACCCCGTTTGCCGCCCAGATGGCTGCCGAAGACGTCGCCAAGAAGGCCCAGGAACACGGCATGCGCATGCTCGAAGTCGAGGTCTGCGGACCCGGCTCCGGTCGTGAATCGGCGCTTCGCGCCCTGCAGGCTGCCGGCTTCACCATCACCTCGATCCGTGATGTGACGCCGATCCCGCACAATGGCTGCCGCCCGCGCAAGAAGCGCCGCGTCTAAGACATTACCGAACGCCGCGTGAGCGCCTCAAGGCGCTCCTCCACGGCACTCCAGGTCGCCCGCCACGATTGGATGGTGGCGGGTCAACGGAAGGAAAGCATCATGATCCAGAAAAATTGGCAGGAACTGATCAAGCCGAACAAGATCGAGTTCTCGTCGAAGAAGAAGACGCTGACCACGCTGGTCGCCGAGCCGCTCGAGCGCGGCTTCGGCCTGACGCTCGGCAACGCGCTGCGCCGCGTGCTTTTGTCTTCGCTGCGCGGTGCGGCTGTCACCGCCGTGCAGATCGACGGCGTTCTGCATGAATTCTCGTCGATTGCCGGCGTGCGTGAGGACGTGACCGACATCGTCCTCAACATCAAGGAAATCGCCATCCGCATGGAAGGCGATGGTCCCAAGCGCATGGTCGTTCGCAAGCAGGGCCCGGGTGCGGTTCTGGCTGGCGACATCCAGACGGTTGGCGACGTCGAGATCCTCAACCCGGACCACGTCATCTGCACGCTGGACGAGGGCGCTGAAATCCGCATGGAATTCACCGTCGACACCGGCAAGGGTTACGTGCCGGCCGACCGCAACCGCGCCGAAGACGCGCCGATCGGCCTGATCCCGGTCGACAGCCTGTATTCGCCGGTCAAGAAGGTCTCCTACAAGGTCGAAAATACCCGCGAGGGCCAGGTTCTCGACTATGACAAGCTGACCATGACCATCGAGACCGACGGTTCGATCTCGGGCGAGGACGCGGTGGCATTCGCTGCCCGCATCCTGCAGGACCAGCTTGGCCTGTTCGTCAATTTCGACGAGCCGCAGAAGGAAGTCGCCACCGAAGCCGTCACAGAGCTCGCCTTCAACCCGGCGCTGCTCAAGAAGGTCGACGAACTCGAGCTTTCGGTGCGTTCGGCCAACTGCCTGAAGAACGACAACATCGTCTACATCGGCGATCTCATCCAGAAGACCGAAGCCGAGATGCTGCGCACCCCGAACTTCGGCCGCAAGTCGCTGAACGAGATCAAGGAAGTGCTCGCGGCGATGGGCCTGCACCTCGGCATGGAAGTGCCGGACTGGCCGCCGGAAAACATCGAAGACCTCGCCAAGCGTTACGAAGACCAATATTGAGCATGAATTTCCAAGGATCGGCGGCGTGGGCCGCTCGATCCGACGGTCATGCGGAAAACCATCAGAGGCCACGGCCTCTTGAACAACTGAAGAAGGAAAAGAGCCATGCGCCACGGTTTTAAAGGCCGCCGCTTCGCCCGAAGCATTAGCCATCGCAAGTCGATGTTCGCCAACCTCGCCGTGTCGCTGCTCGAACACGAACAGATCGTCACCACCCTGCCGAAGGCGAAGGATTTGCGTCCGATCGTCGAGAAGCTGGTGACGCTCGGCAAGCGCGGCGACCTGCATGCGCGCCGCCAGGTCATTGCCCAGATCGGCAATGAAGGCGTCGTCAAGCGTCTGTTCGACACCATCGCGCCGCGCTACGCCACCCGCAATGGCGGCTATCTGCGCATCATGAAGGCCGGCTTCCGCCACGGCGACAATGCCGCCATGGCAGTCATCGAGTTCGTCGATCGCGACACCTCGGCCAAGGGCGCCGGCGACCGCGCCCGCATCGAGGCCGAAGGCACCGACGAGGAAGCCGCTGCCGCATAAGGCTCGGTTTTTCAGGAATGACTTCAAGGGGCCTTCGGGCCCCTTTTTTGCATTGTCGCGAGGGCATGCTTCGCCAGGCTTTTTTGCCTGCCGGCCAAGTGCTTTTGCACGACAATCGCCGCATTTCAGTGCATTAGCCTTTCATTCTGCACAATCGTCGGGACAATGCCCCCGAACTTGCCTTGGAGGATTCGCGAATGCGCGCCAACCGACTGTCTCTTGTTCTGCTCTTCGCCATGATGGCGTTCGCAGCCGCGCCGACAGTCAGGCAGGCTCTGGCCGAGGACGCCGCCAAGCCAGCCGATCCGGGGCTCTCCGATGTGCTGACCGACCTCCTGCATGGCGTCGAAGGCGAGAACGGCACCTCCGGTCCCGACAAGCGCGTGCCGTTCGGCCGCGAAGAGGTACAGCTGTCGTTTGCGCCCCTGGTCAAGCAGACGGCGCCGGCGGTGGTCAATGTCTATGCTTCGCAGACGGCCAAGGTCACGTCGCCCTTCGACGGCGATCCTTTCTTCGAGGAATTCTTCGGCCGCGCGCAGCCGCGCGCGCAATCCTCGCTCGGCTCGGGCGTGCTGGTCGATCCAAGCGGCGTCGTCGTCACCAATTTCCACGTGATCAAGGATGCCGACGAGGTCAAGGTCGCGACCGCCGACGGGCGCGAATTCACCTCGAAGGTCATGCTCAAGGACGAGACGCTTGACCTCGCCGTGCTCAAGATCAACTCCGACAAGCCCTTTCCGGTGATCGCCATCGGCGATTCCGACGCGCTCGAGGTCGGCGACCTGGTGCTGGCCATCGGCAATCCGTTCGGCGTCGGCCAGACCACCACCAGCGGCATCGTGTCGGCGCTTGCCCGCAGCCATATCGGCGTTTCGGATTCGGGCTACTTCATCCAGACCGACGCCGCCATCAATCCCGGCAATTCCGGCGGCGCGCTGATCAACATGGGCGGCCAGCTGGTCGGCATCAACACCGCCATCTACAGCCGCAGCGGCGGCTCGATCGGCATCGGCTTTGCCATCCCGGCCAACATGGTGCGCGCCTTCGCCGACGCGGCCAAGGCCGGGCTCGATTTCTTCGAGCGGCCTTATATAGGCGCCGAGTTCGAAGCGGTCACACCGCAGATCGCCGAATCGCTTGGCATGGAGAAGCCGACCGGCGCGCTGGTGTCGTCGGTTGAGGAAGCCGGACCGGCGGCCAAGGCAGGGCTGAAGCCCGGCGATGTCGTGCTGCAGCTCAATGGCACGACGGTCGAAGGCATCGAGGCGCTGGATTACCGCATGGCGACCCTGTCGATCGGCACCAAGGCGACCTTCGCCATCCTGAGCAAGGGCCAGCAGGCGACGATGGAGATCGCACTGGAGCGCGCGCCGGAAGGAGCCAAGGCTTCGGAAGTGACGCTGCATGGCCGCAGCCCGTTTTCCGGCGCCAAGGTCGCGGAACTGTCGCCCAGGCTCGCCCAGCGCCTCGGCCTGCGCACCGACCTCAAGGGCGTCACCGTGGTCGACATCAACCGCGATTCGCCGGCCGCCGATTTCGGCTTCCAGCCGGGCGACATCGTGCGCGAGGTGAACGGCACGACGGTCGATACGGCGGCGACACTGGCGCAGCTTGCCCAGCAGGATACACGCTGGTGGCGCTTTACCGTCGAGCGCGGCGGGCAGATACTGCGCCAGGTGTTGCGTTACTGAGGCGATCTTCCCATTTCTGAGGATCGTGCTCCAACCAGAAGACCTAGATGGCCGATCTGTTCAGCGTCGATGAACCGGAAAGAGCGCCGCCCGGCCGGCCTTTGGCCGATCGGCTGCGCCCGAAAAATCTTGGCGAGGTCGTCGGCCAGGAGCATTTGACCGGGCCGGACGGCGCGCTGACGCGGCTGATCAACTCGGGTTCGCTCGGCTCGATGATTTTCTGGGGACCGCCGGGAACCGGCAAAACAACCGTTGCACGGCTGTTGGCCGGTGAGACCAGTCTTGCGTTCGAGCAGATATCGGCGGTGTTTTCCGGCGTCGCGGACCTGAAGAAAGTGTTCGAGGCAGCGAAGCTGCGGCGAACCAATGGCCGGCAGACGCTGCTGTTCGTCGACGAGATCCATCGCTTCAACCGTGCCCAGCAGGACTCTTTCCTCCCGGTCATGGAGGATGGAACAGTTGTTCTGGTCGGCGCCACCACCGAAAATCCATCGTTCGAGCTGAACGCCGCGCTTCTGTCGCGAGCGCGGGTGCTGGTGTTTCACTCGCTGGGCGAGGAGAGCATCGCCAAGCTGATGACGCGCGCGGAGGAGACAGAGGGCAGGGCGCTGCCGCTCGATGAAGAGGCGCGGGCGATGCTCATCCGCATGAGCGATGGTGACGGCCGGGCCTCGCTGACGCTGGCCGAGGAAGTCTGGCGCGCCGCCAAACCCGGCGAGGTTTTCGATCCCGAAGGGCTGCAGCGCATCGTCCAGCGCCGCGCGCCGATCTATGACAAGGGCCAGGACGGTCACTACAATCTGATCTCGGCGCTGCACAAATCGGTGCGTGGGTCCGACCCGGACGCGGCGCTTTATTATCTTGCCCGCATGTTCGACGCCGGCGAGGATCCGCTCTATCTCGGCCGCCGGCTGGTGCGCATGGCGATGGAGGATATCGGGCTGGCCGACCCGCAGGCACTGGTTATCGCCAACGCCGCCAAGGACGCCTACGACTATCTCGGCTCGCCCGAAGGCGAACTGGCCTTCGCCGAGGCCACCGTCTATCTCGCCACCGCGCCCAAATCCAACGCCGTCTATACCGCCTTCAAGGCAGCCACGCGGGCGGCGAAGGAGTTCGGTTCGCTGCTGCCGCCCAAGCACATCCTCAACGCGCCGACCAAGCTGATGAAAGAGGAGGATTATGGCGCCGGCTACCGCTACGATCATGACCAGCCCGATGCCTTTTCCGGCCAGGACTATTTCCCCGAAAAGATGGGCCGGCAGACCTTTTACGATCCGCCCGAACGCGGCTTCGAGCGCGATATCAAGAAACGGCTGGACTATTGGGCAAAGCTGCGCAACGAGCGGGAAAAATAGGTGCGCGGGACAAACGGGACGAACTCGGCCTGCCCGCGATGAACTGAAATTCTGTCCCCGCCAGTCACAGCAGTGTGATTGTACCGCATGACAAAAAGCCCTATCACGTCGCATGACTCGGCCGGGAGGCTGCCAGGACGGGCGATAATTCGGAACGGGGACAGCGCGCCGCGCGAACAGAAATGACAAAATCCCTTCGCAAAATGCTTCGCCAGGCTGTGATTGCTGTCCCGCTGCTCGCGCTCGGATTCTATTTCATTCCGATCCTGACCACGATCTGGATCGTCTGCGGCCTGATCGATGTGCTGCGCAACGCCAACAAGGATCTGTCGCTGTTGCGCGGCTATTTCCTCGGCAATGGCATCTTCACCTGGCTGCTGTCGCCCTTCAATCTGCTGGTGGACCTCGTTTGCTACGGCAACCCGGGTGTGTGGAAGCTGGAGCAGTTTCCTGCCGATTATCAGCGCGAGGTCAACGAGGTTCTTGACGTCTTCAAGGCGCGCAAGGACGAGATCATCGCCGATATCGACGCCAATTTCGGCACCGGTCGTCGCGGCATGTATGTCTATCAGTGGTACGGCAAGCACCGGATCGACAATGTCGCGGAATTCAAGGATTTCAAATACATCAAGACCATTGCCGTGTCTGTCTTCAGAGGCAAGGAATCGACTTCCTGGCATTTCGGACCGCTGCGGCTCAGCCTGCGCATCCTCTACAATCTCTTGCCGGTGAAGGCAGAGGTTTTCGTCGAATGCAACGGCGCCAGGAATTACTGGCACGACAACCCGCTCTATATTTTCGACGACACGCTGCTGCACCGCTCGGTCAACGAGTATGACGGACGCCGCTACTGCGTGTTCATGGACATAATCCGCCCGTCGCCGTTCCCCGGTTTCATCGCCGGACTTCTGGCCATCGTTTCGGTCACCGTCGAGCGCATCAATTCCATGTTCTACAAGAACTGGAAGATGATCGGCTCGAGCAAGGCAAAGAAGGTCGAGACGACCTGAGGCGTTGGCCTGAAGGGATTGACCGCACTGCCTTGGCCGGGCAGTAAACGGGCATGTTCAATCTGCTTCTTGTTGTGGTCGGCGGCGGCATCGGCGCCGGCATCCGCCACCTGACCAACATCGGCACCTTGCGCCTCGTCGGCCCCAATTATCCCTGGGGGACGATGGCGATCAACATCGTCGGCTCATTTGCCATGGGGTTGTTCATCGCCGCGCTGATGCGGCGCGGCGGTTCCAATGAGCTCCGGCTGTTCGTCGCCACCGGCATCCTTGGCGGCTTCACCACCTTCTCCGCCTTTTCGCTCGATTTCGCGACCCTATGGGAGCGCGGAGCGACGCTGCCGGCGTTGGGATATGCGCTGGCCAGCGTCGTTGGCGCCATTATCGCCCTGTTTCTGGGACTTTGGCTCGCAAGAACCGTTTCATAGTGTTATTGCCCGGCCTAGAGCACGGCGCATCCTCCTGGACGCGCTGCAGAAACTTTGATCTTGCGCATGATCCTTTCCGAAAGCCGGAGTAGATTTTCGGGGTCACGCGTTAGAAACGGATAAAGCGAAAATCATGGCAGGCGTAGAACAGATCACGGTGGAGGCCGGCGAGGCGGGCATGCGGCTCGATCGCTGGTTCAAGACCCATTTCCCCGGTCTCGGCTTTGGCCATCTGCAGAAGTTGCTGCGCTCGGGCCAGATCCGCGTCGATGGCGGCCGGGTCAAGGCCGACAGCCGTGTCGAGCCCGGCCAGGTGGTGCGTGTGCCGCCGCTCGAGGTCGACAAGAAGGGCGAGAGTGCGCTTACGGGTTACTCGATCCGCAACCAGGGCGACGCCGATGTGCTGGCCAAGATGCTGATCCACGAAGATCCAAAAGTCTTCGTCTTCAACAAGCCGGCGGGCCTGGCGGTGCAAGGCGGCTCGGGCGTCACCCGCAATGTCGACGACATGCTGGAGGCCTGGCGCAGCCAGAAGGGCGAGAAGCCGCGCCTGGTGCACCGGCTCGACCGCGACACATCGGGCGTGCTGGTGGTTGCTCGCACAAGGCTTGCGGCGATGAAGCTTTCCGAGTCATTCCGGGCGCGTGAGACCAAGAAGACCTATTGGGCGCTGGTCAAAGGTGTCCCGCCCAAGCGCGAGGACAAGATCTCGACCTGGTTGATCAAGGAGCCGACCGAGGACGGCGACCGCGTGCGCGTGGCAGCCCATGGCGAAAAGGGCGCCGACCACGCCGTGTCCTACTATCGCATCATCGAGCAGGCGGCTCAGACGATGACCTGGCTGGAAATGGAGCCGTACACTGGCCGCACCCACCAGCTGCGCGTTCATGCCGCCTATATCGGCTGCCCGATCCTCGGCGACCCTAAATATTTCGAGGCCGACACCAACTGGGACTTTCCGGGCGGCATTCAAAACCGCCTGCATCTGCATGCGCGCCGCATCGTCATTCCGCACCCGGACAAGGGCGTCATCGACGTCACCGCGCCGATGCCGCCGCATATGCGCCAGAGCTGGAACCTGATCGGCTTCGACGACGCCAGCGCGGAGGACTGACATTGGCCGTCGCCTCGGCATTGGATCGCCGCGATGCGGTCGATCTGGCGGCTGCTTCCATCATGGTCGGGTTGACCTTTTCCTGGGGGCTGAACTACGTCGCCGCCAAGATCTCCTATGCCGGCTTCGATCCGGTTTTCGTCTCGATCGCACGTTCGATCATTGGCGGGCTCTGTGTGCTCGGCTGGTGCTGGCTGCGCGGCATCAGGTTGTTTAAGGCCGACGGGTCGCTTGTCGCCGGCATCATTGTCGGCGTGCTGTTCGGCGTCGAGTTCCTGTGCCTCTATATCGGGCTGGAATACACGACCGTTGCTCGCAACACACTGCTGGCCAACACCATGCCGTTCTGGGTCCTGATCGGCGGCCATTTCCTGCTCGGTGAGCGTATCAACGCGCGCAAGCTTGGCGGGCTCGTGCTTGCCTTCTGTGGCCTTGTGGCGGTGTTTTCCGACGGGATTGCCGGCGGCACAGACGTGACCTTGATGGGCGATCTGCTCAGCCTCGGCTCGGGCATCCTGTGGGCGGCGACCAGCATCGTCATCAAGCGTTCGAAACTGGTCGAGACCAGTGCCGAGAAATTGCTGCTTTATCAGCTGGCCGGTGCGGCCATTGTCGGTGTCCTGGTTCTGCCTTTCGCCGGCCCGCCGATCCGCGCGGTCAGTGCCTTGCCGACATTGGCGCTGCTGTTCCAGTCGCTCTATATAGTTGCCTTCACCTATGTGCTGTGGTTCTGGCTGCTCAGGCGCTATCCGGCATCGGGCCTGTCGAGCTTCGCCTTCCTGTCGCCGGTGTTCGGCGTTCTCTGCGGCGCTATCATTCTTGGCGAGGCGCCAACGACCAGGATCTTTGTGGCGCTTGGGCTGATCGCAGTCGGCCTGATCATCGTCAACCGGCCGGCGCGCAAGCAGGTACCTGGATAGAAAGTTCGACCATGCGTGACATCCTCAACGACCTCGAAGCGGGAAAGCATCTGTCCGATCCGGATCCGGTCCGCCGCGCCCAGATCCAGATGAAGACGCACCTGCCGAAGCGCTTCTACAAGGACGTGTCGGTCGTAGCTGTGGAGGACGGTTTTGTCGTCCAACTCGATGGCAAGCCGGTGCGCACGCCGGGCAAGGCGCTGCTGGCGCTGCCGACCGAAAAGGCCGCCGCCCTGGTCGCCAATGAGTTCGCTGCACAGGGCGAGACCATCGACCCGGTCACGATGCCGGTGCTGCGTCTGGTCAACACCGCCATCGACGGCGTCGCCAGCGACCCGCAGGCGGTGCTGGAGGACGTCTTGCGCTTCGCCTCGTCCGATCTGACCTGCTACCGCGCCGACGCGCCGCAGGGGCTGGTCGAGCGGCAGAACCAGCATTGGGATCCGGTGATCGACTGGGCGAGGGCGACATTAGGGGCTCGGTTCAACCTCGCCGAGGGCATCATCCATGTCGAGCAGCCGCGCGAAAGCCTCGCCGTCCTCGGCGCCCATCTTGCCCAGCGTGCCGAGCCGCTGCGGCTGGCTGCAATCCATGTCATGACTTCGCTGACCGGGTCGGCGCTGCTGGCGCTGGCGGTCGATTACGGCGCGCTCGACGGCGACGCGGCCTGGGCCGCCGGCCATGTCGACGAGGACTGGCAGGTCGAGCACTGGGGCCAGGACGCCGAGGCTGTCGCACGCCGCTCGGCCCGCAAACGCGACATGATGGCGGCCGTCGGCCTGCTCGACGCGCTGAAGACCTGATCCTCGGCCTTTTGCCGCACTGCACCTAATACCAAAGTCATAAATCCAAGGTCTGTCTGCCTCCGGGGGTCGCTTTCTGTCATTTTTTACGCCGATGGCTGGTTCGAGTCGCGTTCGGAGGGAACGCCGACGATGACGCCCAGCGTCGAAGGCAGACGATTCACGGGAGGACAGTTCAATGGCATTGGCATCGACCGCCGGCGGAAGCAGCCGCGGCATGACGCGGGAGGAGAAGAAAGTCATCTTCGCTTCCTCGCTCGGCACGGTTTTCGAATGGTATGATTTCTATCTCTACGGCGCATTGGCGGCCGCAATCGGCACCACATTCTTCGCCTCTTATCCGGAGGGGACGCGCAACATCTTCACGCTGCTGGTTTTCGCTGCCGGCTTCCTCGTGCGGCCGTTCGGCGCGCTGGTGTTCGGCCGTATCGGCGATCTCGTCGGCCGCAAATACACATTCCTCGTCACCATCACGATCATGGGCCTGTCGACCTTCCTGGTCGGCCTGCTTCCCGGTTCGGCGAGCTGGGGCATCGCGGCGCCCATCATCCTGGTTGGGCTGCGCATGCTGCAGGGCCTGGCGCTCGGCGGTGAGTATGGCGGTGCCGCGACCTATGTCGCCGAACATGCACCCGACGATCGCCGTGGCTTCTATACGTCGTGGATTCAGACGACAGCGACGCTTGGCCTGTTCCTGTCGCTGATCATCATCCTGGCCGTGCAGAATTCGTTGAGCAAGGAGGATTTCGCGGCCTGGGGCTGGCGCATTCCATTCCTACTCTCGGCCATCCTGCTCGCAATATCGGTCTGGATTCGCCTGACGCTTTCGGAATCGCCGGCCTTCGTCCGTATGAAGGAAGAGGGCAAGGGCTCCAAGGCGCCTTTGTCGGAAGCCTTCGGCCAATGGAAGAATGCAAAAATTGCGCTGCTGGCGCTTTTCGGCCTCACCGCCGGCCAGGCCGTGGTCTGGTACAACGGCCAGTTCTACGCACTGTTCTTCCTTACCAATGTGCTCAAGGTGGACGCGCAGTCGGTCAACATCATGGTCGCCATCGCGCTGGCGGTAGGCGCGATCTTCTTCGTCGTGTTCGGTTGGCTTTCCGACAAGATCGGCCGCAAGCCGATTATCATGGCCGGTCTTGCGCTGGCGATCGTCACCACTTTCCCGCTGTTTAAGGCGCTGACCTGGGCGGCTAATCCAGCTCTGGCAACGGCACAACAGACAACGCGTGCGACTGTGACCGCCGCGCCTGGCGACTGCAAATTCCAGTTCAACCCCACGGGCACTTTCAAATACACGACGTCATGCGATATCGCGACCGCCTTTCTCAGCAAGAACTCGGTGCCTTATGACGTCGTGACGACGGCAGCGGCTGGAACGCCTGCTACAGTCAAGATCGGCAACGAGACAGCTGAATCCTATGACGCGGTCGCGGCTGGCGATCAATTGAAGGCCAAAGAGGCAGCCTTCGGCAAGGCAATCAATATTGCCTTGCAGGATGGTGGTTATCCGCTGAAGCGCGCTGCCGCCAAGGTTGCCGACCAGAAGCTCGACGCCTTTGTCGCGGCCAACCCCGAACTGAAGCTCGACGCGGCAGCCATCCGCGCAGGCGAAAAGACCGCAGTCCCGACCGAGCAGGCGATCAAGGACAAGGTGCTGACCAAGGATGAGGCAGCCGGCGCCACCGAGGTGACCGTCTACAGCATTCCGGCAGCGGGTGCGTTTGCGATGTTTGCCGACCCGGCACAGGTCAACTGGGCCAAGGTCATCGGCATCCTGTTCATCCTGGTCCTCTACGTGACCATGGTCTACGGGCCGGTCGCGGCGATCCTGGTTGAGATGTTCCCGACCCGCATCCGCTACACCGGCATGTCGCTGCCCTACCACATCGGCAATGGCTGGTTCGGCGGCTTCCTCCCGGCGATCGTGTTCGCGCTCAGTGCCTACAAGGGCGATATCTACTACGGGCTCTGGTATCCGGTGGTGATCGCGGCAATGTCGCTGATCATCGGCATGATCTTCGTCAGGGATACGCTCGGCACCGACCTGCATACCAAACAGTAGCCGACAGGTCTGTGTCATACAAAAAACCCGGCGCGAGCGATCGCGCCGGGTTTTTCATTTGTGGGCCTGTTCGATCTGTCAGCGCGGAAGACGCCTAGCTCTTGCGAGGCTGTTCGGCGTCCGCAATGGCGGCCTCATGATACCAGGCCTCGCCATGGTCAAGCGGCTGATCGCGCAGCGAAGCAAGCTCTGCCGCAAACTTGGCCTTTACGCCTAAATTTGAGGCACCCGCACGCGCTGCCACCGGGAACATCAGGATTTTGGCCGACGGACGGGCTGAGGTGATTTCCATGGTCGGTCTCCTTTCTTCTGGAGAGGCTCTTCGATTCATCTTTCCATCAAGGTAAGTCCTGCAATCCATTTAGGCAAGATGCCTAAAGAAAGATCGGCATTTGCCTGTTATTTAAGCAAATTCTGCCTTTGATCGATCCGGGCGCATTGCTTAGGCGGCTTGCCTTCGTCACCGGCATGAAAGGGCATTTTTGCCGCACCCTGACCAACTGAAGTGGCACACGATTTGCATTTATTGGCTTGGCAGCTGGGCTGCTGGATGGCTCGGCGCGCCGGCGTCATCCAGGTTCGGTGATCAAGCAACGAGAGGCTCTAGAATGACGAAATACAAGCTCGAGTATATCTGGCTCGATGGTTACACGCCGGTCCCCAATCTTCGCGGCAAGACCCAGGTCAAGGAGTTCGCCGAGTTCCCGACGCTCGAGCAGCTGCCGCTGTGGGGCTTTGACGGTTCCTCGACGCAGCAGGCCGAAGGCCATAGCTCCGATTGCGTGCTGAAGCCGGTTGCCGTGTTCCCCGATCCGGCCCGCACCAATGGCGTGCTGGTGATGTGCGAAGTGATGATGCCAGATGGCGTGACGCCGCATGTGTCCAACAAGCGCGCCACCATCCTCGACGACGAGGGCGCCTGGTTCGGCTTCGAGCAGGAGTATTTCTTCTACAAGGACGGCCGTCCGCTCGGCTTCCCCGAGAGCGGCTATCCGGCGCCGCAGGGCCCGTACTACACCGGCGTCGGCTATTCGAATGTCGGCCCGATCGCGCGCCAGATCGTCGAGGAGCATCTCGACCTCTGCCTCGCAGCAGGCATCAACCATGAAGGCATCAACGCCGAAGTGGCCAAGGGCCAGTGGGAATTCCAGATTTTCGGCAAAGGCTCCAAGAAGGCCGCCGACCAGATGTGGATGGCCCGCTATCTCTTGCAGCGCCTGACCGAAAAATACGAGATCGACATCGAGTATCACTGCAAGCCGCTCGGCGACACCGACTGGAACGGCTCGGGCATGCACGCCAACTTCTCGACCGCCTATATGCGCGAAGTCGGCGGCAAGGCCTATTTCGAAGCGCTGATGGCTCAATTCGACAAGAACCTGATGGACCACATCGCCGTCTACGGCCCGGACAACGACAAGCGCCTGACAGGCAAGCATGAGACCGCTCCGTGGAACCGCTTCAGCTACGGCATCGCCGACCGCGGCGCTTCGATCCGCGTGCCGCATTCTTTCGTCAACAATGACTACAAGGGTTACCTGGAAGACCGCCGCCCGAACTCGCAGGGCGACCCCTACCAGATCGCTTCGCAGATCCTGAAGACCATCGCGGAGGTTTCGACCAGCGCCCAGGTTTCGGCGGCCGCCTAAGCATCTATAGCGGCGCAGGCTTCGTAAGCCTGCGCCGTAGCCTGCTGCTACCACGTCTACGGTCTGCTATTGGTCAAACAAAAACCCCGGCGTCTGAACTGACGCCGGGGTTTTTCCTTGTCGCTGAGGCTTATCGTTCAGACCGAATAGTACATGTCGTATTCGACCGGATGCGGGGTCATTTCGAAGCGCATCACTTCGGCCATTTTCAACTCGATGTAGCTGTCGATCTGGTCGTCGTCGAAGACGCCGCCGGCTTTCAGGAAGCCGCGATCCTTGTCCAGGCTCTGCAGGGCTTCGCGCAGCGAGCCGCAGACGGTCGGGATTTTCTTCAGTTCCTTCGGCGGCAGATCGTAGAGATCCTTGTCCATCGGCTGTCCCGGGTGGATCTTGTTCTTGATGCCGTCGAGGCCGGCCATGAGCATGGCGGCGAAAGCGAGGTAGGGGTTCGCGCCCGGATCGGGGAAGCGGACCTCGACGCGCTTGGCCTTCGGCGACGAGCCGAACGGAATGCGGCAGGAGGCGGAACGGTTGCGCGCGGAGTAGGCGAGCAGCACCGGGGCTTCATAGCCAGGCACAAGGCGCTTGTAGGAGTTGGTCAGCGGGTTGGTGAAGGCGTTGATGGCCTTGGCGTGCTTGATGATGCCGCCGATGTAGAACAGGCACGACTCCGACAGGCCGGCATATTCATTGCCGGCGAAGGTCGGCTTGCCGTTCTTCCAGATCGATTGGTGGACGTGCATGCCCGAGCCGTTGTCGCCGAAAATCGGCTTCGGCATGAAGGTGGCCGTCTTGCCATAGGCGTTGGCGACCTGGTGCACGACATATTTGTAGATCAGCATCTTGTCGGCGTTGCGGACCAGCGTGTCGAACTTGATGCCGAGCTCGTGCTGGGCAGCGGCAACCTCGTGATGGTGCTTTTCGACGCGCACGCCCATTTCGGCGAGCACGGTCAGCATTTCGGAGCGCATGTCCTGCGCGCTGTCGATCGGCGGCACAGGGAAGTAGCCGCCCTTGACGCGCGGGCGGTGGCCGAGATTGCCGGTCTCGTAGTCGGTGTCGTCGTTGGACGGCAGTTCGGTCGAGTCCAGCTTGAACCCGGTGTTGTAGGGATCGGCCTTGTACTTGACGTCGTCGAAGACGAAGAACTCGGCTTCGGGGCCGACATAGATGGTGTCGCCGATGCCTTCGGCCTTCATGTAGGCCTCGGCCTTCTTGGCGGTGCCGCGCGGGTCGCGGTTGTAGGATTCGCCGGAGACCGGATCGAGAATGTCGCACAGGATGACCATGGTCGATTGGGCGAAGAACGGATCCATGTGGACGGTGTCCGCATCGGGCATCAGCACCATGTCGGACTCGTTGATCGCCTTCCAGCCGGCGATCGAGGAGCCGTCGAACATGACGCCGTCGGCGAACATGTCTTCCTCGACCTCGATGACATCCATCGTGACGTGCTGCAGCTTGCCCTTCGGATCGGTGAAGCGCAGGTCGACGAATTTCACGTCGTTGTCCTTGATCTGCTTCATGATGTCTTTGGCTGTCGTCATGTCGTTTCTTCCCTGTGTGATGACGTTTCGAGGAGACGTTAATCTGAAATCAGAAAGCTCAGACGGCGTCCATCCCCGTTTCGCCGGTACGGATGCGAACGACCTCCTCGATATTGGAGACGAAGATCTTGCCGTCGCCGATGCGGCCGGTCTGCGCCGCCTTGCGGATGGCTTCGATGGCGCCTTCGACGGCGTCGTCGCCCAGCACCACTTCGATCTTCACCTTGGGCAGGAAGTCGACGACATATTCGGCGCCGCGATAGAGTTCGGTATGGCCTTTCTGGCGGCCAAAGCCCTTAGCCTCGGTGACGGTAATGCCTTGCAGACCGGCCTCCTGAAGCGCTTCCTTCACTTCGTCTAGCTTGAACGGCTTGATGATCGCTTCGATCTTTTTCATGTAAAAAGTGGCCTCCACTGCCAAAAAAACGGGTTGTGCGCCCCGCTTGCGCCTCCATCAAGCACGAACTGTGCCAATTTCAGCCCACGCGAAGCGGTTTCGCGCAATTCCAATGCCGCGCCGCGCCGGGATGCACATTCGCGTCATCCTCTGCTTCGGCTGCGGCAAAGCTGCCCGAAGCCTACACATTGCCGCTTCGGGCGTCTGCACGATAATTAGGCAGATTGCGCATTTTGCAGGCCCGCGCGGAACCGTGGCACCAGTCTGCGAAAGGATTGGCCGCACGCCAACGCAGCACCTGGCCGTTTGCTTCGAATCCGAAACTGGACAATGCTCGATAGAGACAAAGGGGTCGGCCTTGAACGAAATGCGGATCGGCAATCCATGAGCAATGAAGTCCTGTCGCCGGCCGAGATGGGCGAGGCCGACCGGCTGGCGATCGCGGCCGGTCCGCTCGACGGCTATGGCCTGATGCAGCGCGCCGGCGAAGCGGTCGCTGCTGTGGTCCTGGCACGCTATCCCGCAGCAAGCCGCGTGCACGTGCTGTGCGGCCCCGGCAATAATGGTGGCGACGGCTATGTTGTAGCGCGGTTGCTGGCCGAGGCTGGTGTGAATGTGGCGCTCTGGGCCGAAGGCAAGCAGAAGCCCGGGAGTGATGCGGCGCGAGCTTCCGAGGCCTGCAATCTGCCGGTCGAGCACATCGGACACTGCTACCCGGAACCGGGTGAAGTCGTCGTGGACGCGCTCTATGGTGCGGGATTGTCGAAGAAGATATCCCTGCATGCCTCTGCCGTCTCAGGATTGGCCGCGGCGGAGCGCGTGCCTGTGGTGTCAATCGATCTGCCTTCTGGTGTGTCGGGCGAGACCGGCTTGAGCAACGCTTATTTCAAGGCCGACGTGACGGTGACGTTCGTGCGGAAAAAGCCCGGCCATCTGCTGATGCCGGGGCGCAGCCTCTGCGGCGAGATCATCATCGCCGATATCGGCATTCCGGATGCGATCGTCGATGAGTTCAAGATCAAGACGTTCGAGAACACGCCTGATTTCTGGCTATACAGTTTTCCGAAAACGGCGGTCGATACACATAAGTATAAGCGCGGCCACGTCAGCGTCTTTTCCGGCGGGCCGAGCGCGACAGGTGCGGCGCGGCTGTCGGCGATGGCTGCAGCCAGAGCCGGGGCAGGGGCGGTGACCGTGCTCTCGCCTGAAAATGCCATGCAGGTAAACGCCGCGCATCTGACATCGATCATGCTGCGCGAGGCCGGTTCGATGGAGGAAGTGCAGGAATTTTTGTCGGCGAGGCACCCCGAAGTACTTGTGTTCGGACCAGGGCTCGGGCCGAAACCCAAGGTGGGGGATTTCGCGTTGCAATTGATCGCGACGGTCGCTGACCTAAACCGCACGTCGACGAGTTCATTCGGAATTCAGCGCCCTGCCATTGTCTTGGATGCTGACGCCATCACGTCATTGGCGCATCAGCCTCAGGCCCTGTTCGACGCCGCGCTGCTCCCGTTGGCGCCGGTATTGGTGCTGACGCCGCATGAGGGCGAATTCGCCAGACTTTTTCCCGACATCGCGAAGGACAAGAAGCAGTCGAAACTCGCCAAGGCGCGCGCAGCCGCTGAACGAGCCAACGCCATCATGGTCTACAAGGGCGCCGACACCGTCATCGCGGCGCCGGACGGCCGCGCGGTGATCAACGCCAATGGTGCACCATGGCTCGCCACCGCCGGTTCCGGCGACGTGCTGGCGGGCATTGTCGCCGCGCTGCTGGCGCAGGGCATGCAGGCATTCGAGGCCGCCTGCGCAGCGGTCTGGATCCATGCCGAGGCCGGCAGCCGCTTCGGACCGGGTCTGATCGCCGAGGATCTGCCGCTGGCGCTGGTGCCGGTGCTGCGTGAACTTGTCGAGGCACGGCAGAAGGTGCCGATCGGATGAAGCGTTTCGCGCTCGCCATTGCAGCCATCATCGCGCTGTTCGCCTCGCATGGCGTGCGCGCTGAGCAGCCGGTGACCATCGTCGACGATCCGGCGGTGCTCGCCGCCCTCGATGCCAAGGGGTTTGGCTTCGCCGGCATTTTCGCCGTCGACGGCGCGGACGATCTGAAGATGCTCTACAGTGAGGTGCCGGCCTATCGTGCTGTTGTCGACATGGTGGCGGCCGATATTGCCACGCTGCGGGCCGAGATAAAGGCCGGCGGGCGCACGCTCTACGAGGTGACCGACGGCAATGTCGGCCGCATCATGGATATGCGCTGGCTGAAGACCGAGGCCGCGCGCTTCCGCCTGGTCGGCGTCGTCAACCGGCTGGACCGGCGTGACTTCACCGCGCTGCAAGGCGACAAGAGCTGTGGCGAGGTGCGCTTCATCTATCGCCTGGCCTACAGTTTCCGCAAGAACGGCAAGGTTTTGGCATCGCGGCTGCCATTCAATTTCAACGCCGTCTACAGCGTGGCGCCGGATGCCGATGGTGGCTGCGTCGGCGTTGCCGGGCGCTGGACACCGCAGATCGACGAAAACGTCGATGCCGGCTGGCTGGCCGGCGGGCCGCTGGCACCGGAGGAACTGACTTTCAAACAGCTCGAACTCAACGCGCAGGTGGTGCGCTTTCCCTCGGGCCAGGAGACCGAGTTCGGCGGGCAGGCGGCCTATCTGATGCGGATCTTCGGCATCGATGGCGCTACCGTCAGCGAGAATCCGCTGGAGAATACGCCAGACGTCGCGCGGCTCTCCGACGATGCTGCACTCAAGAAAAGGCTCGCCGACTATGTCATCGCCAATGTCGCGGCGGTCGATCTCGGCGTCTACGAAATCCCCGACGAATTCCTGGCGAAGAAAATCATTTCGTGGTCGACCTTCGGCAGCGCGAGACAGGCCAACCATCCGTTCACGCCGCTGTTCCAGCCAGCGGATTTCGCCGGCTTGGACTATGCGGCGCTAAAGCTGGTGCGGACACCGGAGGCGCTGGTCGAGCGGCTGGACAATGGCGCCTGCCAGGGCAGCGGTTCGGCTCCTTGCCTTCTTCCGTCGCGCGCAGCCAGGCCTCACGTCGCGGAATCTCGGCATGGAGATGCGGCGAGATGCCGACCTCGATCCGGTTGAGAGGCGACGTCGTTTTGTCGTCGAGGCCAATGAAGTGAAAGCCGGCCGTCGAGCCCGCCTGGTCGCTACCGGCCGCTGTCCTTCGCGCCGCCAGCGACATGGACCGATGCCGGCGATGTCGACTACGCCCCGGCCGAGATGGCGATGCCGTGCCTGATGCCGGATGATGCAAGACGCTTCGGCGCGACCTGGCAATGCGGTGGCGGCACCGTCTGCACGCCGCTCGCGACGGCTTCAGGCGTGCATACCGCGTTGGCGCAATGTCTGTTGCCCACGGACAGTCCAAAGATGTTTTCGGGCCATCCCTGCCTGACCGGGTCGATCGCCAGCAACCCGTCTCAGCCGTTCAACGACCGCTACAAGATCACCGGCCAGTTCGCGGCTTTTGCGCCGACCTTTTCGCGGACCGCCTACACCTGCCGGCCACCGAAAATCGGCGTACCGGCAGGCATCGCTTATCGCGCCTGCGACGACAAGGACCGCAGCTTCGCCGCATTCAAGACGGGCAAGCCGATGCCATCGGAAATTTGCGGCATGGTCGGCGGCAAGAAATTCGACACCTGCGTCGCCACCAACAATTTCGACCAGTGCCTCGGCGGCGCGGTCAACCGCGGCAACCGTCCCGCCTGTTCGGCCGATCATTTCTGCCGCGAGGATTATATGTGCCAGTCGCTGCCGCCCGACACGCCGGGCGCCGCCAAGGTGAAAGGCATCGGCTACTGCTCGCCGACCTATTTCATCTTCCAGATGCGCATCGACAACCACGCGACGCCTTGGGCGAGCGCGACCAGCGCCCCCAGGGATGCGGGGTTCGGGGCGGCAGAAGAGGAGTGAGCCTGGGAGTTGGGCGACCACCAGTTCAGCGCTGCAGATGGTCTTCCATCCGCGCAGTCCATTTGGTGTCGAATTCCGCAATATGCCGCTGTGCTACGCTCGAGTTCAGCAGCGTCGAGAGCGCGGTCACGGCGATCGGGTCCAGGTCGGGCGGCTCCGTGTAGCCAAGCGCCGCCAGCCGTTGAGCCCAAGACGGATGGGTGGACTTTGCGTCATCCGGGCTTGCCCACGCCCTGCGGGCGCAAACATTCAGGCAATTGGGTTCTCGCAGCTGACCGGCAGCTTCCAGCATGCGATCGAGCGGCGGTCGCGGCGGACGCAAAGCACCTCGCAATTCATGCTGCAAAGGGTCATAGACCGTCTCCGTGAAATGCACGTCTGCCGTGGCAAGAAGCAACAGCGCGCGTGCGGCGTGCTCGGCGTCGCCGGAGGATGCCGCGTGTCGATCTGCCTTGATCTCCGCTTCGCGCGAAAGCCGGATTTCTTCCCGCTCGAACGATTGCGACAGCCAGCCGATAGCGGCGTGGAGCAGGCTGCCTGTGATCGTGGTTCCGGGCGGGGCATACTCGAAGACAAATCCGAAACCGTTTTCGAACTCAGCGAGATTGAGGCTGCCATTGGTATCCTTGTTGCGCACATGCGCGTCCTCATGGGCAAGGATCGCGGCAAGCGCTCTTTCGTCGGTCACTGCGAGGAGAGGGATGCCAATGGTTAGAAACAGCCGATTGCCGAGAAGGCCGAGAAGCGTGCGCTCTTCGCGCACGCTGGCGTTCAGGTTGCCCTCTAGTATGACAACCGTGCGCGCAGCACGGCGCGGTCCGGCGACGCTCCGCCACAGCGCCCACAGGCCGGGCGCTTCTGCTTCACTGACGCCTTTGATCTTGCTGCGTCGGAAGCCCGCAAACAATGTGCCGAACAGAAATGCCAAGGCCGTGGTGGCGATCGGCATGACGACAAAGCCGCTGGCGATAAACCAGATCGGATGGTTGTCGAGCAGGGACATCCAGACGCAGAAGATGACGAGGGCGGGAACAACGAAAAACAGGACCGTGAACCTGCCAAACCGCCGACCGGCGCTGATGATCAGTCGCGACATTGGATGTTACAACGGGATGTTGTCGTGCTTCTTCCAAGGGTTCTGCATGTCCTTGTTGCGCAGCATCCTGAGTGCGCGGGCAATACGGCGGCGGGTCGAGTGCGGCATGATCACTTCGTCGATATAGCCGCGCTCGGCGGCGACGAAGGGCGACAGGAAGCGGTCTTCGTAAGCCTTTGTGTGGGCTGCGATCTTCTCGGCGTCGCCGATGTCCTTGCGGTAGATGATCTCGACCGCGCCTCTCGCCCCCATCACCGCGATCTGCGCCGTCGGCCAGGCATAGTTCATGTCGCCGCGCAGATGTTTTGAGGCCATCACGTCATAGGCGCCGCCATAGGCTTTGCGGGTGATGACGGTGATCTTCGGCACGGTCGCCTCGGCATAGGCGAACAGCAGTTTTGCGCCGTGCTTGATCAAGCCGCCATATTCCTGCGCGGTGCCGGGCAGGAAGCCGGGGACATCGACGAAGGTGACGATCGGGATGGAGAAACAGTCGCAGAAGCGCACGAAGCGCGCCGCCTTGCGGCTGGCGTCGGAATCGAGCACGCCGGCCAGCACCATCGGCTGGTTGGCGACGAAGCCGACGGTGCGGCCTTCGACGCGGCCAAAGCCGGTGACGATATTCTTGGCAAAGTTCTGCTGGATCTCGAAGAAATCGCCTTCGTCGGCAACTTTGAGGATCAGCTCCTTGATGTCGTACGGCTTGTTGGCGTTGTCGGGGATCAGCCGATCGAGTGACATGTCATGGTCGGTGACCGACTGGTAGCATTCGATCTCGGGAAGCTCCGACGTATTTGACGCGGGCAAAAGATCCACCAGCCGGCGCATCTGCAACAGCGCCTCGACGTCATTGTCGTAGGCGCCGTCGGCGATCGAGGATTTCGTAGTGTGGACGGACGCGCCGCCAAGGCTCTCGGCCGTCACCGTCTCGTTGGTGACGGTTTTCACCACATCCGGCCCGGTGACGAACATGTAGGAGGTGTCGCGCACCATGAAGATGAAGTCGGTCATCGCCGGCGAATAGACGTCGCCGCCGGCGCACGGGCCCATGATCACGGAAATCTGCGGAATGACGCCGGATGCCAGCACGTTGCGCTGGAAGATTTCGGCATAACCGCCAAGGGCCGCCACGCCTTCCTGGATGCGGGCGCCCCCGGCGTCGTAGATGCCGATGATCGGCGCGCGGTTGCGCAGCGCCATCTCCTGCACCTTGATGACCTTTTCGGCATGCGCCTCCGACAGCGAACCGCCGAACACGGTAAAATCCTTGGCGAAGAGGTAGACCGGACGGCCGTTGACGGTGCCCCAGCCGGTGACGACGCCGTCGCCGGCGATCTTGGTCTTCTCCATGCCGAAGTCGGTCGAGCGATGCTCGACATACATGTCGAACTCCTCGAACGAGCCTTCGTCGAGAAAGACCTCGGTACGTTCGCGCGCCGTCAGCTTGCCCTTCTTGTGCTGGGCGTCGATGCGGGCCTGGCCGCCACCCATGCGGGCGATCTCGCGGCGGCGCTCGAGTTCCTTCAGCACGTCCTTCATCGCTCGGTCTCCAGAAATGGCAGCTGCATTTGTGGTAATGATGCCTGCAGGCGTGTGCAAGCGCCGCTTTCGGCCTCGATTATTGCGCTGCAACATGTGGCCCCTTGCATTCCGGAGCGAACTCAGCCATATGCAGCCCATAGGCGCTTGGGCCGGAGATTCCGGCCTTCTCGACAAATGAGACTGGTTGCGTCTGTTTTCCCTCTTTCCGGTATATCGGCCTCTCTTTCCGATACATCACGAAGTGGCGAAAGAGCCCCGTGGCATGACGCCTGCGGGCACGACAGCGCAGCCGAGTGGACGTTACCGTCCGCCCGCCTTGTCGTTTCATATCAAATTTTTCGACGGCAGGTTGCGCCCTGCCGCCATCGATGTTTGCGGCCAAGACCGCGTGAAAGAAGACTATTTTGACCAACGAAAACACCTCAGCCGGTAACGCAATCTCGACCGGCACCACTGCGGACCTTACCGGTTTCGCAGCTCTTGGGATCACCGGCGCGCTGCTCAAGGCGACGCATGGCGCCGGCTTCACCGAGCCGAAGCCGATCCAGACGCAGGCGATCCCGCCGCAGATGGAAGGCCGTGATATCTTCGGCATCGCCCAGACCGGCTCCGGCAAGACCGCGGCCTTCGCGCTGCCGATCCTGTCGAAGATCATCGCGCTCGGCACCAAGCGCCGGGCCAAGACCACCCGTGCGCTGATCCTGGCGCCGACGCGCGAACTCGCCGTCCAGATCGAGGACACCATCAAGATCCTCGCCAAGGGCGCGCATGTCTCAACCGCTCTCGTGCTTGGCGGCGTCTCGCGCTTCAGCCAGGTGAAGAAGGTTGCGCCCGGCGTCGACATCCTGATCGCCACGCCCGGCCGCCTGACCGACCTGGTGCGCGAGGGCGACCTGATTCTCTCCGACACCAAATGGCTGGTGCTCGACGAGGGCGACCGCATGCTCGACATGGGCTTCATCAACGACGTCAAGCGGATCGCCAAGGCGACCGCGCCCGACCGTCAGACGGTGCTGTTCTCGGCCACCATGCCCAATGAAATCGCCGAACTGGCGAAGGGCCTGTTGAAGAACCCGATCCGCGTCGAAGTCGCGCCGCAGAGCACCGCTGCTGCCGAAATCGTGCAGGGCGTTGTCTTTGCCCGCACCAAGCAGAAGCGCCAGGTGCTGTCGACGATGCTCGCCGACGAAGCGATGAAGTCCGTCATCATCTTCTCGCGCACCAAGCATGGCGCCGACCGGGTGACCAAGGACCTCGAGCGCGACGGCTTCAAGGCCGCCGTCATCCACGGCAACAAGTCGCAGAACGCCCGCCAGAAGGCGCTCAACGATTTCCGCGAGGGCTCGGTGCGCATTCTTGTGGCGACCGATATCGCGGCGCGCGGCATCGACGTCCCCGGCATCAGCCATGTGGTGAATTTCGATCTGCCGGATGAGGCCGAAAGCTATGTCCACCGCATCGGCCGTACCGGCCGTAACGGCATGGACGGCATCGCCATCACGCTTTGCGATCCTTCCGAAAACAGCAAGCTGCGTCAGGTCGAGCGCATCATCCGCAGCAAGCTGCCGATCGTTGCCGACCATCTCGGCAGCCCGGATCCGGTGCGCAATCCGGCCGAAAAGAACGAGCGCTTCGAGCCCGCCAACGATCGCAACGACCGCAATGGCCGTCGCGACGGCAGGCGGCCCGGTGGCCAGAACAACGGCTTCGCCAAGAAGCGTTTTGGTGACAAGCCGGCCTTTGCGGGTGCAAGCGAGCGCAAGCCGGAAGGCGCCAAGGCCTTCAAGGGCAACAACAAGCGCCGCTTCGGCGGCAAGCGGCCCGCGGCGCGGGCTGCGTGATCAGACGAACCGGTCAGGCTCGTCGAGCCTGGCTTGATTGCTGACGATTGTATATGAGGACGGCCGGGGCAATGCTTCGGCCGTCCTTTTCGTTTAGGGCTGCCCGGTAATTGCCTTGACCCAGACGACGATCCGCTGCGCCAGGAAAGCCGTGGTCGAGGGCGACAGCGCGTCGCCGGCAATGACGTGGTCGTCGGGATCGCCATTGTCGTCGACGGGCACCAGTTCATGCGGTGCACCCCAGCGGCCGGCGATTTCGCGGGTGCGATCCTGGCGCACCACCTTGTCGGAATCCGAGAAGATGAACAGCGCCGGTATGGTTGCCTTCTCCACAGGCGCTGCGTAGGCAAGGTTGGTCAGCGCCGCCATCGGTAGCACGGCCGCCATTGGATAGGTGTGCGTCCAGAATTTCTCGTGCAGCGCGTTGCGGGTCGGAAAGCTGCGCTCCTTGCCGCCGACGAACTCGGCGATCTGCCTGCCCCAGGGCATGGTCAGCAGCTCGGCGCCTGAAGCCCTGATGCCAAAATTCGGCGAGATGAATGCGATTGCAGCGACGCCGTCCGATGCGCCAGGCTCAGTCGCCGCCCATGCCGCCAGCGAGCCACCGGTCGAGGTGCCGACGACGATCACCTTGTCGCCGATGGCCCGGCCGATGGCGAGCGCCTCCTCATAGTCATTGATCCAGGCATTGACGCTGCCTTGCGCCATAGCGGCGCCGTCCTGCCCATGACCGGTGAGGCGGGTGTAGAAAAGGTTGGCGTCGAGTTGGTCGGCGACCTCGTCGGCCAGCGGGCGAACCTCGCCCTTCGATGCCGAAAAGCCATGGATATAGACGATCGCCAATGGCGTCCTGGCGTGAACCATCGGATCGGCCCAGATGATTTCTTTCTCGAGCCCGTCGCGGACTTTGGGCACGGCAGCCTCTTCGCGCGCGACATACGCTTGCGGGTCGTCGCCGATCACTTTGTCATCGAAATGGATCGTGGTGTCGACGGGAACGCGCGGACCAAGCAGGAAGGCCAGGACAAGGATGATGACGACGCCCAGCACCGCAAGCACGATCCGTCGCCCCATCTCAGACACCACAACAATTCTAAAGCCTATGGCGGCCGGTGCAGTCAGGCAACAGCCGGGCTGTGGACAGCTATTCGTTCGGCGGCTTGCGGTCGAAATTCAGCGGCCGCCCTGTCCAGCGGGTCGCCGTGCTGATGAACCACCGGCAGACTGGCCTTGGCAGCAGTGCCAGCAGCTTCAGCCCCCAGCTCAGCCGGTGAGGGAAGGTAACCTCGAAGCCGCCATGCTCGATGCCGCGCAGCATGCGTCGCGAGGCGCGGTTGACCGGCATCAGTCCCGGCATCGGCAGCATGTTCTTTTCGGTCAACGGCGTGTCGATGAAGCCCGGATTCATCACCTGGATGCGGACATTCATCTTGTCGAAATCGTATTTCAGCGACTCGGCCAGGATGTTGATCGCCGCCTTCGAGCCGCCATAGGCCGCCGTGGTCGGCCAGCCGAAATAGGCGGTGACCGACCCGACAAGCACGATATGGCCGCGCGCACGGATGCGCATGCGCTCCATGAGTGGGACGAGGCCATTGATGATACCGAAATAGTTGACCTCGAAGGTCTGGCGAAAGTCGCGGACCCTGAGGTCTTCGCCGGGCGTGGCGATGTAGTTGCCGGCGTTGAAGACGGCGAGCACGATCGGGCCGAGCTCCTTTTCGATCGCCGCCACCGTGCTTGCCATGCGCGGCTCATCGGTGACGTCGCAAGGGTAGGCGACGACACGTCCCGGCATCTGCGCAGTCTCGACGATGAGCGCGTCGAGTGGGTCGCCGTCGAGTGCGGTGACCGCGACGACAAAGCCCTTTGCCGCGAGGTCCTTTGCCAGCGCACGGCCGATGCCGCTGCTGCCGCCGGTTATCCAGGCGACGCCGTGCTTCGGGTTGGCCCGGTAAAGTGTCATTCTGCGCCCTGCCGATCTGTCATTAGTGCTCTAGCGGTGAAAAAATCGAATGAAAAGAGCGCTTTTCCGTACTGGTTGAAATGATCGTCATCGCGCGTTGTCCGGCCGCGGGAGATTGCAGTGCCCGAAATGCGACTGGACCAGGCGAATTCTTGCCTTGAAACGCAAGCTTCGGGTTTCTAGGGTCTCGCCGCAGCTACATAAGGAATCCCGGATGCCCCGTTCTGTGATCGAAGCGATCGGCAACACGCCCCTGATCCGCCTCAACAAGGCCTCGGAGCAGACCGGCTGCGAAATCCTGGGCAAGGCCGAGTTCATGAACCCCGGCCAGTCGGTCAAGGATCGCGCAGGCCTGTTCATCATCCGCGACGCCGAACAGCGCGGGCTGTTGAAGCCGGGCGGGGTCATCGTCGAAGGCACGGCAGGCAATACCGGCATCGGCCTGACGCTGGTTGCCAAGGCGCTGGGCTATCGCACAGTGATCGTTATTCCCGACACCCAGAGCCAGGAAAAGAAGGACACGATCAAGCTGCTTGGCGCCGAGCTGATCGAGGTGCCGGCGGTGCCTTACAAGAACCCCAACAATTACGTGAAACTGTCGGGGCGGTTGGCCGAGCAGATGGCGAGGTCGGAGCCGAACGGCGCGATCTGGGCCAACCAGTTCGACAACGTTGCCAATCGCGACGGCCATATCCGCACCACGGCGGAAGAAATCTGGACGCAGACCGGCGGCAAGGTCGACGGTTTCGTCTCGGCGGTGGGTTCGGGCGGAACGCTGGCCGGCGTCGCATTCGGGCTGAAGGCCAGGAGCAGCAACGTCAAGATCGCGCTCGCCGATCCGCTAGGTGCGGCGCTCTATTCCTTCTACACGAGTGGCGAATTGAAGTCCGACGGCAGCTCGATCACCGAAGGGATAGGGCAGGGGCGCATCACGGCAAATCTCGATGGGTTCACGCCGGACTTCTCGTTCCAGGTGCCGGACGAGGAAGCGCTGCCGATCGTCTTCGACCTGATCCAGGAAGAAGGCCTGTGCGTCGGCGGTTCGACCGGCATCAACATTGCCGGCGCGATACGGCTGGCGCGCGAGCTTGGCCCCGGCCACACCATCGTGACCATCCTTGCCGACTATGGCACGCGCTACCAGTCGAAGCTGTTCAACCCGGAATTCCTGCGCGAGAAGAACCTGCCGGTGCCGGGCTGGATGGATGAGCGCAGCACAATTCCGGTGCCGTATGAGAAGGTCGCCTGATGGCGCACAGAACAGAAGCGCTGTTTCGCGACGACGCCTATCTCAGAGCGGCTGACGCCACTGTTGTCGCCATCAACGAGCGCGGCGGCATCATTCTCGACCGGACCATCTTCTATGCCACATCGGGCGGCCAGCCTGGCGATACCGGCACATTAGAGCGCGCCGACGGCAGCCGCATCGCCATTGCCGCCACCATCACCGGCGAGACCAAGGACGAGATCATCCATGTGCCGGCGCCGGAGCAACCGGCACCCGAGGTCGGCGAGCGGGTGAAACTCGCCATCGGCTGGGAGCGGCGGCATCTCCTGATGCGCATGCACGCAGCTTGCCATTTGCTCACCGTAGTCTGTCCGTTTCCGATTACCGGTGCTGCGGTTTCCGAAGATGACAGCCGCGTCGACTTCGACGCTCCCGATGCCGGCTTCACCAGGGAAGACGTCACCGCCGGGCTGATGGAACTGGTGCGAGCCGATCATCCGATCTTCATCAGGCTGATCACCGACGAGGAACTGGCAGCCAATCCTGGCCTGGTGAAATCCAAGAATGTCCGGCCGCCCGCCGGCACCGGCAAGATCCGCCTGGTCTGCATCGGCGACAACGCTTCGATCGACAGCCAGCCCTGCGGCGGCACCCATGTCAAAAGCACCGGCGAAGTCGGTGAAATCCATATCGGCAAGATCGAGAAGAAGGGCCGCGAAAACCGGCGTTTTCGCATTCGCTTCGGACCGCTGCCGGCGAATTAGGGTCAAATAGCACGTGGCCTCTATATTGCTCAGCCGGTCTGAGACACCTTGGCTTAACCAAGGTGTCGGAAACTGGACGGTGATCGCTCAACCCATGCTTCGATCTGCTCGGTGACAAACTTGGCTGCTTGATGGTGGATGAAGTGGCCAGCCCCGGGCACAGCAATCAAGGCGGTAACGTTGTCGACTTCTCGGAAGGTCCCGTCAAAAGCGCTTGACGGCACATAGGGATCGTCGGAGCCAAACAGCACAAGGGTCGGCGCCTTGACCAAAGGCAGCTGGCCCAGATCCGGCACCCTGCCAAGCGGTATGTTGGCCCTGTAGTAGCCCAGCATCGCTTCCGGATCGGATCGCCTGAGCGAATCTGTCAGGGCCTGCCTGTCCTGCGGATCGGCGACCCAGGTGGCGAGTTTGTCGATGTCCAGCATCTGGGTGGCGCCCGGGACCTGGAAGCCACGTACATATCCGATGATCTCGGCATTGGCCGGATCGGCGACCGCACGCAGATAGTTGCGGGGGTGCGGTGCCGACAGCAGGATGAGATGGCGCACGACCTGCGGCACGCGTATGGCCAGCCACCATGCGATGATGCCACCCCAGTCATGGCCGACAATAGCGGCCTGGGTCAGCTTTTCCGCTGCAAGAACAGCCAGCACGTCGTTGACCAGGTGGGTCAGCGCATAGTTGCCATGGCCTTGTGGTCCATCGCTTTGTCCGAAGCCCCTCAGGTCCGGCGCGATCACCCGATATCGGTCGCAGAGCGCTTGCATCTGCCGGCGCCAGCCCATTCCGTGATCCGGAATGCCATGCAGAAACACAATCGGCGGGCCTGAGCCCGCCGCTGTGTAGTGCAGTTTGACGTTGCCATTGACGGCAACCCTAGATTCAAACGCCACTTCCTGTTCCGTCAATTGCAATCCGTTCGAAGCAGTAGTCCGAGCTGGGAGGCTCGAACCGCCGGCCTACATCTTGACTTCGAGGCGCAGGAACGGGCCGTTGAATGTCTGGGTGCTCTTGTCCGCCATCTCAAGCAGATTGTGCCACTGTTCGACCCGATAGCCTGCGGTGAACGTGGTATTTTCCCACGGTTTGAAAGTCACGCCACCGGAAAGGTCTATGCTGGTAACAACCTTGTTGGAATGCTGGCTTTCGCTGACGTTGATATCTGGATCAGGAGTAGGATCGCTTGGATCGCTCTCATGTTCGTGGAGGCTAAACTTGTCCGTCCGTCGGCCCCACATAGCCGAGCCCGAAACCGCACCGGTAAGACCCCACGTTTCACCCAGCGGATAGTAGACTTCGGCGCCGAGGCGCGGACCGATGCCGTAGAACTCGGATGAGCCAAGCTTGTCAGCGTTGCCGCCCTTGTCGGCCGGATCATTGGGAGTGGCGCTCACATTGAAATTCAGCTTCTCCTTGGAGTGCAGCAAGCGCAGACCGCCGAAGAACCGGATGTCGGCGCCCTGCGCCTCGACATGCTTGCCGATATCGAAGTCGAGCGTCTGGAAATTGTAGCTGTTGCCGAACGACAGGCCGATGACGCCGCCACTTTGCGGGACATTCAGACTAAAGTCGTTGTCCTGGCCGGCGTGGAAAGTACCAGCGAGCCTCCAGTCCACATCCGAAGAAATCGCTTTGGTGAGCGCCACTGATCCGTAGAGATCGCCGAAATCATTGCCACTGCCGAGCTTGTCGCTGGTATCGCCAAGCTTGTCGACGTTGGATTGATAGACCGCGCCTTCGAAGGCAATCTTGATGCGGGAATCGACCACTGCAGGATCGGTTACCTGTGCATCGGCGGCATGAGCCGCGACCACACCAACTGATGTCACCGAAGCGGCAGACGCTGCAACCGTAGCAAGAAGCTTACTTGAAACCTGATTTCGCATTTTTCCCCGCCTGGAATCGAACTGAATTGATATTAGCCCACTCGCACACTACCGCAGCGGCACCTTTCGTCATAGCTGCCATAATCATTTATCGGGCAGTGTTACGCGTTTGCCACAGAACCCGTTTTATCTCTGCGAATCGAATATGATAGCGTAGGAGTTTCTGGTCGAGATGTCGGCGCTGGCCGCCTGGTGTCTACGGCTGCGCGGGGGGCATCGATGGACGACCGGATACAAATCGAAAGCGTTCTCAACAACCTCGTCTATGCGCTTTTTGCTCATGGCGGGCAGGCGGAAACGAGTGGTCGGCCCAGCGACTTCGGCAACATGGTTGTCTTTGACAATCCGGAAGCCGTCGACACAATCGTCAAGGCGCCGGAGCTCTTTCGGAAGAACTTCTCCCTGATCTCGGCGCTCGGTTTCAGCCGTTTCAACACGAACGATCAGGATTGGTCGGTCCGGCGTACCATCACCCAGGACGTCTATTTGGCGGCCGCCAAGCCGGCGCAGCAGCATCCCGTTGCGGAAATCTTCGCCACCTGTCTGTCCAGTAGCGACGCCACGCTACCAGCCATCCAGCAAGCGTTGTTCGCCGCGTCGATGACCATATTTTACCGGGCTTTCGGCCTTGTTCCCGATATGGCGGCGACGCTGTTGCTGCTCGACAGGGTCCGCGACGTTCTGAGGCGTCTCCAATAGATCGGAAGAGCACACGTCTGAACTCCAGTCACGGCTACATNCGATTTCGCATCGCTGCTGATGGCGGATCCCCGCGCCGCTGCGGAGATGGACCGCTTTAAAAGCGAAGCCACAGATATCGAAGGCTTCTCGCCTGTGGAGGAGTTTGTCATGAACTTCTTCGCAGGCGTCGAGACATCGGTGACGACCGCACTTTGGGTGATCGATCGACTGGGGGCAAACCAGCAGGTGCAAGACCGTATCCATGCCGAGGTTCTCTCGGGCGATGCGCAGACGCCGTATACCGACTGCATGATCAACGAAACGATGCGCTTTTTCCCGCCGATTCCGTTCCTGACCCGGGAAGTCGGTGCCGATACGGTTCTCGAAGGTCGGCGTCTCTACGCCGGGCAATTGATCATGGTGTCGATCGTCGGCGTGCACCAGAACCCGGCTTTCTGGTCAAACCCGCGTGTCTTCGATGCCAGCCGGAAGGAGTTCCTCGACAACAGCTTTGATCGGAGGGCCTTCATTCCTTTCCTCACCGGACCGCGCATGTGCGGTGGCGCGCGTCTCGGCCGGCTGGAGGTTCGGGAGGCAGTCCTTGCCATTGTGCGCCAGTTTGCTTTTAGCCGGGCCGACGATGTCATCCGGTTCGACTATGCGCTGGCACTGCGCCCGGCGCAGGGTGCCTCCGTCAGTGTTTCGCGTCGATGAAACGCAGGGTCAGGCATGGTCCTGCCAAAACCGAGCGACATAGTCCCCAAATTGCCTTTTGATCATCGCCTTGAGTTCGGCATCATGCGCATAGCGCGCACCCGTCGATACGGCTTTTGATTTCAACTCGAAACCTGGGAACCAGTTGCTCATCGTGGCGGAAACGTTTTCCTGCTGGTTGGCGATGAAGTCCTCGTAGCAGACCTCAGCCACTCTGCTCTGATCAAGGGTGTTCAGGTAATTTTTCCACCTGATTTCGCTGTCGAAAATATGTTGGGCGGTATCCCTGGCAACCCTCTCGGTCAAAATTGTCACCTTGGGGATTCCAGGCAGCGTCTCCCGACTGTCGAACGGCTGGCCAGTATGGAGCATCGAAAGCAGGCTTATGGTTTGATCCACCTTGTTTCTTCTTGAGAGGAAGACATAGAACGAGTTGCCGTCGTCGTTGCCGATTGAATTGCGTGCGAATGGCAGGTTTTCAAAAAAGATCTTGGCGGCGAACACACCGTTCTCAGTCCTTTTCGCCAGGAGCTGGCGACCATAGGCCATTGCCCGCTCGTTGAGTTTTTCAAGATCAATTGTGTTGTCGGCCGACCAGCGTATCATCAGCGGCAAGGCATACTGCCACTGAAAATACTCGGTTGGGATTCCCAAGCCGAACTGTTGCAAGGTTTGGCAATAGGAATGCCCGGCCGTTCGCGGAGTGGTGCAAATCAGGATCTTGGCGGGATTTTCGCTTGAGCTTTGGCGATCATAGGTCGCCGAGATGTATTCACTGTACAAATCGTCGAAATGCATATCCGGAACCAACCCACAATCACACGCCAGATTTAGGCCGCAGACAGGAACCCCAGGATGAGCAGAGCCTGGTCCAGCGTCATCAGCGATGGCGGATCGCCAGCATCGATGTTGTCGACAAGCCACAGATCAGGCCGTGCGAGCCGTGTGCGCTCGATGGCCTGCCGGTCGACGAATTGGCTGTCGCGGCCGTACATCAACAGAACGCGGGCGTCGATCTTGGCAGCGATTGGGAAAAGATCGTATCGGCGGCCGGTCAGTGCGCCAAAATTTCCCGTCGTTGCGGGGTCATAGGCGAGCCGGAAGCCCGCGGGACCGGCTGCGATCCGGTTCTCCACATAGCGATTGAACACTGCGTCCTCGACCGGCCCCATGAGGGATCTGGTGGTGGCCAGATAGTCCTTGGCAGCCGCACGGCTCTCAAATTTAAGCGCACTTTCCTTCATGACGTCGTCTCTCATAGCGTCGACCTTAGGCCCGCCGAGCATTGGAACGTCGTTGAGAACGATTTTCGTGGCCTTGGAGCGAGTCATGTGCAGAAACAACAGCAAGATCGTGCCGCCCCACGAAGTGCCGATGAAGTGGTTCTCCGTGCCGGCGAACTCGCCAAGCGCGCGCAGGCACTTGGAATAGACGTTGATGTCGTAGCCGGAGCCCAGATAGGCGCTACGCCCGCGCCCCAACAGGTCTGGGCAGACAACCAGGAAACCATTGCGGCACAAGAATGTGGCGAGGTAGTTAAAATCGGCACCATTGCCGGTGAAGCCGTGAAGGCAGAAAACTGTGGCGTGAGGCGTGCCGGCTGGCCGCCAGATGCGCACGAACATTGCGGCATACCGGTCATCCAGCCGGATAAGTATTTCTTGCGTCAGTGCCTCGGCAGGCTTGGCCGAACTCATCAGATGTCGCGCTTGCGGACGGCACGCTTGACCGAGCCGCGGTTGTCAATGAAGTCGCGTTTCCAGAACACCGACTTGTCAAGGTTTATGAGCTTGGCGTTCTTGATAAGTGGCAGGATATGGGACGAAGACCGCGTCGCCAGCACCGTGACGGCGGTAGCGTCGCCGCCGGGAAAAGGATTGAGCGGACCGCCATTCTTCGCCCATGCCTCCGCTATCTCGCGACTGGTCTGGATCCATCCAACGTAGGCCACGATAACGTCGTCGATCGAGCCGATCATATGTGTCTGCTGATCCATTTGATAGCGTAGCGTCTTCACCATCAAGCCGAATTCGTAACCATCGAAAGGCGGATAGTGTGCAAGAAAATTGCAAACAAGCCCGAGCGAAGCCGGATTGCTCGGAGTTCGGGAAAACAAGAGATTGCTCATGTCGAGATTTTATTGACCCCGCCCATCCCAGATCATAACCATCACTCCGTACTCGCCACGAAACACGAAAACAATCAGAATCAACACACTGCTGCGGCTGACTACGTCGTGCGCTCGCTGCGCATTCAGATTGTCGGGCCAAACAGGATCCGGAACCGAATGGCCGCCAAAATATAGTAGTCGGCCAACAAGGCAGGAGAACAACGATGGCCGATGACAGCCCTTTCACAGTCGATGCGGACTGGTTGCAGAGCCGTCTTGGCGAGCCCGGCCTGACGATCGTCGATGCGTCCTGGTACCTGCCGGCGCAGAAGCGCGATGCGCGCGCCGAGTATGAGGCAGCGCATATCCCGGGTGCGCGCTTCTTCGACCAGGATGCGGCCTCGGACCCAGATGCCAAGCTGCCGCACACGCTGCCTTCGCCGCAGCATTTCGCGCAATATGTCGGCGCCATGGGTATTTCGGCCGACGACACCATCGTCGTCTATGACGGTCCGGGCTTCTTCTCGGCGCCGCGCGCCTGGTGGATGTTCCGTGTCATGGGCGTGTTCCAGGTCTATGTGCTGGATGGCGGCTTCGACCGCTGGAAGGCGGCGGGCCGGCCGGTGACGGCGGAGCCGACCAAGATCGCGCCAAACGTGTTCCACGCAGATTTCGACGCCGCCCGCGTCGCCAGCCTAGCCGACATGCGTCGCATCGTCGAAACGAAAGAAAGCCAGATTGCCGACGCCCGTGGCGCCGGCCGTTTCACCGGCACCGAGCCTGAGCCTCGCGCCGGCGTTCGCTCCGGCCACATGCCCGGCGCGCACAATTTGCCTTATTCGGCGCTGTCACAGAATGGCGCGCTGTTGTCGAAGGACCAGTTGCGCAAGGCCGTTGAGGGTGCCGGTATCGATCTGTCGAAACCGGTCGTCACCTCTTGCGGTTCCGGCATAACGGCGGCCGTCGTCACTCTGGCGCTGGAGACGCTCGGTCACACCGACAACCGGCTCTATGACGGCTCATGGACGGAATGGGGCGGGCTGGCAGACACGCCTGTGGTGACGGGCAAGGAATGATGGCGATGGAAAATGGCGCGCTGGACGACATCGAAGTCACGGTCACGTTTCTGGAAATGCATGTGCCGCCGGCCTATTCGCCGCCGTTGCCCTACAACAGGCAGATCGCGCTGCTCAGGACCAAGGACATTCCGCTGCATTTCTACCGCTATCTGATGGATCGGGTCGGACGCAAATGGCACTGGGTCAATGTGCTGAGGCTGGACGATGACGAGCTTGCCGCCGGCATCCACCGCGAGGACCGCGACATCAGGGTGCTTTATCTCGACGGCGCGCCGGCCGGGTTCTTCGACCTCAAGCCGCATTTGCCAGAGGAAGTCGAACTCGCTTATTTCGGCATGATGGAACATGCGACCGGGCAAGGCATCGGCCGTTGGTTCCTCGGTGCGGCGATCGCCGCAGCATGGTCGTATGGGCCGAAACGGGTAACGGTGCAGACCTGTACGCTCGACCATCCGGCTGCCTTGCCGCTCTACCAGAAGCTCGGTTTTGCGCCGGTGGCGCAAAAGAAGGAGACCGTGCATCCGCTGTCGTTCGCCGAGCGCTCGGCCAGCGTCATGCGGCCGTGACTTTCTCCGACTGAAGGCCGAACCGACCGTTCACGGCGAGGAATTCCTGCTCGTGCGGACCCAGGACGAGAACTGGCGCAGCCGCCGGGTGACGCTGCGCCGCTTCGACGATTTCATCCGATGAGCCGGCGCGGGACCTGCCCAATGCCGAAGCAGTCCGGCCTGAGACTGGCCGGGCTGCTGACAGTTGACAGGAATCGGGTGGGAAGCACCTCGGCGGGGGCATAATTTCCGGTCAACCGCACCGGAAATTTAGCCATGACCGTCCAGTTCAAAGCCTTGCCGACAGAAGATGTGAGAGCGCTGCAGCGCGGCGGGCCGGACGCCTACGGGCAAACGCCGGAGCGGAAGGTTTCAGATGGCGACGGGGTGCCGTGCCGGCATTGTCTGAAGAACATCGCCGGGGGCGACGTCTATCTCGTTCTGGCCTATCGCCCATTCCCGGATCTGCAGCCTTACGCTGAAACTGGTCCGATCTTCCTGCATGCGGAAGAATGCGAACGCGCCGCCGAGACCGAGCAGCTGCCAGAGGTGTTCGAAAGCCCCGACTACATCGTGCGTGGCTATGACGGGGATAATCGCATCGTCTACGGCAGTGGCGGCGTCATCGTGACCTCAGCAATCACGGCGCGGGCCGAAACCCTGCTCGAACGCGACGATATCGCCTACGTCCATGTCCGCTCGGCACGCAACAATTGCTATCAGTGCCGAATCGAACGTGCCTGACAAAAAAATGCCCGCCGTTGGTCTGGCGGGCAGTTGGGAACCGTGTGACGGCTCGATCCGTCAAGTTGGCACCCCTGTCTGTGCAGGTTTTTCGGATGGCTGATGTGAAACGCTTCACACAGCGCCGCGACTATCGCCGGCACACGGTGGCGCGCCGACTGGCGGCGAACTGTCGTACTGCCGTCGCATTCATACGTTCAAAGGTGAGTGTCGATGGGTTGCCGACCGCGGATGAACCGGCGGGGATCTCGATATCGAGGAAGCGGGGCTTTGGCTCCGCTTTTTGTTGCCGGTGTTTTGCCCGCAAGAAAAAACCCACCGGGATGAGCCGGCGGGCTGACGGGAGCAAGTCTTCCCAATTTAGGTGAGATCAGGATTTAGGTCTGGTCAGGCAGCCAGAACCACTTTCGGTTCGACCAGCTCATAGCCGAGTGCTTCGGCCACGGCGCGATTGGTGATCTTGCCCCTGTGGACATTGAGGCCGTTGCGCAAATGGTGGTCGTCGACCAGCGCCTTCAGGCCCTTGTCGGCCAGCTGCAGGCCATAATGCAGCGTCGCGTTGTTGAGCGCGTGCGCCGAGGTCACCGGCACGGCGCCCGGCATGTTGGCGACGCAGTAATGGATCACGCCGTCGACCTCATAGGTCGGCTCGGCATGGGTGGTGGCGTGCGAAGTCTCAAAGCAGCCGCCCTGGTCGATAGCGACGTCGACCAGCACCGAGCCCTTCTTCATGCCCGACAGCATTTCGCGGGTCACCAGCTTGGGTGCAGCAGCACCCGGGATGAGCACGGCGCCGACGACGATGTCGGCCGAGAAGCATTCTTCCTCAAGCGCCTCGACTGTGGAGTAGCGGGTGTGGACGCGGCCGGTAAAGAGGTCGTCCAGCTGGCGCAGGCGCGGGATCGAGCGGTCGATGATGGTGACGTCGGCGCCGAGGCCGACCGCCATGCGGGCGGCATGCAGGCCGACGACGCCGCCGCCGAGCACGGTGACCTTGCCGGGCAGCAC
>NZ_AYVK01000046.1:0-47181 GCF_000503155.1 Mesorhizobium sp. LSJC285A00
CCGCTGTCGCATCGAGGATGCGAACCAGTCGGCCTTTGGCCAAACCTGCATCCTCGCGCTTCAAAAGGTGCCCAACAACTGCTGCAGCCATGGTCCTGCATTGCGCAGCCGGCCAAGCAACGCCACGTCCGAAATGTCGGCAATCCCGCTCGCCGCCGCCCAGGCCACGACGCCCGCATGCCAACCTTGCCAAGGCAGTAATCCAGTGTCAGGCGCAACAGGTCGCTCGCCGACCTGACGCCCCGCGGGCGCAGGAACGCCTTCGTCTCGCGGGCGCTCTGCGTGAGCAAATCTTCGCCGCCGAGAAGCTCAATCGTCTCGGCCCAGCCGTCATCAACAAGCGATTCGTGTGTCATCGCAGTGTAGAATCACACCCGATTCCGCAGGGCAATACCTATTTTAGCGCCTATGCCGTAAAGGGGGGCAGGCTCATCCATCACGGCGATAGAGGCCGCCCAATACGTCTCTATCAGATACACCGAGCGCCTGGCGGAGGCCGGCGTCGAGCCTTCGGTAGGCAGCGTCGGCGACAGCTACGACAATGCTCTCGCCGAAACGATCAAAGGCCTTTACAAGGCCGAGGTGATCCATCGACGCGGACCATGGCGCAACTTCGAAGCCGTCGAGTTCGCTAGCTCGGTTGGGTCGATTGGTTCAACAATCGCCGGCTGCTGGAGCCCATCGGCAACATCCCGCCGGCCGAAGCCGAGGAACGCTACTACGCCATGCTGGATGACACAGCCATGGCCGCGTGACTCAAACGAAACGGCCTCCGGAAAACCCGGTGCGGTTCAGTTCTCGGAGGAACGACGTTGCCGCGCGGCGCTAAAGGGAGAGAGGAGGATTGATCTCTTTCCAGATCATTTTCTTCACGTATGATACGCAAACAGATCATGAAAGTATTGACTTGTCGCTGGATGAGATACCTTTTCGTACCATCGCGCATTGGAATAGATCGTATAGGTAGCATAATGGACTCTGAATCGGAAATTCTACGGGAAATCGCTGGGCTTTTCAGGCAGGTGAGGTTGGCCGCTGCGATGACGCAGAAGCAGGTCGCTGATTTGGCGGGTATATCCCGTCCCCGATATCGCGACATCGAAAAGGGAGCCGCAGCCGCGCGTGCGACTACGCTCATGAATATCGCTCGCGCGCTCGGTCTGGAAATGATGCTGGTTCCGCAAGCCATGGTGTCGGCTGTCCAGGCTCTATTGCGTCCGCACGATGATGACGATCGACCCGCCTTTGTTTCTCAACCTGACGATGACGATCATGGCTCCAGTCTTTCGCGAACCTAAGACGATCCCGTCGCTGGACGTGCTCTTGAATGCAGTGAAGATTCGCACAATCGTCAGGACGCCGGGCGATTTCAATGCGTTCAACTTCGATGACGCCTACCGCGCGACAGGCGGCTTTCCGGTTCTCAGCCTGTCGTTCGGGCAGCGACGGGAGGATTGCGGAAAGATCCAAAGCCTCTGCCAAGCGCCTTGCCCGCTTTCTTCGCGAACCTCCTGCCGGAGAGAAATTGCGGGAGGCGATGGAAAGGCATCACGAAGGCAATGTGCGGCCAGGCAATGATTTCGATCTTTAGCGGCACTGGGCGCCGATCTGCCGGGAGCCGTACGGGCGTTGCCCAGTGACGGCGCGATAGCAGTTTCGAAGGATGGCTCAAAGGATCACTCCAAGGCACGGTTCTCGCTTGCCGCCGTGCAGATGAAGCTGTCGCTCATGAAGAACATTGGAAGGCGGCGGCCTTACCTTGCCGATGGACGACGAGCAGGGCCGGTACATTGCCAAGTTCCCTTCGACGGCGTTTCCGGGCGTTTCCGAGAACGAATTCGCCAACCTGGCGCTGGCAGCAGCAATCGGCATGGAGGTTCCTGAATGCGAACTGGTCGAGAAGTCCGATTTTGAGGGCGTTTCCGAAGAATTCAATACGCTGTCGGAGGGCAAGGTCCTTCTCGTCAAACGCTTCGATCGCGGCGCCGGTGGCGAGAGGATACACATCGAGGATTTCGCTCAGGTCTTCGGTGTCTACCCCTCGCGCAAATATGAGGGGCCGCTTATCACGACATAGCCATGGCTCTTTGCGTGGCCGTCTCGCCTACGGCGGCTCTCGTTTTCGTCCGCCGCCTGGCACTGAGCGTCATCACCGGCAATGGCGACATGCACCTGAAGAATTGGTCTTTGATCTATCTCGGAAACGGCGACAAGCCGGCGCTTGCACCACTCTACGACCTCCTCTCCACCGTTCCATATATTCCCGCCGACGCCATGGCGCTGTCGCTTGGAAGAGAGCGCTCGTTCAAGGCGCTAGCAGCACCGCGATGGAAAGCATTTGCGAACCGCGCAAGGCTTCCGGAGCTGGCAATCCTAAAGGCAGTGGTCGAGACGGTCAAACTCGTCAACGAGTACTGGTGGCATCTGCCTGAACGCGACGTTGTCGCAGCGAAAGTGCTCGAGCGGATGGACGAACATGTGAAGGCGATGAGGCCGATACTGAACTCCTGCGCCGATAAGTGAGCCAAGTCCCCTCGGGTTGCTGATATAGCGGAACTTTCCGCCCGCGGCCCTATGGATGGCCGTGGATCGAAGGTATGCCAGCGTGGCACAACATTCCGCGGAGTGTCCACGAGGACACGCGTGAGCAAGCACGTCAACTCGCCGGAACAGACAGCATCCCGCAATTCACCCAACAGGATCGAGCTGCTGTTCGTCCACTTCAACATAACGATGCGGTTCAAACGAATGCGGTGACTGAGGATCGCGATCCGACGCTTTGTGTCGGCAATGTCGCGTCCGCTACACGGGCTGTTCCGACAATCCTTTCTTGGAACTCAAGCTAAACCCCTGTAAATCAACGATAAAATTATCCTTCGGCTCGACCAGCCAAATTGGCACGAGTCTTGAGATCCTTAGGTGCGAGGCGGCTACAGCTGCCCGACCGGCATTCATGTCGCGGCAGCCGCGATGAATGGAACGAAGGAAGGAAAGCTACATGTCAGGTTTGCGTCAGATCGCCTTTTACGGCAAGGGCGGCATCGGCAAGTCCACCACCTCCCAAAATACGCTCGCCGCCCTTGTCGACCTCGGGCAAAGAATCCTCATCGTCGGCTGCGACCCCAAAGCCGACTCCACCCGCCTGATCCTGAACGCGAAGGCGCAGGATACCGTCCTGCATCTCGCGGCAGAGGAAGGTTCGGTGGAAGACCTGGAACTCGCGGACGTGCTCAAGGTCGGGTACAAAGGCATCAAATGCGTGGAGTCGGGCGGACCCGAGCCGGGTGTCGGCTGCGCCGGCCGCGGCGTGATCACCTCGATCAACTTCCTCGAGGAGAACGGCGCCTACGACGACGTCGACTATGTCTCCTACGACGTGCTCGGGGATGTGGTGTGTGGCGGTTTCGCGATGCCGATCCGCGAGAACAAGGCCCAGGAAATCTATATCGTCATGTCCGGCGAGATGATGGCGCTCTACGCCGCCAACAACATCGCCAAGGGTATCCTGAAATACGCCCATTCGGGCGGCGTGCGGCTCGGCGGCCTGATTTGCAACGAGCGCCAAACGGACCGCGAGCTCGACCTCGCCGAAGCGCTGGCTTCCAGGCTCAATTCCAAGCTTATCCACTTCGTGCCGCGCGACAACATCGTCCAGCACGCCGAGCTCAGGAAGATGTCTGTGATCCAGTATGCGCCGGACTCCAAGCAGGCCGGGGAATACAGGGCGCTGGCCGAGAAGATCCACGGGAATTCGGGCCAGGGCACCATCCCCACCCCGATCACCATGGAGGAGCTCGAGGACATGCTGCTCGACTTCGGCATCATGAAGACGGACGAGCAGATGCTTGCCGAGCTTCAGGTCAAGGAAGCGGCTAAGGCGGCCGCGCAGTAGCGACCGCTGCCGACATGAGGCGCCGCCTGACCTGGTGCGCCTTTCAAAGAACAGCGCCTCGTCGGTGAGGCGTCACCCTGAACCTTGAAAGGGGTCCCATGAGCCTGGAATACGAGAATGACGGTGCCCTCCATGCGAAGCTTATCGAGGAGGTGCTGTCCCAATATCCCGACAAGTCGGCGAAGCGCCGCAAAAAGCACCTCAGCGTCGCAAAGAGCGGCGACGAGGCTGGCGAGGAAAGCGAGGTCCTTTCCGAATGCGAGGTCAAATCGAACATCAAGTCCATCCCCGGCGTGATGACGATTCGCGGCTGCGCCTATGCCGGCTCGAAAGGCGTGGTGTGGGGTCCAGTCAAGGATATGGTCCATATCTCGCACGGCCCGGTCGGCTGCGGGCAATATTCCTGGTCTCAACGCCGCAACTACTACGTCGGCACGACCGGCATCGACACGTTCGTCACGATGCAGTTCACCTCCGATTTCCAGGAGAAGGACATTGTTTTCGGCGGCGACAAGAAGCTGGAACGGATCATCGATGAGATCGAGGAACTGTTTCCGCTGAACAAGGGCATGACTGTGCAGTCCGAATGCCCGATCGGCTTGATTGGCGACGACACCGAAGCTGTGTCCCGC
This sequence comes from Mesorhizobium sp. LSJC285A00, assembly GCF_000503155.1. Lineage (NCBI taxonomy): Bacteria > Pseudomonadati > Pseudomonadota > Alphaproteobacteria > Hyphomicrobiales > Phyllobacteriaceae > Mesorhizobium > Mesorhizobium sp. LSJC285A00. The sequence continues at coordinate 4,525 of NZ_AYVK01000046.1, forward strand.
AACAAGGCCAAGCAGCACGAAAAGACAATCGTGCCGGTGCGCTGCGAGGGCTTCCGCGGCGTCTCGCAATCCCTCGGCCACCACATCGCCAACGACGCGATCCGCGACTGGGTGTTCGAGAAGAAGGACGTCGAGTTCGAAGCCGGCCCATACGATGTCAATGTGGTCGGCGACTATAATATCGGCGGCGACGCCTGGGCTTCGCGCATCCTGCTCGAGGAGATGGGTCTGCGCGTGGTCGGCAACTGGTCGGGCGACGCTACGCTGGCCGAAATAGAGCGAGCGCCAAAGGCGAAGCTAAATCTCATCCATTGCTACAGGTCGATGAACTACATCTGCCGGCACATGGAGGAAAAGTATGGCATCGCCTGGATGGAGTACAATTTCTTCGGCCCCTCCCAGACCGAAGCCTCTCTGCGCAAGATAGCCAAGCACTTCGGGCCGGAAATCGAGGCCAAGGCCGAGGCGGTCATCGCCAAATACCGGCCGCTGGTCGAAGGGGTCATAGCCAAGTACCGCCCGCGCCTCGAAGGCAGGACGGTGATGCTCTATGTCGGCGGGCTGCGCCCCCGTCACGTCGTCACGGCATACGAGGACCTGGGCATGGTGATCGTGGGCACTGGCTACGAATTTGGCCATAACGACGACTATCAGCGCACCGGCCACTACGTGAAGAAGGGCACGCTGATCTATGACGACGTGACTGGTTACGAGTTGGAGAAGTTCATCGAGGGGATCCGCCCTGATCTCGTGGGCTCCGGCATCAAAGAGAAGTACCCGGTCCAGAAGATGGGCATACCGTTCCGTCAAATGCATTCCTGGGATTATTCAGGCCCGTATCACGGCTACGACGGCTTCGCCATTTTCGCCCGCGACATGGATCTGGCCATCAACAACCCGGTCTGGGGCCTCTACGACGCCCCCTGGAAGAAAAAAGCCGAGCCGTCGGCGGCGATTGCGGCCGAATGAAGAGCCTGGCCTCCCGGAAACCGGGAGGCCGTGAACGCCTGTGGCCGCTTGTCCGCGGGAGACCTGAAACTTTCGACGTCCCTGTGCCGCCGTATGGCGGGCCAGATGGAAAGAGGTAACCACCCATGCCGCAGTCGGCTGAAAAAGTTCTCGACCACGCGCCCCTGTTCCGCGAGCCGGAATACAGGCAGATGCTTGCCGAGAAGAGGCTGAATTTCGAATGTCCGCACCCGGACCAGGTCGTTACCGACCAACGCGAATTCACCAAGACGTGGGAATACCGCGAAAAGAACCTTGCTCGCGAAGCGCTTGTCGTGAACCCCGCCAAGGCCTGCCAGCCGCTCGGCGCGGTGTTCGCGGCGGCAGGCTTCGAGCGAACCATGTCCTTCGTCCACGGCAGCCAGGGCTGCGTCGCCTATTACCGCTCGCACCTGTCGCGCCATTTCAAGGAGCCTGCTTCGGCGGTTTCCTCCTCGATGACCGAGGACGCGGCAGTGTTCGGCGGCCTGAAGAACCTGGTCGACGGGCTCGCCAACACGTACCAACTCTACGACCCGAAGATGATCGCCGTCTCGACCACTTGTATGGCGGAGGTCATTGGCGATGACCTGCACAGCTTCATCGAGAACGCCAAGGACGAAGGCTCGGTCCCGCGCGACTTCGACGTCCCCTTCGCCCATACGCCGGCCTTTGTCGGCAGTCATGTCGATGGCTACGACGTCACGCTCAAGGGGATTTTGGAGCATTTCTGGAAAGGCGAGGAGCGAACGGAAGCCGAGGGGACCATCAACGTCATTCCGGGCTTCGACGGATTCTGTGTTGGCAACAACCGGGAACTCAAGCGCCTGCTCGACCTGATAGGCGTGTCCTATACCTTGATCCAAGACGCCTCTGACCAGTTCGACACGCCGTCCGACGGCGAATACCGCATGTATGACGGCGGCACGAAGATCGAAGACGTGAGGAAGGCACTCAACGCCGAGGCGACGCTGTCGCTGCAGCATTACAACAGCCGAAAAACACTAGAGTATTGCGAGGGGGTGGGGCAGGCGACGGCCTCGTTCCATTACCCGCTCGGTGTAAAGGCGACTGACGACTTCCTGATGGAGGTTTCCGCGATTTCCGGTAAGCAAATCCCGGAGGCAATTCGCCTCGAGCGGGGCCGACTTGTCGACGCCATGGCGGACAGCCAATCGTGGCTGCACGGTAAGAAATACGCCATTTACGGCGATCCGGACTTTGTCTACGCCATGGCCCGCTTCATCATGGAGACGGGCGGCGAGCCGACCCATTGCCTCGCCACCAACGGCACGTCGGCATGGGAAGCGGAGTTGAAGGAACTGCTTGCATCATCGCCCTTCGGCAAGGATGCTCAAGTCTGGGCGGGCAAGGACCTCTGGGCGATGCGCTCGCTGCTCTTCACCGAGCCGGTGGACCTGCTGATCGGCAACTCCTATGGCAAGTATCTGGAACGCGACACGGGCACGCCGCTGATCCGGCTGACGTTTCCGATCTTCGATCGCCACCATCACCATCGGTTTGCGCTGATGGGCTACCAAGGCGGGTTGCGCGTGCTGACGACGATCCTCGACAAGATCTTCGACAAGCTCGATCGCGAGACAAGCGAGACGGGCGTGACGGACTATTCGTATGACCTCACCCGCTAAGCTTGACGTCGGCTTTGGCCGGTCGTCTTCCCGAGGGACTTTGGAGACCGACGCAATGTCCTTGCTCAGAGCCAAAATCCAGGATGTCTTCAACGAGCCTGGCTGCGAAAAGAACCGTGGCAAGGATGCCAAGGCGCGCAAGGAGGGCTGTTCGAAGCCACTGACCCCTGGGGCGGCGGCCGGCGGCTGTGCCTTCGATGGCGCCAAGATCGTGCTGCAGCCGATCACCGACGTTGCGCATTTGATCCATGCGCCGCTCGCCTGCGAGGGCAATTCCTGGGACAACCGCGGTGCGGCTTCGTCCGGGCCAGCCCTGTGGCGCACAAGCTTCACGACCGACCTCACCGAACTCGATGTTGTGATGGGGCAGGGCGAGCGGAAGCTTTTCAAAGCGATCCTCGAGATCAAGGAAGCGTATGGGCCGCCGGCGATCTTCGTTTATCCGACCTGCGTGACGGCGCTGATCGGCGACGACATCGAGGCCGTCTGCAAGCGCGCGGCGGAAAAGTACGGCTTGGCCGTTGTACCGGTCAATGCGCCGGGCTTCGTCGGCTCCAAGAATCTCGGCAACAAGCTTGCCGGCGAGGCGTTGCTCGAGCATGTCATCGGCACGATCGAGCCCGACGATGCCGGCCCTTACGATATCAACATTCTTGGCGAATTCAACCTCTCGGGCGAATTCTGGCTGGTGAAGCCGCTGCTGGATCGGCTCGGGATCCGGGTGCGCGCCAGCATTCCGGGTGACGCGCGTTACTTCGACATTGCCTGCGCGCACCGCGCCCGGGCGGCTATGGTGGTGTGCTCGACCGCGCTCATCAATCTCGCCCGCAAGATGGAGCAGCGCTGGGGCATCCCGTTTTTCGAGGGCTCCTTCTACGGCATCAGCGCCACGTCTGAAGCGCTCCGACAAATGTCTCAGCTGCTCGTGAAGAAGGGTGCCGATCCGGAGATCCTCGGCCGCACCGAGGTATTGATTGCAGAGGAAGAGGCGATCGCTTGGAAGAGGCTAGCGGCCTACCAGCCGAGGCTCGCAGGCAAGCGCGTGCTACTTAACACCGGCGGCGTGAAGTCCTGGTCGGTCGTCCATGCGCTGATGGAGATCGGGATCGAGATCGTCGGAACCTCTGTCAAGAAGTCGACCGTCGAAGACAAGGCGCGCATCAAGCAGATGCTCAACGACGACAACCACATATTTGAGCAGATGGCGCCGCGCGAGCTCTACGCCATGCTCTCAGAACGCAAGGCGGATATCCTGCTGTCGGGCGGGCGAACGCAATTCGTCGCTCTGAAGGCCAAGACACCCTGGCTCGATATCAACCAGGAGCGCCAACACCCTTACGCCGGCTATGACGGCATGGTGGAACTCGTACGCCAGATCGACATCGCCATTCACAATCCGATCTGGGCGCAGGTGCGGGAGCCGGCACCATGGGATTGCCAGCCTACGGTGAGGGAGGAACGGCCGCTCACGAGAAGCGAGACCCTGACCTTGCATGCTGTCCAGGAATTCGCGGGCACGACGGCCAACGATTTCGGCGAGTGTCGAGGAAAGCCGATAGTCCGCATCCTTCCCCAGACCAAAGCGGCGGCGGTCAATCCGCTGAAGTCATCGCAGCCATTGGGTGCCGCCTTGGCCTTTCTTGGCGTCTACGGCGCGATGCCGTTGTTCCACGGCAGCCAGGGGTGCACCAGCTTCGCGCTCGTGCTCTTGGTGCGACATTTCAAGGAAGCCATTCAGTTGCAGACAACCGCGATGGACGAGGTGGCAACGATCCTCGGCGGGCCAGACCATCTGGAAGAGGCTATCCTCAACCTCAAGGCCCGCATAAAGCCAACGCTGATCGGGGTTTGCACGACCGCACTTGTGGAAACCCGGGGCGACGACTGCGCAGGAGATATCGCCAATATCAGGCTGAAGCGTACCAAAGAACTCGCGGGTACGGAGGTGGTGCTGGCCAACACACCGGATTTCGATGGCGCGATCGAAGAGGGCTGGGCCAAAGCTGTCACCGCGATGATCGAAGGGATTACACGGTCCGGCGAGCAGGCCCGGCAATCGAAAAAGATCGTGATCCTGCCTGGCTGGAACCTCACTGTGGCTGACATCGAGCATTTGCGTGAGATGGTTGAGAGCTTTGGACTGAAGCCGGTGATTTTGCCGGACGTCTCCGGCTCGCTCGACGGTACGGTGCCCGACCGTTGGGTCACGACCACCTATGGCGGCACCAGCGTCAAAGATATCCGCGAGCTAGGCACGGCCGAGCGATGCATTGTCATCGGCGAGCATATGCGCCGCCCGGCCGAGGTGCTGCAGGGGATGACCGGGGTTTCTTACGTGCTGTTCCGGTCGTTGACTGGATTGAGGGACGCCGACCGGTTCGTCTCGTTGCTGTCTACGGTTTCGGGCGCGGCGGCACCGTCTGGGGTGCGCCGTCAGCGGTCGCAGTTGCAGGACGCGTTGCTCGACGGACATTTCCACTTTGGAGGCAAGAAAATTGCGATCGCTGCTGAACCAGACCAACTCTACCAACTCGCGAGCTTCTTCATCGGCATGGGCTCCGAAATCGCGGCGGCGGTCACAACGGCCGCTAAGTCGAAAATTGTGGAGGAAGTACCGGCGCAGTCGGTTCAAATCGGCGATCTCGGCGATTTGGAAGCTCTTGGCGCCGGCGCTGATCTTCTCGTTACTCATTCCCACGGCCGCCAGTCGGCGCAGCGCCTCGGCATCCCGCTCATGCGGGTCGGCTTCCCGATCTTCGACCGGCTCGGTGCCCAGCACAAGCTCACAATCCTCTACCAGGGGACCCGCGACCTGATCTTCGAGGTTGCCAACATTTTTCAAGCAAACGGGCGAGCGCCGACGCCTGAGGCGCTTGATCCCCTCCGTAAGCGAGAAACCCCAGATGAGCTCCGTCCGTCGCCTCTCGCTCGTCACTGACCAGGTTCACGCACCGACGCCGGAATGCCAAGCCGGCGCATTGCGCGTGGCCATCGCCACGCAGGACATGAAGAACCTCAACGCCCATTTCGGGTCGGCCAGGCGCTTTGCTGTCTACGACGTGATGCGCGAGGAGTGGAATCTCGTGGAAGCCGTGGCCTTCGATGATGTTTCCGACGAGAGCGGGAAGCACCGAACTGAGGGCTACGACCGCATCACCCCGAAGGTGGAGGCGCTAAAGGGCTGTCATCTCCTGTTTTGTCTGGCGATCGGCGGACCTTCGGCAGCCAAACTTGTTTCCGCAAAGATCCATCCGATCAAAGTGCCGCAGCCCCAGACCATCCAAGAGGTGCTGTTGCGCACGCAGATGATGCTCAGGACGTGTCCTCCCCCTTGGCTGCGCAAGGTGCTGGCGCAGGCAGGTGTCGCTGAACAGAAACCCTCCTTCGAGGGCGAAAGCTGAAATGAGGAGTGGGCGAAATGTTTGAAGCCGCTGTTAGCACTGCCGCCACCGAGGACGAGGCGGCCCTTGCCGCCCCGTTCGTCAAATGCCTCGTGCGGCTGATCCGTGCCAATGATTCCCACGGGTCATGGGAAGGCAAATCGGACGCCGAGCTGCTGGGCGACTTCATCATCACCAGGGAACAGCGCCGTGCAATTCCAATCGTCGGCGATCCCGATCCGGACGTGCTGTGGAGGCTCGATAAGTTCTACACCGCCGTCGGGCTTGCGATTGAGGAACGCTCCGGCCTGATGGCATCGCCGATGATGGAGATAAGCCACGAGGGCTTCGGGCGCGTGCTCTTCACGGCCGGGCGACTGGTCGTTCTGTCCAAGACCCTGCGCGACGTCCATCGGTTCGGCTTCGAGACGTTCTGGAAACTCGCCGCGGCCGGTACCCAACTGGCCGGCGATGGCACCGCAGCCATTGAGGCTTATCCCGAGGTGGCGCGGGCGTGATGGAGCCGATTTTCGATAGAGGGCATCATGTCAGGCCTTGAGGACATGCGAGCCCTCTCAATCGAGGCGGTCGAGGCCGATATGGCTCTTGGGGTAGCGCTGATGAAGCCAGTGGTACTGATCTGTTCGCAAGATGCCGAGTTGTATCTGTTCCTCAGCCACATTCTGGGGGTGGACGGCTTCACGAGTGAGCCGGCAGGCGGCGTGAAGGAAGCACTTGCATTGGCCGATCAACGGGAGCTCCAGGCGGTAGTCCTGGACTGCGCGCCAGCAAGCGCGGCAGGCTCCACAATCTGCGCCCGGTTCAAGGGGGAGCCCCGGACCGGCCGTCTGCCCGTCATTGCGTTGATCGCGCCCGGCGCCGAGAACCAGCACCTCGATCTCTTGAAGGCAGGTGTTGACGAGAGCTTTGTGCGGCCCTTCGCACCAGCCAAGCTGCTTGACTGTCTACGCACGAAGTTGGCGCTGCCACAGCCGGGTTCAAACGGGATAAAAGACGGCAGCTGGCTCTGTTGCGGCAGCCTCGAGATGAAGCTCGATGCTCACCGGGTTCGAGGTAATGGCCACGACATCCATCTCGGACCTCTCGAATTCAACCTGCTGCGGCAATTTCTTGAGGCTCCCGGCAAGGTCTTCAGCCGAGACGAGCTGATCGACGCGGCCTGGCCGGACAATATCCATGTCGGTGAACGCACTGTCGACGTCCATATCAGCCGGATCAGAAAGGCGCTGAAGGCGGCCTCGCCAGGTAGCGTCATTCATACCGTCAGGTCTGCGGGCTACTCGCTCGAGAAGCTGGACGACTGAATCGCGAACGGACGGTGTGCCACTCTCCATCTTCGTTGGAAGGCAAGTCTTGCGGTTCGAAAACGCGCTACGGGCGCGACATCTCAGGGGAAGCAGTCAGATGGCCTTCAAGAAAATACTCAGTGTGACGGGAGCTGACCATTCCGATCAGGACGTGGCAATAGCTGCTCGCTTGTGCGCCGAGGTCGGCGCGTATCTTTCCGTATTAATTATATCGCCTCCGCCGCTCCTGATGTCGCCTCCGCTTATTGGGTCCCCTCCGCCGTTGGGCGGTGGCATCGCCGAGTGGTCTAGACATCGCGCACACCACATTGCCGCACGGGAATTTTCACAGGACATGGTCAACCTGGAAAAGACATTGAGGGAAATTCACAAAGTGCTGAGAGCCACGTGGCGCTGCTATGATGTCGACACCGAACACTGCGACAAGGCTGGCGTCGGTGACGCGGTGCGGCAGCGGGCGCTCTGCACCGACCTGACAATCGTCGGCCCCGCACTTCTCAACGAGACTAGTCTCGGACCCCTTGTTATCAACGGCAGCTTGTTCGATACGGGAAAGCCGGTGCTTGTCGTCCCGGAGGGCGCTGAGGCGACTCTGTCCCCACGGCGCGTCCTGGTCGGCTGGGATTCGCGAGTCGAGGCGTCCCGTTCGGTTCGGGAAGCGCTGGATCTGCTATCCGGTGCTGAGGAAGTTCGTGTCGCAGTCGTCGATCCGGAGGCGACCTGCACCGGAAACGGCGCCGAGCCGGGAGCCGATATCGCTGCCTATCTCACTCGGCACGGTGCTAGGGTTTGGGTCGACCGGCTGGCGAGCCGCGGCAAACCGGTAGCCACGGTGCTAGCGCAGCACGCAATCGACACGTCTGCCGACGTGATCGTCATGGGCGCTTATGGCAGCCGCCGGCTGCGCGAGCGGCTCTTCGGTAGCGTGACAAGATGGATAGTTGGCAAGCCGCCATTGCCGCTGTTTTTGGCCCGCTGACGGGTTCTGAAGTGGCACCGACGCTGTTCCAAGCTCTACTCCGCTGGTCACCTACCCTGATACCAAGTCGCAGGAAGGTCGCCGCAAACGAGCAGGTTTCGCGAGCAACTTGCGAGCGCCGTCGCGAAGAACATTCCCGGACGCCTCTAACGCGCTCGGTGTCTGCTCGCCGAGCCAACCTGTAACGCCGCATACAATGGCCGGGCAGAGGCCCAAGCCTCCTCAATGCGCTCAAACCAGCGATACTCGAGCCGGCGTCGGGTCGAGAAAGATAGTCGTTTCAGCGCGGCAGGCTGCGTTCGAACCATAGCCTCATCGTATGGGCGTTATCACGATTTCCTTCACCATTGGCGGGGAACGGAAGACGGCAACGACCGTGCAGCGGGCAAAGGCACCGACCTTCGAGTCCGACAGTCGGGCTCTTGCCGGCCCTCGGCGCGAACGGTGGCATCAATCACGTGTCATCGCCCTGGGATGGTAGCCGGGTCAGCGACGGGGGCGGCCGCATCTTCGGCGTTTTCATACTGCCCGGCCCACCGCGTGGCGACCGAGCGGCCTTGAGGCCGGTCAATTCCGACAGCGCTCACATCGCACCATGTGGTCCTTGTAGGTCCTGCCAAGGGACACAGAACAACAAAAGTAGGACCGGTGAGAGTTCACCGGCCCGGCACAGGCCGGCATTCATCCTGGCCCTCTTCGCCACAATCACATCTGACGATGACGGTACTCGACCCGCAGCCGAACATAACCGGCTTCTTCGTGAAACTCTGGCGTTGCGAGCCAGGAATTCAAGCGCAAAGCGGAAGAGGTAGGGCAGAGGCGATGCTCGGAGGGAGCGGCCCCTGCAATCGCAATGGCGTTCCGCTGAGCGACCGGAACGGGAAGAAGCTCAAGCAAGCCTTGAGGCGGACGGTGATGACGTGGCTGGCGCTAGCCAACGCAGTCATGATGTCCATCTGTTCGTCCCTATATGTCGAGACGTCCGTGGCCACGCTTCTGTGCCGACGCGAAGCGGGTGATGCGTGTCCAAGACCTGACAATGGCAGAAAACATGTCGCGACTAGTACAACCGGCTCTAGTCGCCCAGGAGCTTTTTTAAATACAATCAAGCGTTTACTGCACGCTGAGCGCGTTGGCACGGCCTTTGCGAATTGAGATTCAGCAACACTGACTGAGGCTGACTGCACGCAGATGCGCAAGACGAGCGATGCTCTCCCTTCCTCGAACCCGCGTGCTCCGTCTCAAAAGGGGAACAAGCTCGCGCATAAGGTCACGCGACCTTTGGCAACAGCTTTGGAGAGCGACTTGGTGTTGCAGATGGGGTCACCGGCTCCTTCAATCAAAGTGGAGGACTGGCTGCGTGGCGAGCCCCTTGCGACCTTCCAGCGCGGCAAAGTCTATATCGTCGAATTTCGGGCAACTTGGTGCGAACTACGTGCGGCGGAGATGCTCGAGCTGATGCAGCTACAGGAGAAATACAAGTACAGCGGACTCGAGATCGTCGGGATCGCGGCTGATGAAGACGTTCCAACGGCCGTCGAGGCCCGGACCAAGTTGGACGCGTGGTTGGCCGAAAAGTGCCCGGATCTGAATCATCGGATTGCGTTCGACTTCACAGGCGAAATGAAGAAGCTTTGGAGGGAACCCAGCTTTTGCGTCGGGGTTCCGACCTCGTTCGTAGTCGACCGAGACGGCTGCATCGCCTTTATCGGTCATCCGAGCCAACTAGGTGAGGTTTTGCCGAAAGTGCTCAACGGCAGCTGGCGTACCAGCAACAAAGCGAAAGCGGCCGATCAGCAGCGGATCGCAACAAGCGAACCCCTGGCGCGCGGACAAGCGTTGAAGAAGCCGATCGATGACAGGTTCTGGGCGGCGGTGAAGTTGGAAGATTGGAAGACGGCGCTCTGGGCTATCGAAGAGGGCATTGCCTTGATGCCGGACGACCTCAATTTCCGCCTGGCCCATGCGCATCTGTTGCTTCAAAAAATGCAAGACATGTGGACCGGCTTGCCCGCGATGCGCCAATTGGCTCGGGACGCGATCGACAAAAATTCCGAGGATTGGATGGTTTCGGCGCTAGACCAACTTTTCCATCCGGCCAATGACCATTCGCGCCTTCCCCCTGCTGAGCGCTTCGCGATGGGCAAGGAGCTGTCCGAACACATCCTGGCGCTAAATCCCCCGCCAGGCGACAGTCCTAAGTTCCGGTCCTATCCCGCGGTCGCCCGGTACTATCACGAGAACGGCAACAATGATCGCGCGATCGAGTTGGTCGAACTGGCACTGACGTCGCTGGACGGCCCGGAGCCTATCCCAGCCGAATTGAAAGAGCAGCATCTGCCGGATTTGCTGCAGGCCCTCGCCAGGTACAGGGGTGCGAAGGCTTGTTGCGGCGCTCTCTTTGCGGCTCCGCAAAACAGTTTCCCCAAGGTGCCAAATCGCGGTCGGCCGAGGAAGAAAGATAAAAAAGGGTAATTGGTCGAAATGGCTTACTGGCCGATTCGTCCATTTCCCTGGCGTGCCCGCAGGAAGGAGGTCCATGCAGCACTTGGTCCATCGTTTGCAGCAGGATGGAGGCTCGAATCTTCATGGCCTCCCGCGTTGCGGCGGAAGCGATCTTCGACGCGAATTCGCGTGGAAGACGTCGCAGTCAAGGACGTGTTCAAGGTCGGCCCGAGGGACATCAATTGCGTGGAATCAGCGGGGCCGAGCCAAGCATCGGCTGCGCAAGTGTGCCCGAAGTAGGCGCCCCAGAAAAAAGACATCGTGCTTCGAGGAAGAGGACTGAAATGAGCAAAAGGCGAAATGTCTGATGCCGCGGTCAGCCTAGCTGTCAACGAGGACGAGGCGGCCCTTGCGACCCCGTTCGTCAAATGCCTGGTGCGGATGATCCGTGCTCAGGAGTCCTACTGCTTATGGGAAGGCAAATCTGACGCCACGCTGCTGGCCGACTTCATCATCACCAGGAAAGCGCCAAGCGATCCGTGGCATGGGCTACCCCGATCCGGACGTGCTGTGGAGGCTCGATTTGTTTTACACCGCCGTCGGGCTTGCCATTGCAGAGCGTCTCCGCCCGGTGACATCGCCAATCGTGGAGATGAAACCGTAAGGACTTCGGGCCGTCCTTTTCATGGTCGGGCAACTCGTCTTTCTGTCCAGACGTCCATGGGTTCGGCTTCGAGACGTTCCAGGAAGATCGAGGAGGCCGGTACGAAACTGGTCGACGATTCGACTTCAGCCATCGAAGCTTAGCCCGACGTGGCACGGGCGTGAAGAAACCGATTTCGAGGAAGGATTTATGTGAAAGCTAGACGAGATGGCGAAGAAAGTCCGAAGGCTTCAGCTGCGCGCTTTGCCAAGATGCAATTGCGACCTTGCAGAGGATCTCCCGGGAAAATGGACTGAGATAGAGGAAGTTGCTCAGGAAAGTCGGCGGTTTTTTCCGAGTTGGATGGTGCCAAGAGAGCGCTCGCTGCAATGAAGAAGTTACGATGACGAACACATTTATCACCCGCGACGGCTCCGGATGGGTGCCGGAATATCTCACCGCTATAGACGGCACGACCTGCATCGGCTGCGGCCGCTGTTTCAAAGTCTGCTCTCGCGAGGTCATGCATCTTTACGGCGTCGATGACGCGGGTGAAATCCTCGGCGCCTGCGACGGCGAAGACGACGATTTCGATGGCGAGCTCAATCGCATGATCATGGTCGTGGATCATGCTGGCCGCTGCATTGGCTGCGGGGCCTGCGCCCGCGTCTGCCCGAAGAACTGCCAGACCCATGTTGCGGCCGATCAGGTCGCAGCGTGATCTGAGGAGACAAAACCAGGAGAACGGCGTTGCCCTTTAGAATGTTTTGTCGAGTCCTAGGGGTGGTGCTGTGCAGCACCGCACTGACTGTCTACTTCGCATCTCATTCAATCGGCACAGTAGTCGTCACCACCCTGGCTTGTTCCCTGCTCCTTCAGCTGGCGTATTTCGCAAGCGTGCTCTTTCTGATCTGGCGGTCTGGCTGCGATAGCCGAGTTGGCCAGAGGGCTGAGCATTTCGGCAGTCCCAAGGAAGTTGGATCCGAGACGCCAGACCTTAATGAGGTGACGAATGAATCCGCAGATTTGCTCCAGCGCGATCAAATGCTGGCCATATCGCTGCTGCTGCCTTGAGGTGCCATGACAAGGTCAGTGCTCAAGCTGGCACCACTTTGGAATAAATATTGAGAAGATATTCGAAGGAATACTTTGCTTGAGAAGTCGATGGCGACCGCGATCAGGTCACTCTGGTTTAATCCAGGAGAGGCAGTTCGTGAATGCCATATTGGTAGCCGCTCGCAGTATGCCGGCGTGCGGTTGCAACCCTCAATGGCGTACTTTTGGGCGTCGGATAACACAGACGACGCAAATCAAAGACGCCTCTAAAGTGACTCGTGCATGGCTAATTCAGCTCCATCGCGTTCCGGAGAGACAATGCTGCAAAAGTTCGAACGCTATCGCTCACCTTTGGGCCCACGCCCTTCGAGAGCTCGACCGCCTCTCCCAGCATCTGGGGGGCAGGGCGGAAACAAGCCGCGCAAGCTCGAATACATCATTCCCGACGCGATCGCGTCAAATGCCGATAAGCTTGTCTCCATCGGCGGCGTGCAGTCCAACCACACGCGGATGGTCGCCGCGGTCGTCGGCAAGATCGGCATGAAATGTCTCCTGGGTCAGGAGAGCGGGGTACCCCATGAGGACACCGTCTACGACCGGGTCGGCAACATTCTCTTGAGCCGGATTATGGGAGCAGAGGTGCGCGGCAGGGGCCTCAGTTCAGAAATATGGCGGGCTTGGGTACGTCGGGTTCGCGGAGGAGGTGCGCGCCCAGGAGAAACAGCTTGGGTTTGCCTTCGACTACATTGTCGTTTGCACGGTCACGGGCTCGACGCACGCCGGCATGCTCGTGGATTTGCCAAGGACGGTCGACAGCCCAATCTCCTCGGTATCGAGCTTCTGCCACCCCCGCCCAAACCAGGGCGCAGGTGCTAAACATTGCCCGGTATACTGCGAAGCTCGTCGACCTTGGCACGGAAATCATCGAGGATGACGCGGTGTTGCTCGAGGGGTACGCGTCTCCCTGTACGGCCTTCCGTCCGAGGAAACCAGGAGGCCATCCGCCTGTGTGCGCGGCTCGAGGGTCTAATTATCGATCCCGTCTACGAGGGCAAATCGATGCAAGGGATGATCGACCTCGTCCAGAAAGGCTGCTTTCAAGAGGGATCGAGGGTGCTCTACGCGCACCTCGGCGGCGGGCCGGCCATTAACGGTTTCAGTTACACCTTCCTTCCGCAACGGCTGACGCTCGACAGCTTGCGATTTCGCCGTCCTGCGTGCCGGCGATGCGCCCAAAGTTGGTTCCAGGGCCGCCCAGCAAACCGAGGGCGCCCGCGGTTAATTAGCCGCTAAACGCGAAGCTGACTGAGTTGATCTGGAAATTTTGATCGATGGATCGTTTGCTGAGGAAATCAGTTCGCTTAGAGTATCATCGTGGCATATTAGACCAAGTTGACAGGTAAATATACAGGAGAAATAAATCAATGTGGCTGCCGAAACAATTTCCATGGATTTAACCAAGTAAGTTGTAGTATTATGGAGTTCGTGATTGGCCAATACCCAAGAAGAGTGGAGGAATATCCGATGATCTTACAGGAACTGGGCTCTGCCGTTCCCGGCGGCAGGGTTTTAGAAATAACGACGACCACCGGCTGCATCGTCGGATGTTCTTATTGTCCGCAGGACAAGTTCGCCCATCGGCAAAGGGCGGTTTCTCATGTGAAGCATCTTCGTCTTGAAGATTTCAAGCGATGTCTGGCGCGCGTACCAACTTCCGTCGACATTAGTTTCGCCGGATACTCCGAGCCTTGGCTCAATCCGGATTGCACCGAAATGGTCGAGCACGCTTACGCCAGAGGCCATGGCATCCGGATTTTCACGACGCTTGTAGGAATGAAGGGGCGGGATCTACACCGCTTGCAGGCGCTGCGCTCAAGGGTATTCGTGGTCCATGTTCCCGATGATGGCGCATACATGAATAGCCGTCTTGTCGGAGACAAGTATCTCGCTTTGATTCGTCAAGTGGTCGACGCAGACATCGCCTCGATTCGGTTTATAGTCCTGGGCGAGGTCCATCCGGATATCGCCGAGATAATCCCCGCCGAAGCGCTAGTTCGCGCGCGGCCTCTGAGCAGCAGGGGTGGAAGCGTCAATCCGAAGATCGTCGAACCACGGCAGCCAGTCGTCGGCGCGCTGACATGCGTTGACGGACGGCAGTATCGAAATGTTCTTCTCCCAAACGGTGACGTTACGCTCTGCTGCATGGATTTTGAACGGCGACACGTATTGGGCAATCTTCTGCGCGACGAATACGCAGATCTTTTTGACGGGCCAGTTTTTAGCCAAATCATCGACCGCATGGATGGGACGGATGGCTTTCTGCTTTGTAGGATGTGCGAATATGCCCATCCAAAGGCGTCCGCATGCTGACTGGAGGTCGGCAAACCGCCTGAAAACGCGAGCGAATGTCGATCCTCCTGAGACTGCATAAGGCAGGCCGCCTCCATCTGCCTCGCGTAAATCCGGTCGATGGAGTAGTCCCCTATTTTTACGCGGCTTCGACAGATCCGGTGGTCGCATCTCCCAGCACCAAGCTGTCTGGCACACTTAAGAGGGGGGAGAACCGGCTTAGTCTGATCCCACAATATCCTCCGCTGTGGGCTTTTCGAGACCCTAATCCTCGTTCAGGCAGAGTTGGTCGAGACGCTTCAGAAGCGGTCCGAAAGCGGCCCCGACATCAAAGAACGTCGATGATCGCCGCTACGTCGCACGCTCGCTAGAGCGCTGTTGAGGGCGCGCTCGCGAGCGGCTTCCCTACCGCCGAGCTACGCTACCGGCCGGGCACGACGGTTCGTGTTGCTGCCGAAGGCCACCTTAACATGCTGCTGTATGGCAGAAGCGCTGTACACATGAGGCGCCGCCAGCGCAAGCCTATGATTTATTGATAGGCCCTTTCGCGGGCGCTGAGCGGATAAGTCAACTACCAGATGCCGTAGTATCGCCGCCTGCTCCAAAACTCTAGAACTGAGTTCGTTCCAACGCATAGACGAGAGATATCGCCATGCAGAGCAACGTGAAGCGGGGGAGGTTCCGACGGCGTCAGTGCAGTTGAGCTGCCGCGCGAGTCCGGTCTCCCTTTTGGCGCGGACCTTTTTGAGGAGAGTGTCGGCATTACGGACACATTCCTGGGAGGTCACGACCGTCCAAAGTTCCGCCTGGACCGTTCCGATCTTCAGTGAAACTGAAAACAACCGCAACCGATCAAACGCATTTAATCACTTGCTCGTTGAACGCGGCACGACATGCAGAGGGACCCTGAAATGAACAGCGACGTTTTTGCAGCTCATGAGTCTAACGTTCGTCGCTATGGGCGATCGTTTCCCGCGGTCTTTACGAGAGCCCTTGGGGCGACAATCTGGGACGAGGCCGGCAACCCATATATCGATTTCCTCGTAGGGTCGGGCGCCCTCAACTACGGACACAACAACCCGAATATTATTGCACCGGCAATCGAATATCTCGTCGGCGAGAACATCCTTCTGTCGCTCGACATGTATACGGCTGCGAAGCGTGACTTTATTGAAGCGTTTGTTGATTCGATCCTGAAGCCCAGAGGCCTCTCTTACAAAATACAATTTCCTGGGCCGACCGGCACAAACGCAAACGAGGCGGCGCTGGCCCTGGCGCGAAAATATACCGGCCGCCCTAGCGTAATGGCCTTCTCGAACGCGTTCCATGGCATGTCGCTTGGCTCTCTGGCGGTATCGGGTTCGGCGTCAACTAGGGATCTGGGCGGCGTCGCTCGCCACGATGTGATCCGTGTCCCTTATGACGGATATCCGAACCAAGATTTCGATTCCGCGGGCTACATAGACTTCGTATTGGGCGACCCAGGGAGCGGCATAGAAAAGCCCGCCGCAATCATCCTGGAGACCATCCAGGCAGAAGGCGGCATGAACGCCGCATCCGCAGCTTGGCTTACAGAAATTCAGCGGATTTGCCGTAAGCACGGCGTGGTTTTGATCGTCGACGACATTCAGGCAGGTTCGGGACGAACGGGCGATTTCTTCTCGTTCGAGTTCGCGAAAATCGAACCCGACATCGTGTGCCTGTCGAAGTCCCTAAGCGGTTCAGGTAGTCCGTTCTCGATTGTTCTCATTCGCCCCGAAATAGACATATGGAAACCCGGAGAACATAGCGGGACTTTCAGAGGCAACAATCTCGCCTTCGTGACTGCAGGAGCGATGTGCAAAATGTGGTCCGACGGACAGTTTACTAAAGGCGTTGAGCGGACAGCTGCCAAACTGCAAAGACAGCTGGACAGCCTTGTTGCGAAATTTCCCAAGTGCATCGAACAAAAGCGCGGTCGCGGTCTGATGGCCGGCCTCAAGTGCCGTTCGCAGGCCGTTGTCGGCCGTGTGCACGATGTCGCGTTCGAAAATGGCCTGCTGATCGAATCTTCAGGACCAAATCGCGACGTCATCAAAGTCCTCCCGCCGATAACCATCACCGATGACGAACTCGATCATGGCATCGCCATCCTTGATCACGCACTAAAGGAGCAAGCCAATGGAGACCAATCAAGTATCCCAAGCCCCAGCCACCTCGCCTGTTGCGATTAGAGAACGAACCGGCTCGATCAGCACTGCGGACATCATCTCAGTCCTGAAAGGTGAGATCACCGCTCTGCACATCAGGCAAGCATTCAGCACCGAAATAGCCGAGGAGATCACCGCGAACTTCAGTGGCAGTCCCGGTCTCAAGGAGCGTAAGGATGGCGTTCCCGGACAATATGTCGGCGCATCCCACTACAGGAAGGATGCAGCCACCTATTTCGCAGAGGCGGAAACTGCGCGACCGTACGTCGACGCGCTTTTTGAGAATCTGGTTGATCCGGTCCGAGCATTGTTCGACGCGTTGAAGCGCGACCTTCGCAAACAGGGCATTGAATTGCGGCTGGCCCGTTCGGAGCATGGTCAGGCTAATGTTTCTCGCGCTCTCAGTTGGTCTGGCAGCGGCACGTTCTCCTTGAACCCCCACGACGACGTCGCTCAAGTGTTATGTGCTGGGAACGATTACGAGCTTTCTGCGGTGGCGCACAATACCGTCGCAGCACTCAACTTCTATCCCAGCATGCCCGAGGAAGGTGGCAATCTGCGGCTCTGGAGCCACAAGCCGACAGTCAAGGACCGAAAGTCGCAAGGTGTGGAGACTACGGGCTATCCCTATTCGGCAGCCTATCTCGAGGGCGTTCCTTGTCGCGACTTCCAGCTCAGGGCGGGGGATATCGGCTTGATCGATGGCGGTTTCGTTCACGGGGTCACCGGTCAATCGGGCAACGGAAAGCGTCGCCTGGTGTTGAACAGCTTTTTCGGGTTTGCTCGCCCGGATCTTGTTCTCTGGTGGACCTGAAGTTGGACGTCGTAACGACCGAGCGGCTCCCGCCGACATGTGTCACATCGGTCGAACGCGAGGGGGGGGTCCCCTTTAGTCACAGCCGCCCTCGGACTGTTTCAGACCGACACTATCATGAAGCCCTTGGCGTTTCAGGTGCTGCCGGTCTACGACACGATTTACCAATTACCTGTCCGCGCTACCCGGCGCTCCACGTTCCCGGTGCCGAGCCGAACACGCATCGCGAGGTAATGTTAAGCAAGGCAGAAGCAATGCGCGAGGTGATCTAGCCGACGAATACTTTTCTCCTACATCGATCGGGCATTTACCTGCGTCAGTGTGCAGTGCACCGCGGCTCGACTTGGACCGTTCCGAAATGGACCGAAGATTAGTGCTCCCACCGCTCCGACAGATGCAAGTCCAAGAAAATTCCTGGCCAAACCGATGTTAAAATCGCCGAATTGCAAGAGTGCGTACCTTTCTGCGTAGCATAATGATCGCGACTTAGGCATGAGATTCCTTGTGAAAGATTTTCGGCTGACCTTTTACAATTTGATAATTCCAGATTGAAGCGCTTTTACTGCCGCTGCTGTTCTACTAACAGTATCCATCTTTTTCATAACATTTTTTATGTGAAAGTTAACGGTATTTACAGATATACCCATTATGTGCCCGATTTCCCACGACGACTTCCCTTTCGCCGTCCATAGGATGCATTCCTTTTCTCTTGGAGAAAGGGTAGGTATCTCCTCGATGCCGCTAATCCGCCGGTGTTGCATCGTCTCTGCTCCACAGCCATTTGCACAGGAGGGTGTTACTGGCGCGCAAAACGGCCGGGGTTGTAAGCTTCGGCTCTGCGCGCCGTCCTGGGCAGCTCTGCATCGCCTCAGCTCTACCATCTCATTGCGGCTTGCGAAGTTATTTCAACTTAAAGTTATGTTTCGCCATCATCATGCGAGTGCAACATAGAGGAAACGAGTCTGTATTCTTCAATCACCGTAGCGTTCTTTCAATATCAACAGTGATGTTGAAAGTGTTTTGCGACCGCATCGTTTAATTCGGCGCGACAAAGAAGTTAAACCCAGAGACCTCAGATCGGCCTGTCAAGGTAAGGCATAGGCGATTAATTTAGGCCTGAGGCAAATCCGAGGATCTGCGGGCTCTGCGGCACGCCTCATCCTCCGAGGATGGGATGGTCATCACATTCGAGGCAGACTCCAATGGTGCTGGAGGATGCCAACAGTGCAGGGATATCCCTGGCGCTGAGCAGGCAAGTTATGCCGCGATCACCCTCTTGAGACTGGGGATCGCCTCGACGAGCGTGACGACATTGCCGGCGCAAACGACCGAAGGCGTGTGCGCCCCCCGCGCAGGAGATCCGCTCCGGGATCGTCGCCTTTCCGAGCGCGCCGGCCGCAATGCCTGGGGAAGAGGTAATCAGCGGCTCATCGGCGGGGTGTGGCGGGTTCGTCTTCCGGCAAAGGCGCGCGCGCACAAAACTCTAATCATACGGTCCCGTTTTTCACTTCAATTTGCGCGGTCGGCGGCAAATTCGAACGAGTTCCGGCCGATTTTCGGAGCATGTCAAGCAGGCTTTCGTAGATCATTTATAGAAACTATATAAGACAAGCATTACTTTCAGTGTACCAATGGGAAATTTTTCTTGCAGAGATTTAACAGCGGCCGGACGAGATGTAACAATGAATCCACATATTAATAATATATCCCGTATTGCCATTGCACGCAATTCGATAGATATATTCGTGCATGGTGAAGCTATATCCATGCCGAGATACACCGCGGACAAGGACGCCAACTTCTAAGCTTTCCAGAGCCCCACAAGGGCCAAAGCACCAACGGAGAAGCGAATATGACCACGCTACCACAAATTTCACTGGCGAAACTGGCAGCCGATGCAACGAAACGTAAAGAGCAACAGCGCTTGCAAATGGCCTGCGAGGAGTACGGATTCTTTTACCTTGTCGAGCACGGCGTCCCGAAGGAACAGATCGCACAAGCCATCGAGGCTTCCCGGCGGTTTTTCGCGTTGCCAGAGGCGATCAAGGAACGCTATGGTCACGCCTCTCAAGGCATGTATCCTACTATCGCCCGTGGATACAGTCCGTTGCACGGCGAAATACTCCATCCCGAGGCCGGCCGCGATCCAAAGGAATTGTTCGATCTCGGAATTGACAACGAAGGCGACCGGCGTCCGTTTGCTGGAATCACGCGCTTTCCGGATGAGGCGTTGGCTCCTGGTTTCGCCCGAAGCCTGCTTGCTTTGCAGGCTACCGTGCTCAGCGGAGTTGTCCCGCTGCTTGGAACCGCGCTTGCCGACCTGATCGGTATGGAACAGGGCTGGTTCCGAAGCCATTTCAGCCCGCCGACACTCTTGCAACGCGTGATCCGGTATCCAGCTCGCGGCGGCACGTGTGCCAAGCACACCGACGGTGGCTTCTTCACGCTGTTGCTGCAGGAGGAACTCCCCACCCGGTCCTTGCAAGTGTGGTTCCGCGAGCGTTGGATGCCAGTGCCGAGCCTGCCCGACAGTCTCGTAGTCAATTTGGGCGACATGCTTCAGGCCTTGAGCGACGATCGCTTCAAGAGTACGCCGCATCAGGTCGCCCACAGTGGAGTGAGTGACCGAATTTCGCTTCCCTTCTTTATCTATCCCGATACCGACGCTCGCCTGACTTCGCCGCAAGGGCGGCACACCTTCAGTGTTGCGGAAATGATGCTGCGCAACTTCGAGTCAGTCGAAACAGGGCATGGCGCCGGACGCGCACGAGACTTGCAGTAAGTGTTCGGTTTTCTCAAGCGTGCGCAAACTATCGCAACGACCCGGCGCCCCCTCGGTGTGGTAGGGCGGAAGAACACTCCTACAATCTAGACCGCCCCGCCGTCCCACCGTCGTCCACATTGCGCAGCGGCTATGCGCCTCGGCATAAAGCGCGCTGATGCTGTCATATTGTTTGAGTTGTGGCCGCACGAGATCCAGCGGTGCTTTTCAGGCGAGTCTACAGCGCCATCGCTGCGCTGAGGCGATGAATCCGGATTTGGGAAGCGAAGCGACCAATCCGGGATGGAACGAGGAGTACTTCTCCAGGCCGCGACGGGCCCCGCACAAATGAGCGTATCCGCGGACCCTGCGGTCGTAGTTCGCAGATCCGAGCGAATTCCGGGGTTAGGTTTTGTCTTTGGAATTTAGTCCGCGACTGCCAGGGACATCGGCACCAACGGCATCATCTCTCAGCCACGTCCATCCGTTTTCTTGCAGCGCTAGGCCCTCCTGACCAGGTTGGTCTGCCTCAAGGCCGACAAACCGCATTTCGACACTTAATGGCGACTAATCTGATCCTGACAAACCTTTAAGGACAGGAGAATGCTTATGTACGTGAGCCGTGATCTAAACTATGCATTGCAAGCAACGCTGAATTGGATCAGCGATCTGGCGTGGAGACTTCGCTGGCATGATCGCGAGCGGGTTTTCCAAGCCTTGATTGCGACGCTGCATGCCCTGCGCGACTGTCTGGATCGCGACGAGGCTGTATACATGGGCGCGCAGCTGCCAGCCTTACTGCGCGGCTTTTACTACGAGGGTTGGCATCCCGGCCGCCGCGCTAGAGCCAGAAACCGCAATTCGTTTCTCGACCGGATCCACGACAGCGTCCTCTGCGACCCGGCGGTGGATCCGGAAGAGGTTGCTCGCTCGGTCCTCGGCCAATTGGCCGACCGTTTGTCTGCAGCAGAGCTAGAAGAGGCCAAGGCCGCCACTCCAAGAGTGCTGCATGACCTTTGGCCAGCCTGAGAACAAACGCCTACCCCATGAGCGTATACACGGAGCAACCTTTGGGGGCTTTCGACGAGGAAACCTTTTGACTAGGCTTCCTTAAGGTCAGCAACAAAAGCAATCTTGGCCGCGCTTGAATACCTGGCGTCGGCAACTCTCTAATATGGTCGAAAAAGTCGGCTCCGAATCAAGCGTTGCTTCAATAATCGCGAGGTGTCGGATGGCATCTGGTTCCCTATACGCTGGCCTTGTGATTCTGGCATCGGGTGGGTTTGGCGATTTTCCAGAGGTTCTGGGCGGTGGCCGGAGGTTGGACTCGTCGCGGGCAGCGCTCGGTCCTCGGATATCGCAGTCGATCGGGATTTAGTTGACCGTGAAGAATTCGGAAGCTGCGGATATCCCATAAGGGATGCGGCCGATTTGCAGATTTTGGAATTACAGGTAGCGGCCAATTTTTGATAGTTTTCTTGAAATTCCAGTTTTCGATTTCGTCACGCGAAGCGCGATTCACTGGTTTCATCGCAGTGAATCGGCGCTAGGTGATGGGCAGACCACGCGAGCGGCTCGAGACAGGAGAACAGGATCTGTTCCGCGCCCGCCTTGGTCGGATCCTCAACATGTACCACGAGATGGTGCGGCTGGCCCGCACCATCGACTGGCCGGTGCTGGAAGCGCGCTTCGGCGAGGTCTATTGCGACGGGCCGGGCATGCCGCCGCTGCCGACGCGGCTGATGGCTGGGCTCGCCATCCTCAATTACACCTTCAATCTGTCGGACGAGGTGCTGTGCGCGCGCTGAATCGAGAACCCGTGTTTCCAGTATCTGTGCGGCGAGCGTTCTTCCGCCATGAGCTGCCGTTCGACCGCTCCTCGATGACGCGCTGGCGGGGCCGCATGGGCGAGGAGCTGACCTGCCACTGAACTGTCATCCATGGCGATTAGAGCCTTGGCCGTTTTTGTTACGCCTCTTGGCGCGGGTTGAGCACGGCGGAGGCGCGGAGCCTTCCATCAGCACAGCGCCGGAGCTGGTTGCGGTGATGTCCTCGGCGTATGCCGCCGGGTCTGGTAGCCGAGCGAGGAATGGGGCCTCGCGGTGTTGTACAATCGACGAGAGAACGCCCACGGGACCGAGGAACGCAAGTTTCTTTATCCGTCGCATTCCTGGGCCGGGCGTTGTGTTCACGTTCATGAGGTGATCGAGAAGGCTGACCGGGAGGTTTTCCGCTGCAGTCTCTCTGGCCACGCCTCCGATCGGTGGCTGGAGGTTCCGGCCTGGATGTTTGATCGCGCGGTCTGCACCGCGTGGCGCATTGCCGCTGCCCCACATGTCGATCCCAGAACGCTTGGCGTCTTGGTGACACTGCTGCAGGACGCGACGGCCAATTCCCACACCCCATCGCAATTGGAGGATTCGGGCGCAGCATCGGATCCTCACGACGCGAATCGGGGAGAGGTCCATGCCGCGCCAGCCCACGACATATCAGTTCGATCTGTTCTCCAACCCGCACGATGCGGAGACCGCGCAGATGCCACCATGGCAGGCGCTGCCGGAAGAGACGCGCCTGACGCTGACAAAGCTGATGGTGCGCCTGATCCTCAACCACGTCGACGGCGAGCGCGCCGTTCCACGGGAGGAGGCACGCCATGATGCATGAGGAGATCCGGCCCCACCATCTGGAGCGAAAGGCGATCCTTTATGTGCGGCAGTCCTCGGCCCATCAGGTTCTGCACAATCGTGAGAGCAGCGCCCTGCAGTATGCGATGCGCGATCGCCTGGTCGCGCTCGGCTGGTCTTGCATCGAGACGGTCGATGACGATCTCGGCCGCTCTGCTGCTGGCGGTGTGGCCCGAGCGGGCTTCGATCGGACGGTCGCAGCAGTCTGTCTCGGCAAGGTTGGGGCGGTTGCGGCGCGGGAGGTATCGCGCTTCGCCCGCAACAGCCGCGACTGGCAGCAGCTCATCGAGATGTGCCGCGTCGTCGATACCGTGCTGATCGACCAGGGGACGGTCTACACACCGCGCCAGGGCAATGACCGGCTGCTGCTGGGATTGAAGGGCAGTCTCAACGAGTATGAGCTCGATCTTCTGCGTCAGCGCTCCTTGTCGGCCCGCTATGAGAAGGCCCGGCGCGGTGAACTCGTCGTCGCTTCCCCGGTCGGCTTCGTGAAGGTCGGCGACCGGCTGGAGAAGGATCCCGACCGTCGCATGCAGGAGGCCATCACCCTTGTGTTTGACAAGGTGGCGGAACTCGGCAGTGCCGCCAGGCCCTGCTCTGGTTCCTCGAACATGGGCTGGATTTGCCTGCCAAGCGCTGATGTGGTCTGGCGCTGGCGAAGCTATGCGACCATCCACCGAATGATCGAGAACCCGATCTACGGCGGCGCCTACGCCTATGGTAAGACTCGTGCTGCGTCGGGATATGATGCAACAGCCATTCGTTCGCGAAGCCGCCGTAAGGCGCGTGATGAATGGCTGGCGCTGATCCCGGGTGCACACGAAGGCTACGTCAGCTGGGAAAGGGCGGAAGCGCGATCCGCAAGATGGTGAGCGACAACGTGCCCACGAGCCGGCATCACGGGGCGCCCAAGCATGGCGACGCTCTGCTCGCCGGCCTTGTCCGCTGCCGGCGCTGCGGCCGCAAGCTGACGGTCCGCTACACGGGAACCAAGCACAACATTCCGCGCTATTCCTGCTGGCGTGGTCTTCTTGACAATGGCGAGCCGCGTTGCATCGCCTTCGGTGGACTACGCGTCGACGCCATCGAGGAAGCTCTTCTGCGGGTTGTCGAGCCGGTAGCGATAGCCGCGGCCGTCGAGGCCGAAGCGCAAGCGGCCAGTCGCGGCGATCAGGTCCGCGATGCTCTGATGCGCGATCGCGAGGCGGCACGCTACAACGCCGATCGGGCGTTCCGGCAATACGACGCCATCGATCCGCAGAACCGGCTGGTCGCGGCGGAACTGGAGTTGCGATGGAACCGGGCGCTTACGCATGTCGGCGAGATCGAGAGCAGGATTGCCGCGCATGATGCCTCGACATCGGAGCCATCACTTCTGTCGCCAATACACGTCACCGCGCTCGCCGCCGATCTCAAGGCTGTATGGGCGGCGCCGACGACGGATGCAAGGCTCAAGAAGCGCATCGTTCGCACCGTCATCCGGGAGGTGGTCGCCGATATCGATGACGAAGCGTCAGAGATCGTTCTTCTGATCCATTGGGTTGGCGGCGTCCATACTGAACTGCGCCTGCCGAAGCGGCGCCGTGGACAGCGCAACAGCACGTCCGGCGATATCATCGCGGCCGTCCGCCAACTGGTGCTCATCGCCAATGATGATCTGATTGCTGGCATCCTCAACCGCAATGGACTGGTGACCGGTCACGGAAGTCGATGGACACGCGAACGGGTCACCGCGCACAGGTCGCATTATAAGATCCCTGTCTTCCGGCCAGCGGCGGACGGCAAAGAGCCATGGCTTAACCTGAACAAGGCGGCGCGCCTTCTCGGCGTTGCACCGAAGACCCTCAGGCTCGCCGCCGAGGCGGGCGAGATCGAAGGCGTTCATCCTCTGCCGAATGGTCCATGGGTCTTCAGCCGATCAACGCTTGGCGAGCCTGCGGCACAGCGCATCGTTCATCGCGCGCGGCAAAACCCAAAATACCCCACGGGATCGCATCCAGATCAGCAAAACCTATTCACTTCAACGACATAGACAGATGGGTGTTATGAAAAACAGGATTGTAGTCCTCCCGCCATTCGGCGATGGCGCTGCGAGCGTGGTCGAGGCCGAAGAACAGGCTCTCGTTCAAGAGCTCGTCGCGCATGCGACCGTTGAGAGATTCGACATAACCGTCTGCATCGGCTTGCCTGGCGCGATGTAGTGCCATTCGATCCCGTGATCCTTCGACCGTGCGAGGATGGCGTTCGAGGTGAACTCGCTGCCATGGTCGGAGACGATCATGCGCGGCTTGCCGCGGTGAGCGATCAGTCCCGTCAGTTCACGGGCAACCCGAGGGCCGGAGATTGAGGTGTTCGGGATCGCGGCCAAACATTCGCGCGTCACGTCGTCGACGATGTTGAGCACGCGGAAGCGCCGGCCGCAGGCGAACTGGTCATGCACGAAACCCACCGACCAGCGCGCATTCGGCTTTGCCTCGACTAGGATCGGCGCCCGCGTGCCGACGGCTCGTCGTCGCGCCCGACGCTTGCGCACCGTCAGTCCTTCCTCGCGGTAAAGACGATAGATACGGTTGATCCCCGATGTCTCGCCCTGGCGCCTGAGCAGGATGAACAGCCGTCGATAGCCAAAGCGTCGGCCCGCTCGTTGGCGAGGTCACGCAGCCGACCACGCAGCTCCGTCTCGGCGCTCGGCGAAACTGGTAGCGGATCATCCTACGATCGGCGTCGACAAAGGAACAGGCCCGACGCTCCGATAGGCCCATGACGGCCTGCAGATGCGCGACGGCTTCGCGCCTGGCGGCGGGCAGGCCCTACCATTAATGGGATTGTCCGCCCCGTCCTCACGCAGCATCATCTGGGCAGTTACACCAAAGGAGGTTGCAATGTCCCCACGCAACGCGCCGCGCCCTGCGGCAGTCTATGGAGTCGATATCGGCAAGAACATCTTCCACGTCGTCGGCTTGGACAGCGGCGGCGAGCCGGTCCAGCGCGCTCGCTTCCGACGCGATACGCTGCTGCTGTTCTTTGAACGAGCAGCGCCTGCGATCGTCGGGATGGAGTCGTGCGCAGGATCACAATGGATCGCCAGGAAACTGCATGCGCTGGGGCACAAAGTTCGCTCGATCCCGGCGCAGTTCGTGAAGCCCTACGTGAAGTCGAACAATAGCGACATCATTGATGCCGGGGCCATCGCAGAAGCGGCCACGAGACCAACAATGCGGTTCGCCACCATGAAGAGCGAAGAACAGGCTGACCTCCAGGCTCTACATCGAGTTCGCGATCAGATGATCGGCACGCGAACGCGTCTGATCAATCAGATGCGGGCATTCTGCCTGGAATACGGCATTGCATTGAGGCAGGGAGCAGGCCTGTTCAAGCTCGACCTGCCGCTGGTTCTCAACGATGCGTCGAACGACCTATCGCCGGCGATGCGCAAACTGCTCACCGATCTGTTCGCCGACCTGCACCAGTTAGAGCAGCGCATTCAGGACGTGACGAGGGAGATAGCTGCGATTGCAGATCGAGAAGATGTTGCCCGCCGGCTCATGACGATCCCCGGCATCGGAGCACTGGGCGCCACCGCCCTTCTTGCGGCCGTCGGCAACGGACGCCAGTTCCAGAAGGCCCGCGATCTGGCTGCATGGCTGGGCCTTGTCCCGCGGGAACACTCGACCGGGGGCAAGCAGAAGCTCCTCGGCATCAGCAAGCGCGGGAACCGCTACGTCCGCAAGCTCCTCGTTCATGGCGCGCGATCCTGCTTCAGACATCTGGATCGAACCCGGGGTCGCCTTGGAAGCTGGCTCGATGGGCTGCAGAGCCGAATGCATCCGAACAAGGCCGTTGTCGCACTCGCCGCCAAGATGGCACGTATTGTCTGGGTTGTTCTGACCAAGCCGGGAGCGCTCTACGAACGCAGGGATCCTGCATTCGCCTGACACTTCCGGCTCGATTGCAAGGCTCGGGAATAATGATGACGAAACAGTGGATCAGCATGCCGTAAGCCCTGTGCAGAAAAGCGGGCTTCGTGCCCGAACCATTTATTGGGAACGGCGTGCGCGGATCTCATCATGGCCTGGCTGCAACAGCAGCCCACTCGCGAGAGGCCGGATACATTTATGCAACTGGAATCGTCATCGGCGATGTCGCGAACCCTTGCACGGACGGGGCGGACCATACATTTTTTGACAGAAGCTCGCGCAATGCCGAGGCTTCGAGCAACTGGTCGGCGAGCAGCTTCTTCAGCTTGGCGTTCTCGTCTTCCAGAGCCTTCAGCCGCTTGGCGTCAGAGACGTCCATCCCGCCATACTTGGCCTTCCAGTTATACAGCGTGCCTCGGCGATCCGATGCTTGCGCGCCAGGTCGCCCGCCTTTGCACCCGCCTCATGCTCGCGCAGAACCGTGATGATCTGCTCTTCTGTAAACCGCTTTCTCTTCATCAGTCCGTCCTTCAATCAAGGCTCGGACTCTAATCTCAGATGGAGGAAATTGTCAGTGCGCAGGTCAGGCCGCACCTTGCCCTCTCGATCACGTTAATCGCCAGTTCCATGCCCCGGCGCCGAATATGCTGTGGGTCTCCGACTTCACCTACGTCGCGACCTGGACTGGCCCATGAGCGTGTCTATCGCCGGATCGAGCCGGCCGGTCCTGAAATCTACCAGATTGGCGAACAGCTCTAGCACTTCGATCGCCACCGATCCGAGCGGCCCGCTGCGCGCGCCTGGCTGGCGCTGGGCCAGCTCGTAACGCTTGACGGCCAAGAGGATTGTGCGCACCTCCTGGCGGTTCGTCCGTCGCCAGAATACCCCTTCGCAACCGCGCGGGAATGCCGCCGAACGGGCGTGCGCTCCCGTTCGGCCGGTGCCCCTGCGAGCACCGCCCCAATTTGTTCAAACATCGTTCCTTCGTCCTCCGTCTAGGAGGGCACGGACAGCGGACAAAGATTCGACGTTCCTGCAAGACGCAAGTCTTGCAGGGTGGCTCGCTCTCGACTATGTTGGGGCTGTTCAGGCGGTCCCAACATGGCCTTTTCCGGAATCCGAAAACCCCTCGCCGCTGCTAACGGCTAGGGGTTTTTCATTTTATGCCCTCGTGCTTTTTCTCGAAATAGAACCTCAATGCAGCCTCGATGATGGGAGTGCGGCCACGCACCCCCTCAGCTTCCTTTGTCTGATCGATCTGTTCGATCAGCTCGGCGGGAAGGTAGGTGTTCACCAACTGCCGGCCAGCCGCGACGTGGCGCGCCCTATGGGCAGCAACCTTCTCTTTAACTGGCAAGACTTGGCGACTCATGGGTTAGAAGAATCTTCGTTTTCTCCGATTCTTCAACCCCATATCGCCAAAGGACTGAAATCCCATGGCTTTGGCGGTGGTCTCGGCTGTTTGGATGTCGGAAACAAACAAAAACCGTCCGAATCGTGACGGCTCGACGGTCCTTCCCTCGGAAAATCAGAGAGGCGCGGCCGCCGCGTCAGCAATTGCCCGATAGAGGGTCGCGCGATGCACCTTCAGGAGCCGCGCAACCTCGGCCACGGGCTTGTCCTGGGCGATGAGCTGGCGAGCATGCGCAACCTGATCAGCCGATAGGGCAGGGGAGGGGCCGAACCGCACCCCGCGCGCCCTGGCCGCGATCCGGCCGGCGCTGGTGCGCTCCGCGATCAAGGATCGCTCAAAATCCGCAATGCCAGCGAACACGGTCAACACCATGCGGCCGGCCGGCGTGGTCGTATCGGCCCACGGCTCGGCCAAGGATCGCAACTCGGCCTCGGCCTCCCTGATGCGCTCGGCAATGTCGAGAAGATCGCGCGTCGATCGGGCGAGGCGGTCTAGCATGGTGACCGTCACCACGTCGCCGGCGCGCAAATGATCGAGCATCTTCAACAGCTCGGGCCGATCGCGCTTCGCCCCCGAAACCTTTTCCTCAAAGAGGCGAATGCAGCCGGCCGCGCCAAAGCGCCGCGCGCTGCTGGTCGAGGTCTTGGCCCTGGGTGGAGACGCGAGCATAGCCGATTATCATGGCGGGGGATTCCTGTCGCAAGTTATGTCACAGAATAGTTACCACTTGCGACAAAGACATGCGACACCAAACCCCCCCTGATTTTCAGGGTCACCGATCCGTCGCAGGTTTCAGGAATTGCGCGACAGCATCTCAGCATCACGGCGAAAATTGGGGAAAATGTGCGCAAAGAACGAGAAAACGCCGATTTTCCGCGGCCAATTCGCATTATTAGCGCAAGCCACTCATTGACATCTACTACCTTTACGATGGGGTTCTGAGCTGGTCCGCTGTCGAGGGGCAGCTAGCAATATCGATATGATTAACTTCGAATCGAAGACACATATTAATCGCACAATTGGTAACACTCAGCGACCGCGTAAAGAATTAAAGAAAAATCTTTTAGGGGCTTAGCTGGTCGTTACCGGGCATCTAGAGGATCAACTATGAGCATGCATCGAGACGGCCCAGCTTCGCCGCTGTTCCGGCCCGTCAGCTTTGATGGCAACTTCACATTCGAGGAGCTTGCAGCCCATCAAGACGTATCGGCCGAGCTGGCGCAGGCAGCTCCGTTCGCGCATTCCGGCTCGTGCGTCGCCTGGGGCATTCCGTTTGAAATCGGACGCCCGGTTCTTCTCAAGGATCAGCCGCTTACAGTCAAGATCTCGCCGACTGCAGCTCGATGGTTCGTATTCATGCACGCCTCTGATGTTCGTCGGCTTTCCCCCGATCAAAATGGGCTGATCTCTCCCATGCGAGGAATCGGCCAGCTAAACGAGCACGCGGCGAACTACGTCCTGATCTATGATGATGGCTCCGAGGAAAGGGTGGAGATCCGGCGGCGACATCAGGTCGGATCGCTGCTCTTTCGGTGGGGCGAGCATTGCACTCAGGCCGTTGCGGCTAGAAAACCTCGCCCGCTTGCACTCAGTGAGGCCGACCAGCCAAAGCCGATAAGCAATGCGGCTGATTATCGGTGGCCCATCGGGTGGGGGATACGCCAGCAGCAGGCGCTGTTCGAAGAGGGACCATGGATGAATTTCGTCTGGGCCTTCGAAAATCCGCATTCGGATAAAGCCGTGGAGGCCATCAGGTTCGAGCCTGTCTCCGGCAGTCTGATTATCTCCGGAGTTTCCGCAGGCGATAGCCGTTCAATGCCGCTCCGTTGGGAAAAGCGCAAGAAAGCGCTGCTCACCATGCCACCCGAAGCGAGCTTCGATTCGACGCTCGATCAGCATGGTCTCTTCAGTCAGATCCAACTCGATCTCGGGCAGGTTATCTCCGCAAGCCCACGGCTCGTCTATCCTATGGAGCATTGGGAAAAGACGCGTCAAAACCTGCAACCGGAAGCGAGCCCGACCGAAATAGTCGTCGAATATGCGGCGCATCCCGATGCATGTTTCCACCTTGCGGATAGAACTATTTCCATTTCTGACGTTGAAGACAGTGTGTTGCAGAACGAACCAATTCTGCAGAGTATCCTGCCGGCCAATCAATCCGTGATCCTGCGCGTCGTCGAGGAGCGAACGAATAAGCCCGTCCCCGTAAAGCTTCACGTGCATGGCCCGGCGGGTGAGTACCTTGCTCCGACAAATGGGAACCGCAACCCAAATCCGCGATGGTTCGAGAACTACAGCACCGAGCATTGGCAAGGCCTGCATCTGTCGACCTACATCTCAGGACAGACGACGATCGAATTGCCGCTGGGTGACGTTTACATGGAGATCACGAAGGGATTTGAAGTCAAGCCGATCCGAAGGAAGTTCCATATCACTCGAGAAACAGAGCTTATTACCGTAGAGCTCGAGAAGGTCCTTCATTGGCGCGAAGAAGGCTGGGTCACCGCCGATACGCACGTCCATTTTCTGGCTCCCGCAACGGCCATGCTGGAGGGCGCCGCTGAAGGCGTAAACGTCATTAATCTCTTGGCGAGCCAATGGGGAGAGATGATGTCCAATGTCGGGGATTTTGACGGCAGGACAACCTTTGGAAGCAGAGCCGCCGGTGGTGACGGCGAGTTTCTTGTCCGCATCGGCACCGAGAACCGACAACGCGTTCTTGGTCACATCTCCCTGCTCGGCTATTCCGGCAACATGATTGTTCCCCTTGCCGCGGGCGGCCCTGATGAATCAGCCGTCGGCGACACGGTCAATGTTCTCATCACTGAATGGGCGCGGCAATGTAAGAAGCAGGGCGGCCTCGTCGTCCTGCCCCACTTTCCCGATCCTCGGATGGAAGGCGCCGCAACGATCGTGCTGGGGGAAGCGGACGCCGTCGAAATGATGTCGTTTATTGACTATTACAGTGGCATCGACGCCTACTCTCTCTCCGACTGGTATCGCTACCTGAACAACGGTTACCATATCCCAGCGGTGGCTGGCACAGACAAGATGTCGGCTGAGTTTGCCGTAGGATTGACCCGTACCTACGCAAGAATCCCCGGTCATCGGGAGTTTTCCCACGAAACGTGGATGGACGCTGTTCGAGCAGGCCATACGTTTGTGACATATGGCCCTCTGCTGGATCTTAATGTTGACGGAAAACCCATGGGCGGCCGCATTGGCCTTTCCTCGTCGGGTGGAACGGTCAACATCAGTTGGAATCTCGCAAGTGTGATCGTGCCGATGACCAGGATCGACCTCATCGTCAATGGCGAGGTCAGAGAAAGCCGTACCCTCAAACCGTGGCAGGATGCCGGAAGTTGGTCGGTGCGTTTTGAGAAAAGCTCCTGGATCGCGTTGCTTGTTCGCGCGAAATACGACGACAAACCGGAGATGATCGCCGCTCACTCGTCGGCAGTCATGATCGATGTCGAGGGCTCTCGGTTATTTGCCGCAGCCGACGCGCTCACAATCCTGGACCAGATCGAAGGCTCGATTGCCTACATCGACACAATCGGAACCCGCGCCGAGGCCAAGCGCTACAAGGAGATGCGGCTCATGCTCCAATCGGCTTATCGGCGCCTCCACAATCAAATGCATCAAATGGGCTACCATCATCCGCATACCCCTGGCACGCACCATTCCGAGCATGATTAGTTAAAAAGCTTACGACAAGTGCGCACAGGTTTGTAACATCCATGGAAAATCCGATGACCAGAAGCAAATCCAACGGACTAGCCTTCGTGGCAATTATGCTTACAGCTGCATGCAAGCCGGCATTGTCCCATATCGGGGTCGGCTCAACTAATTCGTTGGCGGCCGGCTTTGCGCATCCGCTCTTCGGGCTTGACCACGTCACGGTGATGGTCGCGGTCGGTCTGTGGGCGGCGCTGAAGGGCGGACGTGCGCTATGGGCCTGGCCGGCGGCCTTCGTCGGCTTGATGCTTGCGGGCGGCGTGATGGGGGTTGCCGGTGTGCCCGTTCCCTTCGCCGAGCCCGCCATCCTCGCCTCGATCGTGGCGCTAGGCCTGCTGATCGCCGCTGCGGTAGACTTGCCTGTGGCTACAGGGGCGGGCATCATCGGCCTCTTTGCGGTTTTCCACGGTCACGCGCATGGCACCGAGATCCCGGAGACGGCGGGCGGCCTCGAATATCTCGCCGGCTTTGCCCTTGCTACGGCACTCCTGCACGGCGCCGGTATTGGCTTGGGTTGTTGTCGGGCCAGCGTTTTCGCTGGCCTGTGCGACTGGCAGGCGTGGCGACGGCGGCGGGCGGCCTCGGCCTGATCGTCGGCACGGTCTAGCTTAGCTATAGCTAGGCCTTCCATGCGATCTCTCGCACCTTCAGCGGCGCCTGCTCCAACCGGTATAGCTTCGGCTTGCCGATCTTGGGCGGATGCCTATAGGCCCAGGCGCTCTCGACAAGCACGTGGTGAGCGCGCGGCCGTTGCCTCCCTTTGTGACAGTGATCGAAGAGTTCGTCCCGGCCTGGGTCGCTGCAGTCGCCACTCGAACAGAAGATTTGGGAAGGGCAGCCTGTCACCCCAATTTTAGTTCAGAATCGTTGCCCTAGTGCGCATCCGCAACTGCGCTTTCGAATCATCGCGCATGATGAATACATACCAGTATAGGGCGTTAAATTGCCGCGACCACTGTGCCGTCCGGATATCTTAAGCCCCGACGATTCGATCATAGGTCTGAAAGTACCGACATGTGAGCCCTTGCCATTTTGAAACAAAACTATGAGGCCATCACGCTCAAGATGCTTGCGTATTCCCGAAAAAAATTCACGATGCAAAAGCCACTTGTCGTCTATTATATACGCGGCTCCATGTTAATGCTGTACTCAGCCATATTGCGCTCAACATATTGGGGCGGATTGCCAACGACGAGGTCAAATTTCACCCACTCTGGCAATGCCAGAAGACCGTCTCCTTGATAAACTGTCACACGATCTTCGATGTTACTCGTGCGGGTAGTATATTGTGCGGCATATCAATGGCAGGCTGATGAAAACCGGCAAGACACAGACTCTTGCAAATATTGTTAGCCAACATCTAATATCCAATAAATCCAGGACCACTACACCATTAAAACATACGCTGAAGGCGAGGTCTGTCTTTGAAGCAATTGAAAAGGTCGAGGTAATCGTCAGCAAAATCGAGGCCACCACCATCTAGGCTATCGGTATACTAGACTGAAATGCCGTTCCAGCTTTTGGATTTGTAATCGGGCCGGAGAGAGTCAGAAGCGGGCGGTGTGGGGCGAGACACCATCGTTTATGTATCCTGAAGCTGTTGCGGCGCCTAGATTTTTCCAGTTGCACCTACAACAATTGGTAGTTGCTGATTGAACCGAAACTAAATTCAGACCTGATTCGAAGCCGCTAGATTCTCGTCGCCCACATGCGCGCGCTCCCAATGCCACTTGCCAAAGCCATGATTTTGCTCCCACCTTTTTGATTCAGGCTCTTAACAGAGGCAAAAGCTGCGCGTGCAGCACGCGTGCAACAGGATATTCGAAACGCTTCCCCTTTGAGTCAGAGGCAAAAGAATTCGAAATTGTCAATTAATGGAAATGTTCCTGTTATATTCGAAACATACACTCTTTATATTTAAAGTCGTATCTTAATACAACTTTTTTATCAAAATGGAAATATGTGCTATGGTGATCTTGTGAAGGAAGAATATCTTGTCTTAACCCGTATAGTTTTGCCTAGTTCGTAGGAGTTTGATGCATGAGGATAATTTCTTTCAAACCGCACCATGATGGCACGATTGCAGTACTGGATGCATCATCCGCAGAACTCATCTATTCATACGAGGCTGAGAAGGATAGCTTTCCCAGATTTTCGACCATCACCCCGACAACGGTCCTCGACGCCGCTGGCAGGCTGGACGCCATTCCGGATGTGTTTGCTGTCGGTGGGTGGGAGAGGACAGGATTCGCGCGCCACGTCTCCGATGCGGCAGACTACTGCGGGATAGCCGCAGGATCGGAGATTGTCGGTGAGAAGACAATCTTCGGCACGAGGGTGCATTTCTATTCCTCTACGCACGAGCGCTCCCACCTCTGGGGCGCCTACGGCATGTCGCCATTTCCCGCCGGAATGGCCTGTTATGTGCTGATCTGGGAAGGGGTGCTCGGCGATTTCTACGAAATTGATGAGCGCCTGCAGGTCGTGCATTTAGGAAAAGTGATGCCGGGCCCTGGCGACAAATATTCTTTCCTCTATGCGCTGGCAGATCCGAAATTCACATTGCCTAAAGGACGATTGCGCTATGAAGACCCTGGTAAAGTAATGGCGCTTTGCGCCTACGGGCAGACCGGAAAGCCCGACCTGGACGAGCAGGCTCTGATCGACTTCTTGCTTCCGCGCGACCATATTACGCAGTGGCTGAGCAAGGAGGAATTGCGGAATTCGCCCTACTACGATATTGGCGTAACCCATCAGAAGTTCACCACCCTGGCTAAGCGATTTTCGGACGCCATCTTCGATTCGTTCTACACCTTTGCGAAAAAGAACCTGACAAAGGGATTCCCGCTGCTGATTGCCGGCGGGTGCGGGTTAAATTGTGAGTGGAACCGCCGATGGGTCGAAACAAACCTTTTTTCCGATGTATTCATTTCTCCATGCACAAATGATGCGGGCTCAGCAATCGGGACCGCAGTCGACGCGATGCGGCATTTCACCGGCAATGCTAAAATCAAATGGAACGTCTATTCAGGCCAGCCTTTCATATTTGACGAGCTCGACCAGACCGAACTAGAGGTCCATCCGCTGGACTACGGCCAAGTCGTCTCGGCGTTGCTCGACGATAAGGTTATCGGCTGGGTACAGGGGAATTGCGAAATCGGGCCACGGGCGCTCGGCAACCGGTCAATTCTCGCCGCGCCTTTCTCAAAAGAAACCCATGAGCGCTTAAACTGCATCAAGAACCGGGAGGGTTTCCGCCCGATCGCACCGGTTTGCCTGGAGCAGGACGTCGCGCTCCACTTCGACTTGGCACGCCCGTCGCCGTACATGCTTTTTTTCCAGAAAGTTCTCGATAGCAGGTTGAAAGCCGTCACGCATGTCGATGGAACAGCACGGGCCCAGACAGTTTCTCGGGAGCAGAACTCGCGCCTCTTTCAGCTGCTG
This sequence comes from Mesorhizobium sp. LSJC285A00, assembly GCF_000503155.1. Classification (NCBI taxonomy): domain Bacteria; kingdom Pseudomonadati; phylum Pseudomonadota; class Alphaproteobacteria; order Hyphomicrobiales; family Phyllobacteriaceae; genus Mesorhizobium; species Mesorhizobium sp. LSJC285A00. The sequence goes on from NZ_AYVK01000046.1 coordinate 40,302, forward strand.
ACCTCGTTCAAGGCGAAAAGCGGGGTCGGTGTTCTTTGCAACACGTCACTGAACTTCAATGGCACCGGCTTCATCAATCGTGCAAGCGATTTGCTGACGTATGCCCGGGCCACAGGTCTCGACGGATTTGTTATCAACGATGCTTTTTATCTCCTCAAGACGGCACGCCGTGCGGCGTAGATCCGGCAGACCCGCATCGGGATCAGGGCCGAGCAACTCGACGCCTGGCGCGGACTATAACAGGCAACGCTGACGCCGCCACGGCCCGATCATGGCTCGGGTAGTCCCGGCGCGGCCGGCCCCGATGCCGGAAAGCTTGGCCCCGATGGCAACGCCAACCACCCACCGCGCGATCCCCTCGCCTTCCAGGAAAAGCTGGCCGACGACATCACCAGACGCGCGGTGTCGGCCGGCAAGCTGAAGGAGGCGATCGCCGCGCTGCACGCCAGGCTGACGCCCGAACAGCTCGAGATCTTCGCTTCGGCGGATCGGCCTCATGGACCCCCCCCCCGGTCCTTGGCCCTACTTCACTTCAACAGTGAGATTCTTAAAAGCACTGTGGGCTCAATGCGTTGCAGGAGCGCGAACGGGTGTTTGCACTACTTTTGCGGGTTTTGGCCGCCGCTCAAACGGCCTTTTCGCGGATGTTTTGCGGCAGGGCGACGCCGGCGGCTTGGAAGACGGACCCGACTTGACCTTTCACGTGGGTTCGGGTGGTGATGCGCTTGCCTCCTGCAGGGGCGTGATCCTGGCGTTTGTTAGCGGTCGCCAGAAAGTGCGCGTATTCGGTGCCGTGGGTTGTTTAGGGGTTCCTGCGAGGTCATCGCTGCTGATTTCGTTTAATCGATCGGGGCATTGAGGTTTTGGATCTCCTGCTGGATGTCGACGGCGTAGCATGCCCAGATCTTGTCGCGCAGCTCGGTGAGGAGCTCGCCGCTGGCCTGCAGCTGATCCTTCCGTCCCAGCGGCCGGATCAGCCGCGGCGCACCCGGCCGCCCTCGCGCACGCTTTCGGCGAGATATAGGTAGCGATGGCCTCGCGCGCTTTCTCCACGACGAACATGCCGGGATTGTACAGAGAGAATCACTAAAGATGATCGATCGAAACAATAAGTAAACCGTGGATGTTTTCGCTACAAATCCTGCACGAAGAACACCCGCATCAAAAAAGCAAAAGCTTACAGAGCCAGTTGCCAGCTTGTTCCGCCGCTATTGTTCAAGTCGGGCTTGGAGCAAGTCGCCGGATGATGCATCCGGTCAGACAAATCGGCCACCAGTCAACGGGATGCTTTGCGCTAATCATCCGTCTATCAACGCAGGAATTGGCATTTTCTCGCTGACTACGCACAACAATAGGGATTTGCTGGTTGGTGAAAGATTTGTCGTTCTACGGTGATCAAACGATCAACGGGATCGATCGGACACGCAAAAACCACGGGCCATCGTGTCCCAAGGTGCGGGGATCACTGCGGCCCGAGCAGATCATGCCCTTGCCCGCCAATCCAATTTTCTGCGGCCACGATCACTGTTTCAGCGCTGAAACAGTGATCGTGCATTTCTGATCCTTCTTCCCCTTGGCGACCGCTTCAGCGCACGCAGCAAGCGCCTCCTGATTGGTGCGCACGAGGTTGCTGGCATCGACAATGCTGCGCCAGCCTCCGGGGTTTCCTGACTGCATCAGGGAGATTCCGGCTTGCCAGCGCTCCGCGTTCATGACGGTTGAGGCCACGGCCATATCCGTTGATCCGGGGAGTATACGCGGGGCGAACAGCGTCAACAGCACGCCGGAGACCAAGGCGGCAGCTCCCACGCCCCATAACCAACGATCCTGTTGCTGGCGCTCGCGCGCGTCGGCGACATGACGGGCGAGATTGTTGGCCGTGCGCTCGAGGTCGGTTGCCTGGCGCTCGAGCTGCTGTGCGGCCGTGCGGATCAGGCTCTCGCCGCTGCGCTCGAGCATTGCCGCATAATGCTCCGCGCTGCGCTTGAGAATAGGCGACTGCTCGACCGCCTTTAGGTGTTCACCGACAACGGCGAGCTGCTGCACGATGCGGCCCAGGTCCGGGCCGTAGTCGGTCGGCTGCTGGAATCGCTCAAACTCCTCGAACGCCGCTTCCACGCCCTTGCGGATCGTGGTCATTTCCCGCGTGAGATCGCCGGCGAGGTCTTCGACCGTCTGCCGCAACGCCTCGAACGCTTGGGCGGGATCGACGGCGTCGTCGGGTGATGCCTTCGGCTCGAATCCCTTTCCTGTCGTCGTTGTCCGTCATGGCGTCTCCTATCGTTCCATCCCCATGCTCTGGCTGCGCCCGCGTGCCAGGCTGCGTTCCACGACCGTCGCCTTTGAAAGCATGGGCCGCGCCCTCGATGCCGAAAAGACGGGGATCTCCTACGCCGAACAGCATGTCGGCCGCCCGCTGCTGACGCCCGATGAGATCCGCAACCTGCACCAAGGCATCGAGCTGCTGTTCCTCGCCGGGCAACGCCCGATCGTCGCCGGCAAGCTCGCCTATTACGCCGATCCCGAATTCAGGGGGCTGTTCGATGCTGCTTGAGGGCCCTGTCACCTGCCCTTGTCGCTCTGGCGCTGACGGCCTGCACTCCGGCCCAGCCCTACAGTCACGGCCGAAACGGGCATCTGCAATCCCGAGGCAGCACAACGCCTCGTCGGCCGGCCCAGGTTAACGGACGACGAGGCCAAGCGGCTGACCGGGGCCGCTATCGTGCGCCAGATCGCACCAGGTCAACCCGTCATCCAAAATTACAGCAACGCGCGTCTCACCGTCGAACCCGAACCCGCAACCGGCCGGATCGTGCGGGCAGTTTGCGGATAGACGCGGCCCGGCTAGCGCCGGGACTTCTGAGTGCGGCTCTCTACGGCGCGCTCGGGCGGGTCGCTTGCGCGACGACTAGCCCCCGGCCGGCCCGCTCTCTCAATCTGGGGCCGTAGGGGCGGCCGGGGGCTGATGGTTACATGCTTGCCTGCAAGCATGTTTTCATCGCTCTATTAATGCAGCGCCTCAATGCCTCGCCGGCGAATGACGTTCAACAAGGCCAGCGCCGGCCCTTGGCCTGTGCCTCGCCACGCTCGAACTGAGACACATAGCCGGGCGTCACATTGAGATAACGTCCGAACGCAGCTTGGCTAAGGTGTGCCCGCTCGCGCACGGCCCGCACCTCCGCACCCGTAATCGGCGTTTCGGTCGGCAGGGCCTTCTCTCTAAGGTGCCGCGCCGTGATCTTCTCATAGATCGCCTCGTCCATGATCCCGAGGCGATGCTGCGCGCTCGCCATTTCCGCAATTTCGCGCGCAAGGCGGCTAGGCTTCGTCGTCGTCATGCTCGATCTCCTTCAAAATCACCTTCCTCAATGGCTTGCCCGACCAGCTCGCTCGATGCAGCAAGCCAGTTCGCCCCGATAGTGCGCAGGGCCTCCAACTCCGCATCGTCGATGCTGTCGCGTTCGCTCTTGGCGAACGCGTAGAGAACGCTCGACAGAAGCTTGCTCACCCGCTTGAGGCCCATCAGTTCGCTGCAAAAGTCGCATTTGGCTTTGTTTTATGATTCACTTTCGTCTGACAACGGGAGTGATTTGCGATGCGGGGTCGTAGTGAAGGACCGGGAAGCCTTTTCAATATGTTCCGTTAGAGAAGCGCATTCCGTTTGGATCATCCTCTGCGGGCGATCCGGCAGTTGTGCGATGAAGTGCTTGGTCGTCTGGATGTCGTCCTCATAGGCTTTAACAGGCTGCGAGCATTTTTCGGTGGACGGCACGCTGATCGATGCCTGGGCTTCGATGAAGAGCTTCCGCCCGAAGGATGGTTCGGGCAATCCGCCAGGGCCAGGGCGCAATGGCGAGCGCAACTTCCGCAAGGAGAAGCGCTCGATCAGACACATGCCTCCACGGACCGATCCCGACGCCCGGCTCTACCGCAAGGCGGACGGCCATCCGAGCCGCCTGTGCTTCATGGGCCATGTGCTGATGGAGAACCGCAACGGGCTGGCGGTCGATGCAACGTTGACGCACGCCACCGGCAAGGCCGAGCGGGAAGCCACGCTTGTCATGCTCGACCGGCGGCAAGGCAAACATCGCATCACGCTGGGCGCCGACAAGGCCTATGACGTCATGGATTTCGTTGGCGACCTGCGCCAGCGCCAAGTCACTCCGCACATCGCCATACAAGGCACGGTCTCAAGCGCGGGCACGGTGCGCAAGACCGCTATCGACGGGCGCACCACGCGCCATGCCGGCTATGTGATCAGCCAGCGCATCCGCAAACGCATCGAGGAGATATTCGGCTGGGTGAAGAAGCCGGGCGGATTGGCCAAAACCAAATTGCGAGGGCAGCCAAGAGTGGAGGCCGTCTTCACCTTTGCGGTCATCGCCTACAATCTGATCGCTTCCCAAAGCTCCTGAAAGGGCAGATCGCATAACCGTCAGCAGAAAGGACCGCAACTCGCGCAGCAATCTCAGCGCTGCAACCCGCCGCGAAAATCGCGCAGACAACAGAAAACTTCCGTCAAAAAATCGAGATCAGCAACGATCAGACTTTTGCAGCAGCCTGTTAAGGCGCGATTGATGGATGGACGCGACCGATAGATTGAATCGCTCCGCGATCGCGGCGGCATCATCGGCCGCCCGGCCTCCGGCGTTCGGATGCACGAGATTCAGCACCACGAAAGTGGGTGGGTTGCCGGCCATGTCGAGAAGCCGCTTTAACGGCTCCAAGGTGTCGATCGCATATATCTGCGCCTGGGTCGGGATCAGCACCATTTCAGCATGCTTGGCCGCTTCGGTCGAGGCGCTGTCCATCTTGCCGGGGGGGTCGATAAACACCCACTTCATGCCAAGGCTGCGATAGGCGTCGAGTGATCGGCGGATAGCGCCGGGTTGGATCGAGGCAACGTCCGGCCCTTCTCCTTCCCGCCGGTCAAACCAATTGACGGCGTTCGTCTGTGGGTCGAGGTCGAGCAACGCGGATTTCTTGCCGGCAGTTAGCTGCGACGGCAAGCGACGTGGCGTTTGTCGTTTTCCCGGTCCCGCCCTTTTGTGTGCAGAATGCTACTATAATTATGTTTGCATCCTTTTTCATGCATCATATAAGCATACATGCTTTCGTGACAACATGAAAGCATGTATGCATTGATAAGATATTAAGCATCCTCTCCTAATCGGCCGACATCGGCTCGTCGCAGTCACCGCAAATCAGCTTCGCGCCGAGTTTTGCCCAAGCGTGCTGATCACATGAGGGGCAGGTGTAGCGGGATTGCTGGCGGACTTTGCCTTGCGCTTCTTCCGCGCCTCGGCATCGTTGCAAAGCTCGATATAGAGAGTGGAAAAGTCTGACTGCGCGGCCAGCTCGGCAAAAGCGCGGGCATAGCCATTACATCATCGAGCGCGGCTGCACGATTGTCCGGTTTCCTTTCCACCTGGGCGGCCGGTGTCGGACGGATGCCGGCCGATCGCATGCATTTTCGCCGCCCATTCCTTGTTGTGGTAGCCAGCCCGCGAGGGCTTGCCGAAATGGTGCTGCCAAAGGTGCGTCATCTCATGGGCGAGGGTGGAAAGGCTTTGCTCGTCGGTGCGGTTTTTGAAGTGTGACGGATACAACGCGATTTCGTCGGTGATCTCCGTGCCGTCCTTCGATCCGAACCGGCTGCCGGCGAAATAGCCATAGGCTTTTGTTCTTGCGCTGCAAGGTCACCAGGCAGGGCGGCAGCTCGCCACCAAACAGCAGATCGTTGAAGAAATCGAACGCTCGATGTAGCGCGGCATAGATTTTTTCGGCCGGATTGGCGGGAGACATGGAGGCCTCTCTTTGGATCGTACGCTGGGCGTTTGAATTTTGGCTGTGAGAGTGCCGCGCCGGCCCCGCACTTAACGCGGGCCGGAACCGCCGCAGGGACGCGATAGCGGCCCGAATAGCGGCGTCCGCTTATTCTTTCCTATCTTTTATAAAACCAGATGGGGATTCAGTCTGCTTGGCGGACTCATGTTGTTTCATCGATCTCGCAACGCGGGCAAGCGCCTGTCCCAAGGGGTTATCGCCCACGTCGAACAGGGCCAGTTCGTCCATCGGAAGGCTTGCGCGGTGCGCCTCGGTCTCGGCCATGCGCTCGGCCTCGGCCTGTACGTGATCGTCGGGCGGGGGAGGGATCATGCCGAAGCGGCCAAGAAACTGCCTGGCGCGAGCCGGGAGCGACAGACGATAGGCATTGCTCGTCTGCTGCACCTGGGGGCCGCGCCCTGGGGCGCGCCTCGTTGCCGGTCGGCACGTAGCGCCGCAGCCAGTCGAGGAAGCCATGCGCCCGTTAGTTCTTCAGCGCCCGCACGATCACGTCACGTGAGCGTCTGAGCTTGCTCCGTCTATGTCGCCTTTGTCATCGACACCTATGCGCGAAGGATCGTCGGCTGTGGGTGAGCCGGACGGCGCAACCAGCTTCGTTCTGGACGCTCTGGAACAGGCTCTCCATGTTCGGCGGCCCGTAAAGGGCATAGGCGCTAAGATAGCTTTGGCATGGACTGAAATTTGCGCTTTCGTGGTGGTTCGCGCCAGCGATATCGCAAGGCATGGAGATTNAGCGGGCGCCCGTCGCTCAAGGGGGAGAGACACCCAACTCCTGCGAGAGGGGTTCGGTCACAAGCGCGATGAGGAAGTGGGCAAGGATCCAAGGCTTTGCGATCCTTGGGTCTTTTGCGGGAGGAGAGCGCAGCCCGATCAGGCTCTTCAGACGCTTGAGGGCGAGTTCGATGCGCCAGCGCATGCGGTAGAGCTTGAGGATCGTATCGGCGGGAAACTCCTCCCGGTCAAGCGAGGTCACAAGCAGGACGAAGCCGGCCGCAATCAGCGTCTGCGGAGATCGGAAGAGCACACGTCTGAA
>NZ_AYVK01000047.1:0-46013 GCF_000503155.1 Mesorhizobium sp. LSJC285A00
TCGCCAGGGCGCGCGGCGAGCGTGGCCGTTTCGTGCTCGCCAACGGCTCCGGCGCCATGCTCGACGCCGCCGATCCGCTGGCCGGTGAGACCTGGCTGGTCGTCGCCGACCTGCAGGGCAAGGCGCAAAACGCCCGTATAACCGCCGCGGCCTCGGTCCACGAGACCGACATCCGTGCCGCTCTCGCCGACAGGATCGAGATTCGCCGCGAGACGAGTTTCGACCGCGAGCGGCGCGCGGTGCGCGTGCGCGAGACCGCCAGGCTCGGCGCCATCACTTTGTCGGAGCGCATGCTGCCCGCACCAACTGGAACAGACGCCGACCGCGCCATAACAGATGCCTTGCGCGAGCACGGCCTGTCGCTGCTGGAATGGGGCAAGGACGGCGAGACGCTGCGCCAACGGCTCGGCTGGCTGCATCGCGGCCTCGGCGCGCCTTGGCCCGATGTTTCGGAACCCGCCCTGCTCGAAGGCCTCGACGACTGGCTGCTGCCGTTCCTTTCGGGCAAGGCATCCTTCGCCGCGATCGATCCCGGCGTGCTGTCGTCAGGCCTGATGGCGCTGGTGCCGCACGAATTGCAGCGCAAGGTCGGCACACTGGCGCCGACCCATTTCGACGCGCCCTCCGGCAGCCATGTGCCGATCCGCTATGACGGCGAATGGCCGGTGCTGGCCATCCGCGTGCAGGAACTGTTCGGCCTTGACCGCCATCCGGCAATCGCCAACGGCACCGTGCCGCTGACGCTCGAGCTGTTGTCGCCGGCGCACCGGCCGATCCAGACGACGCGCGACCTGCCCGGCTTCTGGCGCGGCTCCTGGGCCGATGTGCGCACCGACATGCGCGGCCGCTATCCCCGCCATGTCTGGCCGGAAAATCCGCTGCTCGCTGCGGCCACCGCCCGCGCCAAACCGCGAGGGACCTAGCGCTCGTCCTTTCCCGGCTATAATCCTTGGCCATGATCAACATCGTGCACGCGCCAGACTTCCAGCAAAGCCAGCGGCTGCGCCTCAACACGCTGATCCGGCTGCGCTGGCTGGCCATCGTGGGCCAGAGCCTGGCGGTGCTGGTCGTCGCCTATGGGCTCAAATTCCCGCTGCCGGTCAGCCTCTGCTTCGCGCTGGTCGCCTGCTCGGCCTGGCTCAACCTGGTGCTGACCTTCCGCTATCCGGCAGCGCACCGGCTGACCCCGTTCTCAGCCTTTTTCATCCTGACCTTCGACAGCCTGCAGCTTGCCGGCCTGCTCTTTTTGACTGGCGGCCTCACCAACCCGTTCTCGGTGCTGATGACCGTGCCCGTCGTCATCTCGGCGGCGTCGCTGCCGCTGCGGCTAACTGCGGTGCTCGGCGCGCTGGTCATGGCGGCGGCCACGTTGCTGGTCTTCTTCCACCAGCCGCTGCCATGGTATGAGGGCGCGCCGCTGCCCATGCCATTCATCTATGTCGCCGGCATATGGATGGCGGTGTTTTCCTCGATCGCCTTCACCGCCATCTATGCCTTCCGCGTCGCCGAGGAAGCCCGCCTGCTCGCCAATGCGCTTGCCGCCACCGAACTGGTGTTGCAGCGCGAGCAGCATCTGTCGGCGCTCGATGGCCTCGCCGCCGCCGCCGCGCACGAACTCGGCACGCCGCTCGCCACCATCGCCCTTGTCTCCAAGGAAATGGAGAAGGCGCTGGGTAACGATCCGAAATATGGTGAGGATGTGAAGCTGTTGCGGTCGCAGAGCGAGCGCTGCCGCGAGATCCTGAAGCGGCTGACCAGCCTGTCCTCCGAGGGTGAGGCGCATCTGTCGCGTCTGCCGCTGACTTCGCTGGTCGAGGAGGTGACGGCGCCGCACCGCGATTTCGGCATCTCGATCAAGCTTCGGCCGGGCGAGCGCGTCGGCCCCGAACCGGTGGGACGACGCAACCCCGGCGTCATCTACGGCCTCGGCAATCTCGTCGAGAACGCGGTCGACTTCGCCCGCAACAGTGTGACGGTGCGATGGAGTTGGGACGAACTCGACGTCACCTTCTCGATCATCGATGACGGGCCGGGCTTTCCCCCCGAAATCATCGACCGCATCGGCGAGCCCTATATGTCGACGCGCCAGGGCAACGAAGCCGGCGGTGGCCTGGGCCTCGGGCTGTTCATCGCCAAGACCTTGCTCGAACGCTCCGGCGCCACGCTCGATTTCCGCAATTCGAGCGAGCTGGGCGAGGGCGCCATCGTGCAGATATCGTGGCCCCGCACCGTCTTCCTCAACCCGGAATCGGTGGGGATCTCGATGTTCGACACCGCGTAAAAGCCTTGCCGGAGGCGGCAAAATTGGACAATGGCGTTCAGGAACTATATCTGCGTAAAATTAAGGCAGCAGGATTTTTTAAGATAATGACTGGCGAAGAAGCAATTGGCGCAATGGTCGAAGGCGAGGACACCTCGCTGCTCATCGTTGACGACGACAAGCCGTTCCTGACGCGGCTGGCCCGCGCCATGGAAACCAGGGGTTTCGTGGTCGAGACGGCCGAGAGCGTCGAGGAGGCAGTGGCCAAGGCGCGCGCCCACCCGCCGGCCTATGCGGTGGTCGACATGCGGCTTGGCGACGGCAACGGCCTCGACGTCGTCGCCGCCATCCGCGAGAAGCGCGACGATGCCCGCACCGTCATCCTCACCGGCTACGGCAACATCGCCACCGCGGTGACCGCGGTGAAGCTCGGCGCCATCGACTATCTGTCGAAGCCGGCTGACGCCGACGACGTGTTTGCAGCGCTCACCCGCACCGCCGGCGAGCGCGCCGCCCCCCCGGAAAATCCGATGTCGGCCGACCGCGTGCGCTGGGAACACATCCAGCGCGTCTACGAAATGTGCGACCGCAACGTGTCGGAAACCGCGCGCCGGCTCAACATGCATCGCCGCACGCTGCAGCGCATACTCGCCAAGCGCGCACCACGCTGAGGTTCACGCGCCGGCGGCGCCGGCCGCCAATTGCCGAACCTCAGCGCTGCCCCTCACCTGCCTGCCGGCATCCTCTCCCCGTATAGAGACGGGGGAGAGGGGCGCTCTCATCGCCGGTTTCGCCAATCGCCGGCGTTGCAGGAGACGACGGCTAGGCTGAAGCTGCCTCTTTCTCCCCGTCGCTATGCGGGGAGTTGAGGAATGGTCCGCGAAGCGGACGAAAAGCCAACTGCTTGGCTTTCGAATGACGAACGTCCGGCAGGACAATGAGGGGCGGCGCCAACGCTGGAAACAGTTGCGCTTGCCGTGCCATCGACCTTTGCCCATCATCGGCAATAACGCCGCCGGAAAACCCGGCAACGGAGCACAGATGCGCGACAAGCAGCCGAAATCCATCCTTCGCGAATTCCTCGATGGCGAGGCGGCGGGCGGCATCATCCTGATGCTTGCGGCAGCCCTTGCGCTGATCGTCGCCAATTCACCATTGGCCGAAACCTATTTCGCCGCTCTCCACGCCTATCTCGGCCCGCTCAGCGTCTCGCACTGGATCAATGATGGGCTGATGGCGGTGTTCTTCCTGCTGGTCGGCCTTGAGATCAAGCGCGAGATGCTCGACGGTCAGCTCTCGACCTGGCCGCGCCGCGTGCTGCCGGGCGTCGCCGCCGCCGGCGGCATGCTGGTTCCCGCGCTGGTCTATGTCGCCATCAACCGCAACAACGCCGCCGCGCTCTCCGGCTGGGCGATCCCGACCGCCACCGATATCGCCTTTGCGCTCGGCGTACTGTCGCTGCTCGGCAACCGCGTGCCGGCGTCGCTCAAGATATTTCTCACCGCGCTCGCCATCATCGACGATCTCGGCGCCGTCATCATCATCGCCATCTTCTACACAAGCGGCCTGTCGCTGGCCTATCTCGGTGCGGCCTTCGCCGTCATCGCGGTGCTCATCATGCTCAACCGCATGCGGGTGACGAGGCTGACGCCCTACCTAGTGCTCGGCGCCGTGCTGTGGGTGCTGGTTCTGAAATCGGGCGTGCATGCCACGCTGGCCGGCGTCGCGCTGGCGCTCACCATTCCGCTGAAAATCTCTGCCGGCAGCGGCCACGATCTCGACCATTCGCCGTTGCACCGGCTCGAACACGGCCTGCACAAGATCGTGCCCTTCTTCGTCATCCCGATTTTCGGCTTTGCCAATGCCGGCGTGTCGCTGGCCGGCCTCAGCGCCTCTGCCCTGGTCGAGCCGCTGACGCTCGGCGTTGCCGCCGGCCTGGTGCTGGGCAAGCTGGCCGGCGTCTTCGGCTCCTCGGCGCTGGCGATCCGGCTCGGCTTCGCCGACCTGCCGGTCAATGCCGGCTGGCTGCACATGATCGGCATTTCGCTGCTCTGCGGTATCGGCTTCACCATGAGCCTGTTCATCGGCCTGCTCGCCTTCGCCAACGACATGGCGCTGCAGGACGCCGTCAAGGTCGGCATCTTGGCGGGGTCCTTCGTTGCAGCGCTGCTGGGTGCCGCCGTGCTCCTGATGGCGCCGGCGGCAGGGGTGGAGGAGGTGGTGGAGTAGGTGTTCTTGGGTTCCTCGCCCCCGCAAAGCGGGGCGAGGAACTTGAGCTTCGTCTACTCGCTCTCTCCCGCCAGCGCCGGCACCGCCACNCCGCCACACCCGCCAGTTCCGCCGCCAGCAGCCGCGCCGCACCCGCCCGTGCGATGCGCAGCATCAGCGCCTTGCGCGTTGCCGCCGCCATCCGGTGCTCGGGCGCATCGCGCAGAATCTCGGCGCCGTAGCCGTCGGAGAGGATGAAGCCGCATTCCTCGGGGAAGATCTCCGATGGCACGCCCGGATGGGTGGCGAAGAAGAAGCGGTCGGAGTGCAGCCGGTAATCAGGCCATTTGCGGTCGACGCGAAAATCCTCGATCGAGGATTTGATCTCGATGATCCAGATGTCGCCCTGCCTGGTCAGCGCCACAAGGTCGGCGCGCCGCCCGGTGGCCAGCGACAGTTCGGGCAGCACATGCATGCCCATTTGCATAAGCAGCCGCTGCACGCCACGCCGCACCAGCATGGCGCGTTCCGACTGGCGGCCATCGATCAGGGGATTGAGGAGAATCGGGGAGATGATCGGCATGGCAGCCACCATGCCAGATTTTGTTCACGGTTTGAACCCATGCTTGGGCAAAATCCGATTGACAAATTCGGCCAGATAGGAATATAATCCTGCTACGATTGATGATCCGAGAGGCATGTCACGTCATGGGCCAGGCGCTACGGGAAGTACTGCGGACAATACTGCGTTGGATCGAATCTCTGATCGGTGTCATCTCCGCGTTTGTGAGAAGCGGGATGGCCGAAAAGGTCCTGAAGTCTCGGATGAGCGAGGTCCGGCCGCTTATGTCACTGCCCGAAGCGGCCTTGCCTTCGCCCGGCCTAAGCCCGCCATATCATCAAAAATCGAGGCAGTCAGGGCCTGTTATCGCCGCGGCAAGCGTGGGCCAGTTCTGCAGAGGGCCCATGTCCCGCAACAGCCGTTGCACGCCACGCCGCACCGGCATAGCGCGTTCCGACTGGCGGCTATCAGGGCGGATGCATACGAAACCTTGTAAATGACCAAGCCGTATACGAAACGACGACTCGTAAGCGTTAGGCGGAATTTGGTTCCGAAATGGGTAACTTCCCTACGGCTGGGTAGCTCCTAGAGCCATTTGATGGCTCACAGGATCAGCACGACAATAACTGCCATCACTAATTCCAGACCAGGCCTGACCTGCGCACGAAGTTGCGGTGAAAACCGGCATGCCAGCAGGACGCCAAGCCCGCCACCGAGCGGCGTTAGAACCTTGTCGATAAACTCAACGGCATTCATGTCTTGACCCCCAAACCCAAGCGCGAGACTAGCAGAGCCAAGGTCGTGAGCAAATGGGTTTGTCAACCATACAATCGCCTTTCGCAGGGCGACTATATACTTTACAACGCGCCCTGCGGATTGATCCCCGCTATGCTTGAGATAAGCTACCGGGAGGCAAAGCATATGAAGCGTAGAACCGCACTCACCGCGCTGCTCGTATCGTTGGGCACGATAGGCCTAATCTTGCTGGGGATTGGCCTTCTTGCTAGCGCGGGAATCCTAGCTGAGAAGGGTACTTGGCCGCATATTGTCGGTGGCTTCACTGCGGTATTGATGATGCCGATAGCTTTTGTGGCGTTTCTGTCCTGTATGTTTTCAGTTCTGACCACCCTTCTTTTTGCGGCTCTGCCGCGAGAGAAGCTGATCCCCTATCTCAGAGCGTGGCCATTCAAGTTTTTGCTCTGGAAGGAAGTCAGAGAAGAGTTTGAACCTACCTCAAGCTAGGTCTGCTTCTTACTCGTTCGGTCTGAAGGTGGCGGTCGCTTTCGGATTTTGACCCCAGCATCCGCGCGCCTCATCAGACGATTATTCGGTTGACAAACCTGGGTGACGGCTTGGTCCGAGCGTCTTCCGCGATCGCACCATATTCGTCTGGGTGCAGTCTGGTATTGATCCGCAGCGGCCCTATGTCGTGCCGATCGACTTCCGTTCTTAGCTATAAATCGGCCGGACTAAAGTCTTACGTCGTGAGCGCAAAGGTCTGATGTAACCGCTTTGGTTCCGTTCTTGTCCATTGGACGTTCCGTAATTTTAGCCAAATGAGATATATACCTTTGGGGGTTTTTCTTGCGCGTCCGGCGCCCAGTCTATCCCGGCGCCCGTGCTTCAAACCGTGGCCCGCCTGTCTGCGGCCTGCGCAGCCCCCGCAATATCATCCAAAATCGGGCAGTCCGGCCGGTCGTCGCCATGGCAGGCCTGGATCAGCGTCTGCAAGGTCGTGCGCATCGACTGCAGCTCGCGCACCTTTTCCTCGATGGCGCTGACATGGGCGGCGGCGATCTCGCGCACATCGTGGCTGGCGCGGCTGCGGTCCCGGTAGAGCGCCATCAGCTGGCGGCAATCGTCGATTGAAAAGCCGAGGTTGCGGGCACGGCGCAGGAAGGCCAGCCGATGGATGTCGTCGCTGGAATAATCGCGATAGCCATTGCCGGCGCGCGCCGGCGCGATCAGGCCGATCTCTTCATAGTAGCGGATGGTCTTGGCCGGCAGGCCGGACCGCGCCGCGGCATCGCCTACATTCATTGTGATTCCTCGATGTGGTTCCCTGATTGTAGGCTATCCGACAGGGCCGCCCATTGTTTTTCCTTCACAATCCCGTGAGTCCTGTTGCCGAAATGCCATAGTTGACGGCTTACCGGCACGTAAGCTCCTGCATATAGGCATCGCGCGCTTGGCAAGCAAAGCAAATGCCAGCATGAATGATTTCAGGAAAAGCGGCCGTAACGTGTCGCGACATCTTGGCGGGGCATCGGACCATTTCATGCGCATGAAGTCATTTGCAATCGTCGCCGCACTTGCGTTGTCGGCCGCGATCTCGGGTTGCAGCACGATCGGCTCGCAGCTGTTCACCAACAACTACGGTTCGGTGAACGATGCAGGCTACCAACTGCCGCGCATCCCGATCGAGAGGGTGCCGCTGAAGTACCACCGGCAAGAGGTGAACTACGACACCTCGGAAAAGCCGGGCACCATTGTCGTCGATACCCAGAACAAGTTTCTCTACTTCGTCGAAGGCGACGGCCGGGCGATCCGCTACGGGATCGGCGTCGGCCGCGAAGGCTTTGAATGGCACGGGACCGCCCATATCGCGCTGAAGCGCGAATGGCCGACCTGGACGCCGCCGCGGCAGATGATCCAGCGCCAGCCGGAGCTAGCGAAGTTCGCGAGCGGCATGGAGCCGGGCCTGAAGAACCCGCTCGGCGCGCGCGCCATGTATCTGTTCAACAAGGGCGGTGATATGGGCTACCGCCTGCACGGCAGTCCGGAATGGAATTCGATCGGCAAGGCGATGTCGTCAGGCTGCATCCGGCTGATGAACCAGGACATCATCGACCTCTACGACCGCACGTCGGTCGGCGCCAAGGTCATCGTGATGTAGGACCATGATCCGGAACCGAGGTCCACGAAAGCGAAAAGTGGAACCGGTTTTCGGGAAGATCATGGTCAAAGTAGGCGTTACCCTTCGTACGCGGACCGTCTAGGCAACAACGGACGTCCAAAACAGAAAACCGGGCAATCTGGCCCGGTTTTTTGTTGCTCGCTCGAATGCGTGAAGGGGTCTTAGGAGACCTGCTCGACCTGCTGTACTTCCGGCACGAAGTGGCGGAGCAGGTTCTGGATGCCGTGCTTAAGCGTCGCCGTCGAGGACGGGCAGCCGGCGCAGGCGCCCTTCATGTGCAGGAACACGGTGCCCTTCTCGAAGCCGCGGAAGGTGATGTCGCCGCCATCCTGGGCAACCGCCGGGCGCACCCTGGTGTCGAGCAGTTCCTTGATGGTGATGACCAGTTGCTCGTCGGCCTTGTCGTAGAATTCGCCGGTCTGGCTGGTCTCGGCGGCGGGGCCGGCATTGACCATGACGGGCGCGCCCGACATGAAATGCTCCATGATGGCGCCCAGGATCGCCGGCTTCAGGTGCTGCCAGTCCGGGCCGTCCTTGGTCACGGTGATGAAGTCATAGCCGAAGAAGACGCCGCTCACGCCGGGGATCTCGAACAGCCGGCCGGCCAGCGGCGAGGCGCTGGCTGCACTGTCGGCGTCGCGGAAATCGGCGGTGCCTTCGACAAGGACTTCCTTGCCGGGCAGGAACTTCAGCGTTGCCGGGTTCGGCGTCGATTCGGTCTGGATGAACATGGCCGTCTCCGTGCCCCAGTCGGGCAGCTAGTTTGGAATAGTTCTAAATAGGCTCAATCGGCTGGACATTCAAGCGAAACGCGTCGCTCAAAACGGCTGGCTGGCGGAATGTTTTTGCTGGCTGGGAATGAATCCCGCGCGGGCTATAAATCCAGGATCGTGATGTTATCCGAAACCGCTTCACACTTCCGGCATCACTCTCTATGCGAGGCTGTCGATCTCCTCGTCAGACAGGTTCTGCGGCACCACTGTGACCGGAATAGGGAAGGCGGCGCCCTTGCCGGCAACAGCCCCGACCAGCGGCCCGGGTCCTTCCTTGCCGGCACCTGCCGCCAGCACCAGGATGGCGATGTCCTGGTCTTCCTCGATCAGCTTGTGGATCTCTTCGGTCGGCTTGCCTTCGCGCACCACCATCTCGGGCTCGATGCCGAGCTTCTGGCGCACCTTGTTGGCGTAGCCGTCGAGTGCCGCGCGTGCCGTGGCATTGGCTTCCTCGCGCATGATCTTCTCGACGCCCAGCCAGTGCTGAAAGTCGTCCGGTGTGATGATGTAGAGCAGCACCAGCGTGCCGCTGGTGCTCTGCGCCCGCTTGGAGGCGTAGGCGACGGCGCGCTCGCACTCCGGCGTGTCGTCGATGATCGTCAGGAATTTCCTGCGATGGCCGGCTTCGCGACTGAGGCGTTTGGAGACCATGTCTATCTACTCGATGTTTTCGGCCGCAATCTGCCACCGCGACAGACCGGCGGCAAGCCGCCGGCCTTGGGCCAGAATGGTGCGGTGCACTGACGGTAGGATCAGCCCTGCAACAGGCCGATAATGTCGCGTACCGTCTTCATGGTGGTCTCAGCCAGCGCGCCGGCGCGTTCGCCGCCGTCTCTCAGCACCGCGTCGACATAGGCGCGGTCGCCCTCGATACGGCGCATCTCGCCGGCGATCGGCGCCAGTTTTTCCACGGCAAGGTCGGCGAGCGCCGGCTTGAACACGGAAAACTGCTGGCCGCCGAATTCCTTCAGCACGTCCGCCTTCGACATCTCGGCCAGCCCTGCATAGATGCCGACCAGGTTTTCCGCTTCCGGGCGGCTTTCCAGGCCGTCGACTTCGCTTGGCAACGCTTCCGGGTCGGTCTTGGCCTTGCGGATCTTCTTCGAGATGGTGTCGGCATCGTCGGTCAAATTGATGCGGGACAGATCCGACGGGTCCGACTTCGACATCTTCTTGGAGCCGTCGCGCAGGCTCATGATGCGCGCCGCCGGCCCGCCGATCACCGGTTCGGTTATCGGGAAGAACCCGTTTACCGTCTCTTCGCCAACCTGCATCTCGACTCCGACGCCAAGACTGGCGATGCGGCTCGAAAAATCATTATTGAACTTTTGCGCGATGTCGCGAGTCAGCTCCAGATGCTGCTTTTGGTCCTCGCCCACCGGCACATGGGTCGCGCGGTAGAGCAGGATGTCGGCCGCCATCAGCGAGGGATAGGCAAGCAGGCCCAGCGAGGCGTTCTCGCGGTCCTTGCCGGCCTTGTCCTTGAACTGCGTCATCTTGTTCATCCAGCCGATGCGCGCCACGCAATTGAAGATCCAGGCAAGCTCGGCATGCTGCATCACCCGCGACTGGTTGAAGACGATGTGCTTCTTCGGGTCGATGCCGGAGGCAAGGAAGGCCGCGGTAATCGAGCGGGTCTGGTCGGCGAGGTCGTCATGGACGAGTTGTGCCGTCAGCGAATGCAGGTCGACGACGCAATAGATGCAGTCTGACGTGTCCTGCAGGGCGACGAATTTCTTGATGGCGCCGAGATAGTTGCCGAGATGCAGATTGCCGGTCGGCTGTACCCCGGAAAAGACGAGCTGTTTGAAGGCGGTCATGGGTTCCTCATGGCTTGTGGAGGGCCGTATAAGCGTGATTCCGAAAAGTTGCAGACTTTTCGGAGCCAATCACGCGGCTGGAAACCGCGCCCGGCGAAGTCTTTCGACGGCGCGCTTATGGACGAAGGGGCGGAGAGGATCAAGACCGATGTTGCTGTTAGCTCGTCCGGACTATTCGTCCAGATCGGCCTTTGGCGCTGGCGCCGCTGCCTTGCCCGAGCCGCGTTTCACATTGCGCCGGATCATTCCGAAATCGGCGCCGCCGGTGGCGAAAGCCGTGACGAAGTAGAGCAGCGCCCCGCCGGCTACCAATGAGAGAAGCGTCACGGCCTTGATCACCAGTGGCGAGCCGGGGCCGAGCCTAACGGCCAGCCAGTGCTCGGCGAAATAGAGCGCCACCGCCATCACCGCAGCCGACAGCACCAGGCGCGGAATGCGCTTCAGCAGCGGCGCGTCGCGGCCCCAATGGCCGCGTCGGATCAGCACGGCAAGCAGCATCACAGCGTTGACCCAGCCGGCCACGGCCGAGGCCACCGCAATGCCGGGCGCGCCCAGGCTCGGGAACAGCGTCAGTGCCGTGATCACGTTCACGCCGACCGAAATGGCGGCGAACATCATCGGCGTGCGCGTATCCTCGCGGGCGAAATAGCCGGGAGTGAAGGCCTTGATCAGCACGAAGGCCGGCAGGCCGAGGCCGAAAATCGCCAGGATCGCGGCCACGGTCGGCGTCGAGCCGTTGGCGGCGAAGGCGCCGCGCTCATAGACCAGCCGCACGATCGGCTCCGCCATTACCCAAAGGGCCGCCGCCGCCGGCAAGGTCATGAACAGCGTGAACTCGACCGAGCGGTTCTGCAGATTGGCCGCCTCGACCAGATTGCCCGATTTCAGCGCCCGCGACAGCTCCGGCAACAGCACGATGGCCACCGCGACGCCGACGACGCCGAGCGGCAGCTGGTAGATGCGGTCGGCGTAAGCAAGCGAGGACACGGCGCTGTCCTGCGCCGACGCGATCGCCGTGCCGATCAGCTGGTTGATCTGGGTGATGCCGCCGGTGATCGCCGCCGGCAGCGCCAGGATCAGCAGGCGCTTGACGTTGGGCGTCATCTTCGGCCGGCGAAAGCCGATGGCGATGCCGGCATTGCGCACCGCCACCCAGACGATGGCAAGCTGCACCAGCCCCGCCGCCAGCACGCCCCAGGACAGGCTGAAACCGACCTCACGGGCATCCATGCCGTGGTACCAGGCGTAGCCGAGCACGCTGATCAGGATGATGTTGAGGAAAGCCGGCGCCACGGCAGCCGCGAAATAGCGGCGCAGCGAATTTAGCATGCCGGCCATCATTGCTGCGAGCGACATGCAGATGAGATACGGGAACATGATCGTCGCCAGCAGGACGGTCGTCTCGAATTTGCCCGGCGTGTCGGCAAAGCCCGGCGCCACGAGATAGCGCACGATCAGCGGCATCGCCAATTCCATGACGATGGTCAGCGCCAGAAGTGCGGTGAACAGGACGCCGAACACTTCCTCCGAAAAGCGCTTGGCGCCGTCGGTGCCGTGGGTCTCGATCTCCTTGGCAAACAGCGGCACGAAGGCGGCGTTGAAAGCGCCTTCGGCAAACAGCCGGCGAAACGTGTTTGGAAACTGGAAGGCGGCGTTGAAGGCGTCCGCCACCGGCCCGGTGCCGAGTGCGGCAGCCATCAGCATCTCGCGGCCAAAGCCAAGGGCGCGGCTCATCAGCGTGCCGGACGCAACCGTGGCGAATTTCTTGACGAGGCTCATGCGCGGGGAGATTGCCTGGATGATTGGGACAAAGGGGATGATTGGGACAAAGGGGGTGATTGGGACAAAGTGATGGTCACTCGGCCGCCGCCTTGGCCTTGCCGCCGCGCTCTGGGACAACGCCTTCAAGCGCCGCGATCAGCCTGGCGTGGATGGTGGCGGTGCGTGCCGGGTTGTCGATCTTCTGCCCCGTAAGGTCGGTGACATAGAAAGTGTCGATCACCTTCTCGCCGAAGGTGGTGATGTGAGCCGAGGCGATGTCGAGCGAGAGATCGGACAACGCACTGGTGATTTCCGACAACAGCCCAGGCCGGTCCAGTCCCTCGACCTCGATCACCGAAAACCGGTTCGACAGCGTGTTGCGGATTTCGGCGCGCGGCGGAATCTTGAACACCTTGGCGCCGCGCCGCGGCCGGGTGCGCTTCTCGATCATCTCCGGCAACCAGCTCTTGCCCGACAGCACGTCCTCGATCAGCCGGCCGACGCGCTCGGCGCGACGGCGCTCATCCTCGTCGCGGTCGAATTCCCGTGAGATCAGGATGATGTCCAGCGCGCGGCCGTCGGACGTGGTGAAGATCTGCGCGTCGACGATGTTGCCGCCGGCTCCCGCGCAGGCGCCGGCAATGACCGAAAGCAGGCGCGGATGATCCTGCGCCAGCACGGTGATCTCGGTCACCGCCTCGAATTGGTGGGTCCTGACCACGGTGGCGAGCTTCTTGCCTGCCGCGTCGGCTTCGCGGATGAATTCGGCATGGCGCAGCTGATCGGGGAGGTCGACCGTCAGCAGATAGTTCTCGTAATGCAGGCCGACATAGCGCTTGCGGGCCTTGTCCGGCCAATCGGCCAGCGCCTCGGCCAGCCGCTCGCGCGCCGCCGCCGTCCGCTTGGCGCGCGACACTTCCGAGAAGCCGCCGGTCAAAAGCAGTTCGGTCTCGTAGTATAGCGTGCGCAGGAGCTGGCCCTTCCAGCCGTTCCACACGCCCGGCCCGACACCCCTGATGTCGCAGACGGTCAGGATCAACAGCATTTTCAGCCGCTCGACCGATTGCACGATCGAGGCGAAATCCTCGATCGTCTTACGGTCGTTGAGGTCGCGCGTCTGCGCCGTCATCGACATCACCAGATGGTTCTCGACCAGCCAGGCGACGGTCTCGGTGTCGGCGGCCGACAGCCCCATATGCGGGCAGATGCGGCGCGCGATCCGGGCGCCGGCCTCTGAGTGATCCTCCGGCCGGCCCTTGGCGATGTCGTGCAGCAGCACCGCGACATAGAGCGCCTCGCGGCTCTTCTCTAGCCCCGGCATCAGCGTGTGCGAGAGCGGATGCACCTTTTCGCCGTCGCCGCGCTCGATCTCGGCCAAGACGCCGATGCAGCGGATCAGGTGCTCGTCCACCGTATAGTGGTGGTACATCGAGAACTGCATCATGGCGACTATTCTGCCGAAATCGGGGATCAGCCTGCCGAGCAGGCCGGCCTCGTTCATGCGCCGCAAATTAAGCTCGGCATTGCGGTCCGAGGTCAGGATGTCGAGGAACAGCCGGTTGGCCTCCTCGTCGCGCCGCAGCGACTTGTTGACCAGACCGAGCGAGCGGGTGAGCAGCTTCAGCGCATCGGGATGGAACTCCAGCCCGTGCTTGTCGGCGAACCAGAACAGCCTGAGCAGATTGACCGGGTCGCGCTCGAACACGCTGTCGTCGGCGACGTTGATGCGGTGATTGTCGACAATGAAGTCCGACGTGCCTGCCAGCTTGCGCTTGCGGCGCTGGAAGGTGAGGAAGACGCGGTTGAAGCCGGGCACATGCTTGGCCTGCTCTTCCTCGAGCGCGGCGCAGAAGATGCGGGTGAGGTCGCCGACATCCTTGGCGACGAGGAAGTAATGCTTCATGAAGCGCTCGACCGCCGACAGACCGGGATGGGTGGTGTAGCCCAGACGTTCGGCGATCTCGCGCTGGATATCGAAATGCAGCCGTTCCTCTGGCTTGCCGGTGAGGAAATGCATGTGGCAGCGCACCGCCCACAGGAAGTCTTCGGCCTTCTGGAATTCGCGGTACTCGGCCTCGGTGAAGACACCTTTCTCGACCAATTCCTCGCCGGTGCGCACGCGATAAAAATACTTGGCGATCCAGAACAGCGTCTGCAAATCGCGCAGGCCGCCCTTGCCGTCCTTGACGTTGGGCTCGACCAGATAGCGGCTTTCGCCGGCCTTGGCATGGCGATCGTCGCGTTCGGCGAGCTTGGCCTGCACATATTCCGGTCCGGTGGTGCGCACCACTTCATGGTCGAAGCGGGTGAGCAATTCGTCGAAGAGCTTCTGTTCGCCCCACAGGAACCGCGCTTCCAGGATCGTGGTGCGGATGGTGATATCGCTGCGCGACAGCCTGAGACACTCGTCGATGTTGCGGGTGGCGTGGCCAACCTTCAACCCGAGGTCCCACAGCATATAGAGCATATATTCGACGATCTGTTCGCCCCACGGCGTCTGCTTGTAGGGCAGCAGGAACAACAGGTCGATGTCGGAGCCCGGCGCCAGCGTGCCGCGGCCATAGCCGCCGACGGCAACGACCGCCATGCGCTCTGCGGTCGAGGGGCTTTTCACCCGGTAGACGTGGGTCGCGGCGAACTCGTAGAGGGCGCGGATGATCTCGTCCATCAGATGCGACAGCCGGGCGGCGCAAGCCGTGCCGCTGCCATCGTCCATCAGCATGCGCTCGGCAACCTTGCGGCCCTCGGTCAGCCGATCCTTCAGCAGCCGGAGCGCGCCGACGCGCGCGCCGGGCTCGGCGCCGCTGGCCGCCGAGATCAGCGCCGTCATGTCGCGGCGCAAAGCCTCGCTGTCGATCAGCGCGTCGAGCTTGAGGGAGATTTTTGCCATGGATTGCCGGTGGGCCTCGCCTTTGCGCGGCGTCTATAGCGCGTTTTCACGGCGCTGTGTATGGGGCGGACGGACGCGTCGGCCGCGATACCAGAAAGGGATGATCATCTCGCGCCGGAGCCGGAAGAGATCGGCGATCTGCCGCGTCAACCGCCTGGCCTCGATCCTTACCTTGGCGGTGATTGGCTTCTGGCGCTGTTTGCCTATCCCGCTTGCCACCCATTCCTCTGTTCGCTCCTGCTTCAGCAGGCTTGGCAATCTCACCGGACTGTCGCCGAGGAATTGTGCCTGCAGGCACAATGCCGGGACGAGTTGGTAAATGACCTTGTCGGACGAGGTCGCAAAACGCGGATTGAAGATGAGGTGATCGACGGGAATGCTGATCTCCTTCGTTGCCGCAAGAAGGTCCTGCGCGGCCTGTCTGGACAGGATGTATCCCGCCGTACCGATATGGAGCCCGTGCAGTCTGCTCGCAGAAAAACCGTGGCCGCAGGCAACTTGCTTGCGTGAAATTACGGTCCGGTTGAAGAACGTTTCCAACTTGACGATGTCCGCATCGGCGGGAATCCAGCCCGCATCGGCAAGCAAAGCGCCGGCTTTGTCCGGGAAAACGACATCGTCCTCGAAAATCGCCGCGTAAGCATCCTCACCTGCAGCGATCGTCGACCAACACTGTTGGTGGCTGAGCAGGCAGGCAATCTCGGCGTCGGCCAGGCGCAAATGCTTCTTGCCCTGCGGCATTTCGGCCAGATCCGGCCGATCTCGCGCATCGATGGCGGCGACCCGCTCGAAGGCGATGCCGATGCGCGCGAACTCCGCCGTTACATGGGCGAGGCGATCGCGGGACCGATCGAGATTGATAATCAGGCATTTCATTTGGGTGGGATCGATGCAGTGGGACGCGCGTCCATAGCATGGGAACAAAGTTGCGTAAGCGATTTTCCCTCGATGTGCGCGATGACGGCCACGATCGAAAAGTGGAAATCGCCCCTTGACCTTCCAGTTACTGGAAGCACTACCTCCTCACCCAGACAGATATAAGGCACTTTTCGATGGCGCATTCCGAGCATCACCACCACGCGCACGCGGCCGATGGCAACTGCTGTACGGCAAAGGCTGCTGAGCCGGCCGCCGAAGCAGTGGTGCGCGATCCGGTCTGCGGCATGAGCGTCGACCCGGCAGCGGGCAAGCCGACGGCCGAGCATGGCGGCCGTCTCTTTCACTTCTGCAGCGAGGGTTGCCGTACGAAATTCGTCGCCGGGCCCGAAAAATACCTGACCGCCACCGACCCCGTCTGTGGCATGAGTGTCGACCGCGCTACCGCCAGGCATTTTTTCCGCCACGAAGGCCAGGGTTTCTATTTCTGCTCGGCCGGCTGCCGGGCGAAGTTCGAGGCCGAGCCGCAAAACTATCTCGGTGACAGGCCGGCGCCGTCGCCAGTGCCGAAAGGCACGCAATACACCTGCCCGATGCATCCCGAAGTGATAAGAGACAAGCCCGGCTCCTGCCCGATCTGCGGCATGGCGCTTGAGCCGATGGGCGTTCCCACTGGCGATGAGGGCCCGAACCCCGAACTGGTAGACTTCACCAGACGGTTCTGGGTCAGCGCGGTGCTGTCCCTGCCGCTGCTGATCGTTGCCATGGCGCCGATGCTCGGCCTGACGTTCCAGGCGTTTGTCGACGGGCGAACGATGGTCTGGCTGGAATTGGCGCTGGCCAGCCCAGTGGTGCTGTGGGCGGCCTTCCCCTTCTTCCACCGCGGCTGGGAGTCGCTGGTCAACCGCAGCCCCAACATGTGGACGCTGATTTCGCTGGGTGTGGGTGCGGCCTACCTCTACAGCGTCGTCGCCGCACTGTTTCCGGACATCTTTCCGCATCAGTTCCGTGGCCATGGCGGTACCGTCCCGGTCTATTTCGAGGCAGCTTCCGTCATCGTCGCGCTGGTATTCCTCGGTCAGGTGCTC
The DNA here is from genome assembly GCF_000503155.1 of Mesorhizobium sp. LSJC285A00. Lineage (NCBI taxonomy): Bacteria > Pseudomonadati > Pseudomonadota > Alphaproteobacteria > Hyphomicrobiales > Phyllobacteriaceae > Mesorhizobium > Mesorhizobium sp. LSJC285A00. The sequence continues at coordinate 17,156 of NZ_AYVK01000047.1, forward strand.
GAATTGCGGGCGCGCGAAAAGACCGGCTCGGCCATCCGTGCGCTGCTCGACCTGGCGCCGAAGACGGCACGGCTGATCGGGGAGGACGGCTCCGACACCGACGTGCCGCTCGATGCGGTCAAGACCGGCGACCACCTGCGCCTCCGTCCAGGCGACGCCGTGCCGGTCGACGGCATCGTAACGGAAGGCCGTTCCTCCATCGACGAATCGATGATCTCGGGCGAGCCGCTGCCGGTCGAAAAAACGAAAGGCGATGCCTTGACCGGCGGCACGCTCAACAAGAACGGTTCGCTGGTCATGCGCGCCGAAAAGGTCGGCTCCGAAACGACGCTTTCGCGCATCGTCGAGCTGGTCGCAAAGGCGCAGCGTTCGCGCGCGCCGATTCAAGGTCTGGCCGATCGCGTCTCCTTCTACTTCGTGCCGGCCGTCGTGCTGGTCGCGCTCGCGGCCTTTGCCGCCTGGGCGATCTTCGGTCCCGAACCCAGCTTGATCTTCGCCATCGTCTCGGCGGTCTCGGTGCTGATCATCGCCTGCCCCTGCGCGCTCGGCCTGGCGACGCCGATGTCGATCATGACCGCCACCGGGCGCGGGGCGCACGCGGGCGTGCTGATCAAGGACGCGGCCGCGCTCGAGCGCTTCGCTTCGGTCGACACGTTGATCGTCGACAAGACCGGCACCTTGACCGAAGGCAAGCCTCGCTTGACCGATGTCGTCGCTGCCGAAGGCCTGTCTGAGAATGAATTGCTGGCGCTCGCCGCCGGCCTGGAAAAAGGCTCGGAGCATCCGCTGGCCGAGGCCATTGTCGGCGGCGCCGGCGAACGCGGCCTGACGCTCATCGAGGCCGGCGGCTTCGACGCCGTCACCGGCAAGGGCGTATCCGGCACGGTGTCTGGCAGGAAGGTTTCGCTCGGCAACGCCGCTATGATGGCCGATGTCGGCATCGACACCGCTTCCCTGTCGGCCAGGGCCGAGGCGCTGCAGGCAGAAGGCAAGACGGCGATGTTCGTTGCGGTGGACGAAAGACTGGCCGGCATTGTCGCGGTCGCCGATCCGGTCAAGGCAACGACAGCCGAGGCGATCAGGGCGCTGCACGACAGAGGCTTGCGGATCATCATGGCGACCGGCGACAATGAGCGCACGGCGCGTGCCATCGCCAAGAGCCTTGGCATCGACGAGGTGCGCGCCGGCCTGCTGCCGGAACAAAAGGCCGCCCTTGTCGAGGAGTTGCGTGCGAAAGGTGCGGGCGTCGCCATGGCCGGCGACGGCGTCAACGATGCGCCGGCCCTGGCCAGCGCCGATGTCGGCATCGCCATGGGCACCGGCGCCGATGTCGCTGTCGAGAGCGCCGGCATTACGCTGGTCAAGGGCGATCTCAACGGCATCGTCAGGGCGCGAACGCTCGCCCAGGGGACGATCCGCAACATCCGCCAGAATCTGTTTTTCGCCTTCCTCTACAATGTGCTTGGCGTGCCGGTTGCCGCCGGCGTGCTCTATCCGCTCACCGGCACGCTTTTGTCGCCGATGCTGGCGGCGGCGGCCATGAGCCTGTCTTCGGTTTCGGTCATCGCCAACGCATTGCGGCTGCGGACGTTGAAACTCTGAGCAAAGCCCCCAGATACGAATATCAGTCAACAGGAGATCATGGATGACCTTGGCTAAGAAGATCGTGCTTTTGATGATGGCGGCGGGAATGCTGCTTGCCGTTTTCCTCGAAAGCGTCCCGGCGCGATCCGAAGAGATGAAACACGACATGGGCGCGATGGGCGCGCAAGGTCCTTCGACCGACGGCTACAAGGCGGCGATGGACAAGATGCACACCGACATGATGATCGAATATTCCGGCAATGCCGATGTCGACTTCGTGCGCGGCATGATCCCGCATCATCGGGGCGCGATCGACATGGCCAAGGTGGAACTCGCCAACGGCAAGGATCCCGAAATCCGCAAGCTGGCCGAAGATGTCATCGCCGCGCAGGAAGCGGAGATCACCAAGATGCAGGCCTGGCTCGCCGCCCATCCGGTCAAATAGCGCAGCAACGACTGCGGAGAAGAATGCGGGATCTATTCTGGATTTCTCCCTGTGCTTGTGATGCCATGCGCATTGACCGCCATACGAGGAGCCTCCATGCCCACGACCATAAGAACCACCACGTTGCCTTCGGGCGAGGCCGTCCAGGTGCTGGGACAGGGCACATGGAAGATGGGCGAGGATTCCCGCCGCCGCGCCGGGGAGGTCAATGCCCTGAAGCTCGGGCTGGACCTCGGCATGACGTTGATCGACACCGCTGAAATGTATGCCAGCGGCGGCGCCGAGGAGGTGGTGGCGGAAGCCATTGCCGGGCGCCGCGACAAACTCTTTCTCGTCTCCAAGGTATTGCCGTCCAATGCCTCGCGCGCCGGCGTGGCGCGGGCCTGCGAAAACAGCTTGAAGCGCCTGCGCACCGACCGCATCGATCTCTATCTCCTGCATTGGCCGGGCAGTGTGCCTCTAGGCGAAACGGTCGAGGCTTTCGAGGCGTTGAAGAAGGCCGGCAAGATCCGTCACTGGGGCGTCAGCAATTTCGACACCGACGAAATGGAGGAGCTGACCGGCCTGTCGTCTGGAGATCATGTCCAGACCAACCAGGTACTCTACAATCTGTCGCGGCGCGGCCCCGAATTCGATCTCGCGCCATGGAGCCGGCAGCGCGGCATCCCGCTGATGGCCTATTCGCCGGTCGAGCAGGGCGCGCTGGCGCGCAATTCCAGGCTGGAAACCATCGCCGCCCGCCACAACGCAACGCCGGCACAGATCGCCCTGGCCTGGGTGATGGCGCAGCCCGGTGTCATCGCCATCCCGAAGGCGAGCAGCCAGGAGCACGTCCGCCAGAATGTTGCCGCGCTCGACATCGAGCTGGAGGCTGAGGATTTCGTCGAACTCGACCGCGCCTTTCCACCGCCGACGCGCAAGCGCGGCCTGGAGATGATCTAGATTGGAACGGATTTCGACCGGGTATAATCATACGGCGTATAGAGTCGGAGCCATGACGGTCACGTCGCTGCGCGACGGTTACGTCGACATGCCAATCAGGCGGCTGCGCCAGCCCGGAGACCGGACATTCGGTGACAACCTGCCCTCGCATGTACCGCTCGTCGACGGTGCGCTCAGGCTGTCGGTCAACGCCTTCGCCATCGATGACGGCGACGACGTCACGCTGATCGACACAGGGGCTTCGAACGCCTGGCACCCGACAATGGGGCACCTGCCCGAGGCGCTGCGCGAGGCGAAGATCGCCACCGAGCGGATTCGGACTGTTGCTTTCACCCACACCCATCTCGACCATATACACGGGCTCATCCTTGCCGATGGTGGCGACGGCTTCCCGCAGCTCTCTCGCCTGCTTGTCCCGCGAGCTGAGCTCGGCATGTTTCGCGACGTGGCGAGGCTGGAACGCTTCCACGATCGCGCCCAGCCTCTCGATGCTGGACAGCGCGTCAGCGCTGACATCGATACGATCGGCTCCGCTGGCCATGAAGCCGGCCACACTTGCTTTCGGGTTGTGAGCGCAGGCGAAACACTGTTGATCTGGGGCGACATCGTACATGTGCCGTCGCTTCAATTCGATCGACCCGAGATCACGTGGGAATTCGACGCAGACCAGCAGCAGGCGAGGGCAAGCCGGTTGCAAATGCTGGCGCTTGCGGCCAACAACGACTGCTACGTCGCCGGCGCGCATCTTGATTCGCCCGGCGTCGGCCGGGTTTTTCGAACCGAGACTGCTTTCCGCTTCGAGCCCTTATAGCACTCTAGCCGAGCGCCGCCCGCGCCCGTTGCAGCGCGCGCGAAAACACTGCGGTGTCGTCGAAGGCGCGCGCCAGCGTGAGCGCGCCCTGGATGGCGCCGACCGTTTCTTCGGCGAGTTCGTCTGCTTTGGCCGGGCTGTGTCCGACACGAGTCAGCGCCTCGGCAAGATGCGCTACCCAGCGGCCAAAATAGCTTTTGATCGCCTTGGCGAAGAGATCGCGCGATTCGTCCAGCGCAAAGGCGCCGATCAGGCAGACCCGACGGCCTGAGCGGAAATAGCTGTCGGTCGCTTCGAACATCCGATCGATGCCCGTACGAGGGTCGGCCCTGTCCTGCAACGGCACGAAGACATTCTCCTCGAACCAGCCATCTATATGGGCAATGACAGCCGCCGCCATCTCTTCCTTGCCGCCGGGGAAGAAGTGGTAAAGGCTGCCTTTGCCTAGGCCGGTCGCCGCACCGATCCGCGCCAGGCTCGCCCCTTCATAGCCGTGTTCGCGGAAAACCTCGCCGATGATGGAGAGCAAATCGGCGCGATCGGGCGCGATCCTGCGCATGCGCTAGTTTTTCCGCTTGAGCATGATCTTTGCCGAAAACCGCGACACAGTTCTAGGGATCACACTCTAAAGTCCGAGTTCGGTCAGGCCGGGATGGTCGTCCGGCCGGCGGCCGAGCGGCCAGTGATATTTGCGCTCACCCTCAGCGATCGGCAGGTCGTTGATGCTGGCGACGCGCCTACGCATCAGTCCATCCGCGTCAAATTCCCAATTCTCATTGCCGTAGGAGCGGAACCAGTGGCCACTGTCGTCGCGCCATTCATAGGCAAAGCGCACCGCGATGCGGTTGTCGTTCCAGGTCCAGACCTCCTTGATCAGCCGGTAGTCCATCTCGCGAGCCCATTTGCGTGTGAGGAAGGAGACGATCTCATTTCTGCCCGAGACGAACTCGGCGCGGTTGCGCCAGGTGCTGTCCTGCGTATAGGCGAGCGAAACCCGTTCTGGGTCGCGGCTGTTCCAGGCGTCTTCGGCCATGCGCGCCTTCTGCGCGGCGGTCTCGGCGGTGAAGGGCGGCAGCGGGGGACGGCTCATGTCATTCTCCCATCGGCAAAGGCGATGGCGAGCATTGTACCAAACGGTACAATTGGTCAAGGCTGAAATCGGACTAGGTTTTCCCCGCCATCCCCTTCAGCCGGTAGAGCGCTTCCAGCGCCTCGCGCGGCGTCATCTCGTCTGGATTGATCTCGCCCAGCGCTGCACCCAGTGCGTCGCTCTTCGCAGGCTTTGCCGCTTCCCGCTTCATTGCCACCGAAAACAGCGGCAGATCGTCGACCAGCCGGTTGGCCTTGCCGGAGACATCGCCTTCCTCGAGCTGATGCAGCACCTCTTTGGCGCGGCCGACCACCGCTTCCGGCAGACCGGCAAGGCGAGCGACCTGAACGCCATAGGAGCGATCGGCGGCACCCTTGCCGACCTCGTGCAGGAAGACCACGTCGCCTTCCCACTCCTTGACCCGCATCGTGACATTGTGCAGTCGCGGCAGCTTGCCGGAGAGTGCCGTCATTTCGTGGAAATGAGTGGCGAAGATCGCCCGGCAGCGGTTCTTCTCGTGCAGATACTCGACTGCCGCCCAGGCGATCGACAGGCCATCGAACGTGGCGGTGCCGCGACCGATTTCGTCGAGGATCACCAGCGCCCGCTCACCGGCCTGGTTGAGGATCGCGGCCGTCTCTACCATCTCGACCATAAAGGTGGAGCGGCCACGTGCCAGATCGTCCGAGGCGCCGACGCGCGAGAACAGCCTGTCGACGACGCCGATATGGGCCGATGTCGCCGGCACGAAGGAGCCGGTCTGGGCAAGGATGGCGATCAGTGCGTTTTGCCGCAGGAAGGTCGACTTACCGCCCATATTCGGACCGGTGAGCAGCCAGATGGCGCCGGCCTTGGCACCGTCTTGCGGCGACAGATCGCAATCATTGGCGACGAACGGCCCTTCGCCCGAACGGCGAAGCGCCTGTTCGACCACCGGATGGCGTCCGCCCGAGATGTCGAAGGCGAGGCTGGAATCGACCAGCGGCCGGCACCAGGCTTCGCTCTCCGACAACAGCGCGAGCGCCGCCGACACGTCGAGTACGGCGAGCGCATCGGCGCCGGCGCGGATCTTCTGCGCCTCGCCGACCGCCTCAGCCGTCAGCGTATCGAAAGCGGCAAGCTCGATGCTCAGCGCCCGGTCGGCGGCATTGGCGATCTTGGTCTCGAGTTCGGCAAGTTCGGTCGTGGTGAAACGCATGGCATTGGCCATGGTCTGGCGGTGGATGAAGCGCGCCTTGGCGCCGTCGCTTCCGGTCATGATCGAATGGTGGTTGGCGGTCACCTCGATGTAGTAACCCAGCACATTGTTGTGGCGGATTTTCAGCGAGCGGATGCCGGTCTCCTCGATCAGCGAGCGCTCCAGTCCGGCGATCACCTTGCGCGATTCGTCGCGCAGCGCCCGCATTTCGTCGAGTTCGGCATGGTAGCCGCCACGCACGAAGCCGCCGTCGCGCCTCAGCAGCGGCAGTTCCTCGCCAAGAGCCTGGGTCAGATGCTCGGCCAGCGCGCGCGGCAGCGCCTTTATCGCGGCAAGTGCCCCGGTCAGCTCAGCGGGCAGGACGGTCGTTCCGAACAGTTCGGCAATGGTGGCCGCCGCTTCGAAGCCGGCACGCAGCGCGCCGAGATCGCGCGGACCGCCGCGGTTGAGCGCCAACCGCGACAGCGCCCGCGGCATGTCGGCGACGCTCTTCAGGCTTGACCGCACAGCCTGGCAGAGCCGCGTCTCGGTGCGGAAGAACGATACCGAATCAAGCCGGGCAGCAATCGCCGCCGGATCGGTTAGCGGCGCCATCAGCCGGTCGGCGAGCAGCCTGGCGCCGCCGCCGGTGACCGTGCGGTCTATAGCCTTGAACAGCGAGCCGTCGCGGCTGCCCGACAGCGTGCGCAACAGTTCCAGATTGCCGCGTGTCGCAGGATCGATGAACAGCGTCGAGCCCTGCTCCTCGCGTTCGGGACGCGACAAAGGCGGCCGCTCGGCCTTCTGCGTCTTTTCGACATAGGCGATGGCGCCCGAGATCGCCGACAATTCGGCGCGCGAGAAGGCACCGAAACTGTCCGGCGTCGCCACTTCGAAGAAGCGCGCGATCCGCCCCGCTGCCGAAGCCGAATCGAAAAGCGACGGCGGCTGCGGGCTGGCGACGCGGCCGATGAAGTCGAACACCGGCTTCAGCTCGGGATCGTAAAACACCGGCTCGGCGACGATCAGCTCGCGCGGGTCGACGCGGAAGACATCGGCCAGCAGGCGGTCGGCCGTGGTTTCGGCAACGCGGAAGACGCCGGTCGAGATCTCGATCCAGGCCAGGGCGAAGGCGTCACCGCTGTTGCCGCCCTTCACCCGCCCTAGCGCCATCAGGAAGCTCGATTCCGACGGCGCCAGCAATTTATCCTCGGTGATGGTGCCTGGCGTCACCAGGCGCACCACGTCACGGCGTACGACCGATTTGCCGCCGCGCTTCCTGGCTTCCGCCGGGTCCTCGATCTGCTCGCAGACGGCGACGCGAAAACCTTGGCCGATCAGCTTTTGCAGATAGTCGTCGGCCGCATGCACCGGCACGCCGCACATCGGAATGTCGTTACCCTGGTGCTTGCCGCGCTTGGTCAGGACGATGCCCAGCGCCTTGCTCGCCTTTTCGGCGTCGTCGAAGAACAGCTCGTAGAAATCGCCCATGCGGTAGAACAGCAGAGAATCCGGATTCGCCGCCTTGATCTCGATAAACTGCTCCATCATCGGCGTGACGCTGCCGACGGGCGCAGACGGTGTCACCTCTGGGGCGTCGGTTTCTGCTGAAGTGTGCATGTTCATGCCCGCACGCTAGCAGATGTAGGTGCGGGGTTTAATGCAGGCGGCTCGAAAAGCAGGGGACGACCGGCCTCGACGGCGGCTTGTGCTCCCTCTACGCCGGGTGAAGCCGTTGGTTGCTTCGGGCGCCAACCAGACCCTATGATCGCCATGGCGGGGATAAGCGGCATGGATCAGGACAAACAGGAGGCGTTCGAAGAGCTGGTCGGTCCGGCTGGATCGGCGCTTGAGCGCCTGCTGCTGTTGGCGGCGCGGCGCGTCCACCGCACCAAAGGCAAGCTCAGGGGGACACTGCGCAAGCGCGTCCCCTTCCTCCTGCCGACACGCGGGCCGCTGTCCGATGTCGATGGCGGCATCGACATGTCGCTGCATGTGCTCAGCCGCGACCCGCTGGTGCTCTATGTCCCGATTGGCGGGTCGCGGCCGCTCTATCCGCTGGCAGCGCTCGGCCGGCGCCTGGCGGCGCGCCGCGTCACCTTCCTGACGATGCAGACCTGGACCATGGAGCGGCCGGCTGTCATCGCCCGGATGGGCCGCGATCTCGCCTGGTATGCCGGCCGGTTTCCGCTGCACGAAATCATCTTCCTGTGCAACACCGAGGAAGAGCGCCGTCTCATCGCAGCTGCGGGCGGCAATGCCATCTTCTCCAACCACAATCTGATGGTGTCGGAGGATATATTCCGGCCGCTGCCGGACGTGCCGGTCGAATTCGACGCGGTCTACAATGGCCGCATCTCGCCGATCAAACGCCATCACCTGGCCTTCGACATAGAGCGGCTGGCCCACATCACCTATTCGATCGGCGAATTGCCGCCGGTTGCCGCCCGCGCCTTTGTTCGGCGACTGCAGGCGCGTTCGCCGCTCCACCAGATCGCCAATCCGCTCGTCGACGGCTGGCCGGGCAAGCTGACGGCGCAACAGGTCAACCACGTCTACAACCAGGCCGCCGTCGGGCTGTGCCTGTCGGCCGTGGAAGGAGCGATGTACTCCTCGATGGAATATCTGATGGCCGGCCTGCCGATCGTCAGTACGCCGAGCCTTGGCGGTCGCGACGTCTATTTCGATCCGGATTATTGCATCGTCGCCGATCCGGAACCGACTGCCATTCGCCGCGCCGTCGAGACGCTGCGAGATCGTGCCATACCGCGTCAGCACATCCGCCGCCGCACGCTGGAGAAGGTTCACGCCCAGCGCATCGAACTCATGGCGTTCCTGACTGCATTGCTGCGGCGCAAGGGAAGCCGTGCGCCACCCATCGAGACGTGGCCTTTCCCCGGCACAGACGGCATGATGCGTCGGGGAACGGTGCGCGAAATCGCTGCCTTCGTCAGCGAGCCAGAGCCGACGTGACGCCGTTCGACCTTGGGGGATTTCGCTGCGGGCGTGAAGATCGCTTGGCGGTTTACAGCGGTGGCGTGTAGCCTTAATTCGGAAGTTTCAAAAACACGCACCCGTCTCAAGGGGGCGACACCGGCGAGGAAATCAAAAACATCATGGCCAAGAAAACCGAAAATAGCGGCCCCTCCGTCAGCGCCGAGGAGGCGCTGGAATTCCACGCCATGGGCCGCCCCGGCAAGCTGGAGATCGTCGCCACCAAGCCGATGGCGACGCAGCGCGATCTGAGCCTCGCCTATTCGCCGGGTGTCGCGGTTCCTGTGCTGGCCATTGCCGAAGACCCCAGCCGCGCTTTCGACTACACGACGCGCGGCAACATGGTCGCCGTCATCTCCAACGGCACCGCCATTCTCGGCCTCGGCAATCTCGGCGCGTTGGCCTCCAAGCCGGTGATGGAAGGCAAGGCGGTGCTGTTCAAGCGCTTCGCCGATGTCGATTCCATCGATCTCGAGGTCGACACCGAGGATGCCGACGAATTCATCAATTGCGTGCGCTTTCTCGGCCCGTCCTTCGGCGGCATCAACCTGGAAGACATCAAGGCGCCGGAATGCTTCATCATCGAGCAGCGGCTGCGCGAACTGATGGACATCCCGGTCTTCCATGACGACCAGCACGGCACCGCCATCATCTCGGCCGCCGGGCTGATCAACGCGCTGGAGATCACCGGCCGCGACATGAAGACCACGAAAATGGTCTGCAACGGCGCCGGCGCCGCCGGCATTGCCTGCATCGAACTGATGAAGGCGATGGGTTTCGCCCCGGAAAACATCATCTTGTGCGACACCAAGGGTGTCGTCTACCAGGGCCGCACCGAAGGCATGAACCAGTGGAAGTCGGCGCATGCGGTCAAGACCGCCACGCGCAGCCTGGCCGAGGCGCTGGATGGCGCCGACGTCTTCCTCGGCCTGTCGGCCAAGGGCGCATTGACCACCAGGATGGTGCAATCGATGGCCAAGAACCCGATCATCTTCGCCATGGCCAATCCCGACCCGGAGATCACGCCGGAGGAAGTGGCCGAAATCCGCACCGACGCCATCATGGCCACCGGGCGTTCCGACTACCCCAACCAGGTCAACAATGTGCTGGGCTTTCCCTACATCTTCCGCGGTGCGCTGGATGTCAGGGCCACCACCATCAATGACGACATGAAGATCGCCGCAGCGAGAGCGCTGGCCGACCTGGCGCGCAAGGACGTGCCCGACGATGTCGCCGCCGCCTATCAGGGCAACCGGCCGAAATTCGGCCCGAACTACATCATCCCGGTGCCGTTCGATCCGCGCCTGATCTCGGCCATCCCGCTCGCGGTGGCCAAGGCGGCGATGGAGTCGGGCGTCGCCCGCAAGCCTATCCTCGACCTCGACCGCTACGCGCAGGAGCTGTCGGCCCGCCGCGACCCGATCGCTTCGACCTTGCAGCGCATCTACGATCGCGTCCGCCGCCAGCCCAAGCGCATCGTCTTTGCCGAGGGCGAGGAAGAACAGGTGATGCGCGCCGCCGTCTCCTATGTGAACCAGAAGCTCGGCACCGCGATCCTGCTCGGCCGCGACGATGTAATCAAGGAAAACGCCAGGCACGCCGGCATCGACCTGAACAAGCAAGGCATCGAGATCATCAATGCCAGGCTTTCGCGCCGCAACGGCATCTACACCGATTATCTCTACGAGCGCATGCAGCGCAAAGGCTTCCTGTTCCGCGACTGCCAGCGGCTGATCAACAACGACCGCAACCATTTCGCTGCCTGCATGGTGGCGCTGGGCGATGCCGACGGCATCGTCACCGGCGTCACCCGCAACTATTCCACGGCGCTTGACGATATCCGCCGCGTCATCGACGCCAAGCCCGGACACCGCGTCATCGGCGTCTCCATCGTGCTCGCGCGGGGCAAAACAGTCCTCGTCGCCGATACCGCCGTGCACGACATGCCCAATGCCGAACAGATCGCCGACATCGCCGAAGAGGCGGCGGGATTTGCCCGCCGCATGGGCTACGAGCCGAGGCTCGCCATGCTTGCCTATTCGACCTTCGGCCACCCGCAGGGCGAACGCTCCGAGCGGGTGCAGGAAGCGGTGCGTATCCTCGACAAGCGCCGCGTCGATTTCGAATATGACGGCGAGATGGCCGCCGACGTTGCGTTGAACGCCCGTGCCATGGCGCAGTATCCGTTCATCCGGCTGACCGGCCCGGCCAACGTGCTGATCATGCCGGCGTTCCACTCGGCCTCGATCTCGACCAAGATGCTGCAGGAACTCGGCGGCTCCACCGTCATCGGCCCGCTGCTGGTCGGCTTGAACAAACCGGTCCAGATCGTCTCGCTCAACGCCAAGGATTCGGACATCGTCAACATGGCTGCGATCGCGGCCTATAGCGCGGGAGCCTGATTGGCGGCAAAATCGCCAACGCATAAGAGATTGATAATATTCGGCTGCTATAGGGAACGTTCTCGCCCCCTATGGCCTTATGGCATTGGCGGCGCGCTCAGACCGCCAAAACGGGGGTGCGGCCATGAAGCATGACACGGCATCTGTGGTCGGCCAGGGGGTCTATCACGACGAGCGCCTGGATGCGCTGCTGAGCATCACCGGCCGCATGGACGGTTATCTCTACCGTTGCCGCAACGATGCGTCCTACACCATGCTCTACATCAGCGACGGCATTTTCACCGTGAGCGGTTATCGGCCGAGCGACTTCATTCAAAATGCCGTGCGCGACTATGTCTCGGCCATCCACCCGGATGATCTCGCTGCCGTCTATGCCGCCGTCGATACCGCGCTCGAGGCGCGCTGCAACTGGAACGTCGACTACCGCATCGTGCCGCAGGTCGGCGAGCCGCTCTGGGTCCGCGAGATCGGCGGCGGCGTCTGGGATGGTGCCGGCGAACTCGAATTCCTGGAAGGTTTCGTCGTCGACATCAGCGACCGTAAGGTAGTCGAGGATCTCAACGCCGAGCTGCTGCTCGAACTCAAGGCCGCCAATGAGGAACTCTCGGTACAAAAGCGCGAGATCGAGCTGGCCAAGCAGCAGAGCGATCACTCGGCCAACCACGATGCATTGACCGGCCTGCCCAACCGGCGCGCCTTTCACAACGAGCTGAGGTCGGTGATCGACCGCTGCGACAGCACCGGCCAGGCGGCCGGCCTGCTGTTCATCGACCTCGATAGGTTCAAGAAGGTCAACGACACGCTCGGCCACGAGGCCGGCGACGCGCTGCTGCAGGAGGTGGCGGGTCAGCTTCGCACCATCCTGCGCAGCGCTGATTTCGTGGCGCGGCTCGGTGGAGACGAGTTCGCATTCCTGTTTTCAGGAGAGGCTAGCCGGGCCCGACAGAAGGCCGTGGGCGTCGCCGAACGTATCCTGGAAAAGCTGCGGATCAAGGTGCCGACGCCGAATGGAGCCATCCATGTTGGTTGCACCGTTGGCGTCGCCATCTACCCGGCGGAAGCGTCCGATTCGGAGGCGCTGATAACGCTCGCCGACCGACTGATGTACATCGGCAAAAAGAGCGGCCGCAACCGGCTGGTCACCGCCGGGGCTTTGGAACCCGGGCCTACGTCCGACGACCTTCGCCGCACCGCCTGAGCGGAGCGCCGGACAGCCTGATCCGGCGGGAACCCCTCATCTGGCTCGGCGCTGCGCGCCGAAAGACGGCCCTACAGCAACCCCGCCAGTTGGGCCGCGCTGCGCAGGTTCTGCCGCGGCCGTGGCCCGAGCTGCTGGATCACCAGCCCGGCGGCCAGCGAGCCGAGATCGCCGCAATCCTGCAGGCTGCGCCCCGAGGTGTAGCCGTAGAGGAAACCGGCGGCGTAGAGGTCGCCGGCGCCGGTGGTGTCGACCAGTTCGCGGATCGTCGTCGCCTGGATGGTGACAGTCTCGTCGCCGCGCACGATCACCGAGCCTTTTTCGGAGCGGGTGACGGCGGCGATCTTGCAGTCTTTGCGGATCGCCGCCAGCGCCTCGTCGAAGGATTTGGTCTGGTAGAGCGACTTGATCTCGTGACTGTTGGCAAAGACAATGTCGACGGTGCCCGAGCGCATCAGCTCGAGGAACTCGTCGCGGTAGCGGTCGACGCAGAACGAATCCGACAACGTCATCGACACTTCGCGGCCGGCGGCATGCGCCAGCTTCGCCGTCTGCCGGATCGCCTCCTTGGCGCGCGGCGGATCCCACAGATAGCCCTCGAAATAGGTCACCTTGGCGCCCGACGCCTTGTCGGCCTCGACGTCTTCCGGCCCGAGTTCGATGCAGGCGCCGAGATAGGTGTTCATCGAGCGCTCGCCGTCGGGGGTGACGAAGATCATCGAGCGCGCCGTCGGCGGCTGGCCCTCGAGCGGCCGGGTGTCGAAGGCGACGCCCTGGGCATGGATGTCATGGGCGTAGATTTCGCCGAGCGGATCGTTCGACACCTTGCCGAAGAAGGCGGCGCGGCCGCCGAAGCTGGCAATGCCCGCCGCCGTATTGCCGGCGCTGCCGCCGGAGGCCTCGATCGCCGGCCCCATGCGGCTGTAGAGGAGCTCGGCGCGCTTGGTGTCGATGAGGTTCATCGCACCCTTGATGATGCCGTTGGTCTCGAGAAAAGCGTCGTCGCACTGGGCGATGATGTCGACAATGGCATTGCCGATGCAAAGCACGTCATAATCCGGCATCAATGTCTCCGCCCTGGAACCTGCCGGCTTTCTGCCGCGCCCGGGCGGGTCTACAGCATCACCCCGAAAAATGGCAACCGATTTCCATCCTTTGCCGGCCCAGGCCGGCGCGCGCGCCTGGGACGAGGCTCCATCACAGTTCGACCGTGGCCGAAGCATCTGACCGCCGGGTCGCCTACAAGCTTGGCGTCAAATCAAGCGCTGGAAGCACCCGCATGCAAGCAAAGACCGACATGACCACCGAACTGGCGCTGCTTGGCGTGCTGGCCGCCCTGTGGGGCGCGTCCTATACCTTCATCAAGATCGGTGTCGAGACGATCCCGCCGATATCCTTCATCGCTGCCCGCACCTTGATTGCCGGCGCCATCCTGCTCGCGCTGATCCGCTGGCGCGGCCTCGCCATGCCCAAGGACAGCGCGACCTTGTGGCGGTTCATGGTCCAGGCCTGCCTCAACAGCGTCGTGCCGTTCACGCTGATCGCCGCCGCCGAGCGCTCCATCGACGCCGGTCTGGCCACCATTCTCAACGCGACCTCGCCGATCTTCACCTTCCTGCTGACCGCGCTTATCACCCGCCATGAATCCGTGACCGCACGCAAGCTGTTCGGTGTCGGTGCCGGCATCGCCGGCATTTGCCTGATCGTCGGCACCCAGGCGCTTGGCGGGCTCGGCCATCAATTGTGGGCGCAGCTTGCCGTCATTGCCGCCACGGTCTGCTATGCCGGCGCCGCCATTTTCGGCCGCAGCTTTAGGGGACTCGACCCGATGCTGCCGGCCGCCGGCTCGATGCTGTGCGGCGCGGTCATCCTCGTCCCCTTGAGCCTGGCCTTCGACCGCCCGTGGACGCTGTCGCCTTCAATGGCGTCGATACTGGCCTTGTTGGCATTGTCGGTGTTCTCCACGGCGCTGGCCTTCTGCATCTTTTTCCGCCTCATCCACACGCTTGGTTCGGTCGGCACGACGTCGCAGGCCTATCTGCGCGTGCCGATCGGCGTCGGCATCGGCGTCCTGTTCCTCGGTGAAAGCCTTGGGCCGACAGCTTTCTGGGGCATGGGCTGCGTCGTCGCCGGCGTTGCGGCAATGACCATCCCCGCCCGCTCCCGGGCGCTGGCGCGCTAGATCATGATGAGATTTGGTTGAAATCTCATCATGATCTAGCCCTTTGTTGGAGCATGATCTTTTCCAAAAACCGGTACCCACTTTTTGGGATCATGCTCTAGTTCCCGTCCGGAATTGCGCCCGCTCCAGCAGGCTTGCGGCTGACAGGGTCTCCGCCTATGTCGGAGATATCCGTTTGTTCCTGGGGGTGGAAACGCCGTGATCTCCAACGCTGCCCGCGCCGCCTTCAGCCGGCTGTTTTCTCCCGAATTCCGCGCGGTTTTCCTGAAGACGCTGGGCTTGACCGTCCTGGCGCTGGTCGCCTTGTGGTTCGTCTTGACCGGGCTTGTCGATTGGCTGGCCCTGCCATGGGTTCACTCCTTGCTGCCCGGCCTGCCGTCCTGGGCCGGATGGCTGAGCGGCATCATCGCTGCCATCGCGCTTGCCTTCGGGATGGCGCTGCTGATCGCGCCGGTGACGGCAATCGTGGCGGGCCTGTTTCTCGACGACATCGCCGAAGTGGTCGAGCGCACCGACTATCCGGCCGATCCCGTCGGACGCGCCATGCCGGCGCTGCGCTCGCTCGTGTTGTCGGTGAAATTCTTCGGCGTCGTCATCCTGGGCAACATCGTCGCCTTGCTCCTTCTGTTGGTTCCAGGCGTCAACATCGCCGCCTTCTTCATCGTCAACGGCTATCTGCTCGGACGTGAATTCTTCGAATTCGCCGCCATGCGCTTCCGCCCGGAAGATGAGGCGAGGGCGTTGCGCCGGAAATATGCCGGCACCGTCTTTCTGGCCGGGCTGCTCATCGCTGCCTTCCTCGCCGTGCCCCTGCTCAACCTGCTGACGCCGCTCTTTGCCGCCGCCATGATGGTGCATCTGCACAAGGCGGTCGGCGCGCGGGAGAGCGCCGGGCGATAGGCCTATCAACGCAGAAGAAAACCGCGTCCCA
Source organism: Mesorhizobium sp. LSJC285A00 (assembly GCF_000503155.1). Lineage (NCBI taxonomy): Bacteria > Pseudomonadati > Pseudomonadota > Alphaproteobacteria > Hyphomicrobiales > Phyllobacteriaceae > Mesorhizobium > Mesorhizobium sp. LSJC285A00. Next base: position 32,912 of record NZ_AYVK01000047.1, read on the forward strand.
ATTCGTCATCCGGCTCGACGGTGAATTCCGCCCGGCCCGAATAGTAGGCGCGGCCGCCGACGCGGGCGATGATCGCATCATGCGGGCCGGCCATGGTCGTGCGCGCCACCGCTCCGGAAAAGCGCGAGCCGGCGATGCTTTCGAAGGACCGCTCCTGACCAGGGTTGATTTCACCCTTGGTATGCATTGCCGCCAGCCGCGCGGTGACGCCGGAGCCGGTCGGCGAGCGGTCGACCTCGGCATCGGCAAAGACGCAGATGTTTTTCGTTGCCTCGCTGGAGAACGCATCTCGTCCATCGGTGAGGATGGTGCCGTAGAGGAAAGCGAGATCGGCATGGTCGGGATGCGATAGAGGGAACTCCGCCTTCAGCCGCTCGGTCAGCGCGGTTGCCGCGTCGACGAAATCGCGCACCCGGCTGCGGCCGAACTCCAGGCCGAATTGATGGCAGTCGGCCAGCGCGTAGAAGGCGCCGCCATAGGCGATGTCGAACGCAATCTTGCCGTATCCCGCCAATTCGATTTGTTGGTCATGGGCAAACAGAAAGGCCGGCACGCTTTCGAACGACACGGATCCCGCTTTGCCGTCCTTGACCTCCACCGAAGCGACGACCATGCCGCACGGCGCCTCGATGTTGACCATGGTGATTGGCTCCTGTTTCGCCACCAGTCCTTCGTCGACGGCGTAGCGGCCAAGCGCGATGATGGCGTGGCCGCACATGGTGGAATAACCCTCATTGTGCATGAACAGCACGGCCAGGTCGGCGCCGGGCAGGTCGGGCTCCACCAGCAGCGCGCCATACATGTCGTAGTGGCCGCGCGGCTCGAAGATCAGCAGCTTGCGCAAATGGTCGAGGTGGTCGCGCACATAGGCGCGCTTTTCCAGGATCGTGCCTTTGGGAATGTCTGGATAGCCGTCCGTGACGATCCTGACCGGCTCACCGCCGGTGTGCATGTCGACGACGGTGAGCGTCATGCGCCGGGACCCCTACCCTGAGGATTTGGAAAACAGCGCCTGCAATTTGCCGAACGGCATGGCGGCGCGGGTGAAGCCGAACGTGCCGTCCTGCTGGATCTCTCGCGCCGCGGTTTCCAGCATGCCGAAGGCGAAATTGGTCAGCCACGGCCCAAGCGAGATGCGCTTGACCCCGGCCATGGCGAGGTCGGCGATGGTGAAGGCCGGGAGTGCCATGACATTGACCGGCCTGCTCACTGCCGAGCAGACGTTCCGGATGGTCTCGACATCTTTGAGGCCCGGCGCATAGAGCACGTCGGCGCCGGCCTTTTCGAAGGCCTGCAGCCGCTTGATCGTGTCGTCGAGATCCGGTTTGCCCCAAAGGAAATTCTCGGCCCGCGCGGTGAAGACGAAATCATGCTTGAGCGCCCGTGCGGCTTCAGCAGCAGCTGCAACGCGCTCGACGGCGTGTGAAAACTCATAGATGGGCTTGTCGGGATCGCCGGTATGGTCCTCGATCGAGCAGCCGGCGAGACCTGCCGCTTCGGCCGCAAAAACCGTCTCGGCGGCACTCGTCGCGCTGTCGCCCTTGCCTTTCTCGAGATCGGCCGACACCGGCAGGCTGGTTGCCGCAGTCAGCTCGCGGCAATGGTGGATCATCGCCTCGAAGGTCACTGCGCCATCGGGCAGGCCGCGCGAGAAGGCAAAACCGGCGCTGGTGGTCGCCAGCGCCTTGAAACCGAAGGACGCCAGGAGCTTGGTCGTGCCGACATCCCAGGGGTTGGGCATGACGAAGGTCGAGGCGTGCAGGTCGCGAAAGATCTTGCCCTTGTCCATGAGTGCTCCCTTCAGATGCGAAATGCCGGCAGATTCTATCGTGCAGCAATGCACCGAGCAAACGAATGCGGTTGGCTCAGAAGCGTTTGGCGTTCTCTCCTGCCAATCTGTCCAGCGCATCGGAATCCTTGACATAGTGCAACGTTTTTTTGTCCCAATGATAGGTGACGGAAATTGCGTGGGCTTCAGGCTTGGGCGGCTGGTCGTCGCAGCTCTCGCCGTTGAGCACCGTGGCGTCGGTCACCGTCACTTTGACCGCGGCATAAGGCTGTCCGTCAGCGATCGTCTGGAAAGCAACGTCCTGCTTCCGGCTGTAGGCGCACAGGTTCTCATCGAAGGTGAAGATCATGTCGATCAGTTGGAATTTGTCGTCGCGCACCATGATCAGCGGCGTGATTGCGTAGTTTTGGCTTGAATTGAAATGCGCGCTCATGGTGATCACGATGTCGTCGTTCGGCCCAACGGAAAGCTTGCCCGGTTCACGGAAATAGGTGCCGCGGTCGAGCGCGACATTGACGGCGTCGAGCAGCTTCGGCTTGTCTGTGATGTCGTAGAGCGCCAGCACGGCATAGCCTTCGGCGCTGTCGGGAGAGTCGCCGAGGTCGTAGAGCATCGCCAGCCGGTCCTTGCCCCCGGCCTTGATGGCGAGCACGCCGGCGTTGGAGAGGCCCGATGTCTCAGGCGGCGAACCGCCGCCATCCGGTCCCTCGATGTGGCGCATCTCGATCGGCAATCCACCCCGGTAGAAACCGTTGCTGTTACCTGCGAGGCCGGGAATGACCATCCTTGCGAGGTCCAGATAGGTCACATCCATGTGGCCGGGGATGGCGCTGCCGAATTCCGGGAAGCTGACGGCTTGCGCGCCGGCTGCGGTCCAAAGCCACGGCAGCAGCACAAGCGCTAGAGCAATTTCAGGAAAAGTGTGTGCGGTTTTCCGGCCGGAAATTGCGACAAAACAAAAAGATAGAGCGGTTCGCCGTTTCCATGAAACGGTGAAACGCTTTAGGATGGAGCGAAGCAGGTTCGTTGGCATGGGCGCCTCAGGCTGGCCGCGCGGAACCTAACACAGCTTCAGTGGATCGGCACCAGCCCGGCAAGTTCGCGCATGTCGTCGAACAGGACGCCGCCGGCGCTGGCCAGGCCATCGCGGTCGGAATAGGGATCGCCATGATAGGAATAGACACGCATGCCGGCGGCAATGCCGGCCTGCGTGCCGGCAACGCTGTCCTCGATGACGATGCAGTCGGCGGGCACAAAGCCCATGGTCTTTGCCGCATGCAGGAACAGGTCCGGGAACGGCTTGCCGCGGCTGACCATGGTCGAAGAGAACATGCCATGCTCGAACAGCGGCAGCAGCCCGGTCTGGCCGAGCGTGATGTGCATCTTCGAGATACGCGCGGAAGTGGCGACGCAATAGGGAATGCCGGCCGCGCGAACCGCCTCGATGAAGTCGCGCACATANAGACGTGTGCTCTTCCGATCTCGCCATGCGCAAACAGATCGGGCAGGCCGGCATTCCAGCGATCGACGAAATCGGCGCCGAGCCGCACCGTGGTCGTCTCTTCGATTTCCTTCTGCACCGAAGCCATGCTGCGGCCGGAAAAATATTTGCGGCAATATTCGAATGTGGTGGGATAACCGGCGGCAACAAACCACTCGGCAAGCCGCCGGTTGGCAAGGTTCTCGGTGTCGACCAGGATGCCGTCGCAGTCGAAGATGACCAGTTTCGGTATGCTCATTTCAGGCGGTGCCGGTCGATCCGAACCCGCCCGCGCCGCGCGTCGTGGCGCCGGCCAGCGAGCGCTCCTCAACCGTCACCTGCGTCACCGCGGCAAAGACGATCTGGGCAATGCGCATGCCGCGCGTCACCGCGAAATCCTCGTCGCCAAGGTTGATCAGCAGCACCTTGACCTCGCCGCGATAGTCGCTGTCGACCGTGCCCGGTGAATTGAGGACGGTCAGCCCATGCTTGAAGGCAAGGCCGGAGCGCGGCCGCACCTGGCCTTCCATTCCTTCGGGAATTTCCAGGATCAGACCGGTCGGCACCAAGGCGCGCTTGCCAGGCAGGATCAGCAGCGGCCGGTCTTCCGGCACCGCGGCGCGCAGATCCATGCCGGCGGCGCCGGTGCTTTCATAGGCGGGAAGGGGAAGTCCATCTCCATGCGGCAACCTGACGAAGCCGACAGTGGGACCAATGACGGAGGAATTTTGGAAGGCTGCGCGCATAAAATCGATCCTATCGGCGCGAACGGCGATTCGGTCAACTCGTCCGCAGGCCTATCAACGGCTTTCTTTCAGGCGTCAGTGTGACCTAGCGCAATTCCATCGGAACGACGGTCGTCTCCTTGATCTCCTCCATGACGAAGGAGGCCGAAACGTCCGACAGCGCCACCTTGGCGATCAGCCGCTGATAGAGCCGGTCATAGGCCTTCATGTCAGCGACGCGGGCGCGCAGCACGTAGTCGAGATCGCCGGACATGCGATAGACCCCGGTGATCTCGGGAAAACCGGTCACCGCCGCACGGAACTTCTGCAGCCAGTCCGGGTCATGATTGGAGGTGCGGATCAGGATGAACACCGAAAGTCCGAGCCCGAGCTTGTCGGCATCGACCAGCGCCACCCGTCCGGTGATGACGCCGTCCTCTTCCAGCCGCTTGACCCGGCGCCAGCAGGCGTTGCGCGACAGCGACACTTTTTCGGAGAGCTGATCGACCGATAGTGTGCCGTCGCGTTGCAGCTCGGCCAGCAATCTTCGGTCGATTTCATCAAATTCAAGCGCCATGTGGGATGAATGTCCCGAACCACGGCGTTAGACAAGGACAAATTGAGACCGATGAACCTTTACCCCGTGGCAGGATACCCACATCGGGGCTTATCCCGGCAGGAGGGATCACCATGACGACGCTGTTTTCGAAGCTGTTCACCTCTCACCCGGCCAAGGTGGGCGAGACCTATTTCAGCCATATGGCCTTTGCCGCCTGGTTCTGCTCGCGCCTCCTGATGGCCGCTGGTGCGGCACTCGTTCACGCTTTCTTGCCGTTTCTCTTCGAAACTGTGGCAAGCCGAATCGTTCGCGAACTTTATGAACGGACGCACAACAGAGGCTCGCACGCGGTCAAGGAGCCCCAGGCTCACTTGGATCTCGTCTAGGATTGGTTAGAAGCGATGTGCCGATGGGCGGCCTATCTGGGTGAAGCGGTCTTCCTCGAAGACGTCGTCACCGCGCCTTGCCACTCGCTGATTGCCCAGAGCCATTGCGCCCAGGAAGCCAAGTCGCCGACCAATGGAGACGGTTTCGGCCTTGCCTGGTATGGCGACCGGCCCGAGCCCGGCCTCTACCGCGACATCCTGCCGGCCTGGTCGGATCCCAATCTGAAAAGCCTATGCCGGCAGATCAAATCCGGCCTGTTCCTCGCCCATGTCAGGGCGTCGACCGGCGGCGCCACCAGCCGCATGAACTGCCATCCCTTCATCTCCGGCAACTGGTCGTTCATGCACAACGGCCAGATCGGCGGCTTCGAAAAGATCCGCCGCGCGCTGGAGAACTCGCTCTGCGACGCCGTCTTCGACCAGCGCGAGGGCACCACCGATTCCGAGCTGCTTTTCCTGCTGATGATCGACGAGGGTCTTGCTGGCGACCCGCAAGGGGCAGTATCGCGCGCCACCGCTCGGGTTCTGGAGGCGTCACGCCACGCCGGTCTCGAACCGGCCTTGAAACTCACTGCGGCCCTTTCGGATGGGCGCGCGCTCTATGCCGTGCGCTACGCAAGCGATGCCCACGCACCGACCCTGTACACGTCGCTCCGCAACGGCGGTCGTTGCATCGTGTCCGAACCCTTCGACCGCGAAGGCGGCGACTGGCAGGCGATCCCGCCGGCGAGTTTTGTCACGATCACTGGCGATGGGATGAGCATTCGGCCGTTCGTGCCGGCTGTGGCAAGGCTGGCACTGGTCGTCTAGGCCCTAGTCTAAGCCGCATTCCTTCGCGCCCCCCTCTGTCCTGCCGGACATCTCCCCCACGAGGGGGGAGATTGGAGGTCACGGCGGCCTTCGCCAATTTTCAACGCAGGAAAAGGGGCGCCGAAGCCAAAGCTGCCAATCTTCCCCCAAAGTGGGGGAGATGTCCGGCAGGACAGAGGGGGGCGCCGTAGAGCGCCAACCTCAACCGACCGGCAAGCGCAATTTTGATCAAGCGCCGATGATCTCCGAATGCTGAACTTGGTTTTAAACCGCGATACGTTTGGCAGCAGCCGGAGCAATCATGGACCTCGCCTTTTCCTCGACCATCGATCTCGCCGCCGCAATCGCGGCGCGAAAGATCTCCGCCGTCGAAGCTCTGGACGCCCATCTGACCCAAATCGACCGACACAGCGAGGCGGTCAACGCGGTCGTCAATCTCGATCGGGAAGGCGCCCGCGAGCGCGCGAAACAAGCCGACGCGGTGCAGGCGCGCGGCGATGCGCTCGGACCGCTGCATGGCGTGCCTTTCACGTTGAAGGACATGCACCAAACCGCTGATATGAAGACCACGGTTGGTTTCGCACCATTCGCCGACTATGTGGCAAAGGCAGACAGCCCGGTCGTCGCCCGATTGAAAGCCGCAGGCGGCATCCTGATTGGAAAGACCAATGTCGCGACGATGCTGGGCGACTGGCAGGCGGACAACCCGCTGTTCGGTCGCACCAGCAATCCGTGGAACCGCTCGCGCACGTCAGGCGGGTCCAGCGGTGGCGCCGCGGCAGCGGTGGCGACCGGGATGACGCCGTTCGATGTCGGCACCGACATGCAGGATTCGATCCGCCTGCCGTCGGCTTTTTGCGGCGTCTACGGGTTGAAACCGACCGAGCACCGCGTGTCCCTGGCCGGCGCCTTCCCCGATCCGAACGGCGCGGCGCGTAGCGTGCGGCTGATGTCCTGCCTCGGCCCGCTGGCGCGCAGCGTGGAGGATCTTGCGCTGATCTACAAAATCATCGCCGGCCCGGACGGAGCAGACACCGACCTCGCGCCGGTGCCCGTAGAGGCCATGCCCAGGCTCGACCTCAAGACATTGCGCATCGCCGTCGCGCCGTCCTTCCCCGGCTTTCCGGTGGCTGGTAAAATCGCTGCCGCGGTCGAAAGCCTGGCCAAGCGGTTGCAATCAGCAGGGGTGATTGTGGAAGAAGCGAACTTGCCTGAGATCGATCTGCATGACGATCTGGAGCAGGGCGGCGATCTGATCGGCATGATGCTGGAGGCAGCGCAGCCCGAACCGCCGGAGCAGCCAACGCCGATCACCAATTGGTTCGAGGCGCTCGCTCGCCGCGACCGCTCGATCCTGGCCTGGGACAGGTTCTTCGAAACCTGCGATGCCTTGCTGTGCCCGGTCGCCATGACCACGGCCTTCGCGCATTGTGAGCCCGGCACGCCGATCGAAGTCGACGGCAAGGAGCAAAGCTATTGGATGCTACCGGCCTATGGCGCGGTCTTCAATTATTCCGGCCATCCGGCACTCTCGCTGCCCTGCGGGCAAGACCGCGACGGCCTGCCTATCGGCCTGCAACTGGTCGGCAAGCGCTGGTCGGAATCGCGGCTGCTCGGCATCGCCAAGGCGATCGAAGCGCTGACCGGCGGCTTCAAGCGTCCGCCGGGCTACTGAGCAAACCGACCCAACCCATAAGGCGTCAGCAGCGGATCACGCTCGCCGTCGAGAATTTCGCGCGTGGCGAACAGCCCGACCGCGGGCGCCAGCGTTATGCCGGAATGCATGACGGCGACATAGAGACCTTCCGTGCCCTCGGCGCGGCCGATGATCGGAAAGCCGTCGATCGGCGTCGGCCGGTAGCCAACCGTGTGGAAATCGAATTCCAGTTCGTCGGCGCCGCGCAAAGCCGCCTTCATTGCTGCAAACAGCTCGCGCGCCGTGGCGTCGGGATTCTCACCGGGATCGCTCCCCGCGAAATCCGAGCCGGCGATGATGCGGCCCTCCGCCGTCTGGCGCATATGCAGCTTTTCGGCATGCACCAGCCCGTTGAGGAGCTTCTTGTAGGGCTGCGAGTGGACGATCAGACCGGGCGGCGTCTCGATTGGCAGCTTGATGCCGGCGGTAGCGGCAATATCGGGCGCCCCGACACCGGCTGCGATCACCACCTCTTCGGCTGGCATCAGCCCATGCGATGTATCGACACCGGCAATCCTGCCATCGGTCTGGACAAGTGCGGTTACAGAACTGGAGAGAACGCGCGCACCTTGCCGTTCTGCGTGGGCCAGCAGCGCCTTGGCCGCTGCGACCGGTTCGGCCACGCCTTCCTCCGCGACATAGACAGCGAATTCCGGCGGCTCGACGAGATTGGGCTCGATTTGCGCTGCCCGCCCGGCGTCGACGCGTTCGATGCCGTAACCCCAGCAAGCGTGCTCAGCCGCGTAGGCTTCGAGCCTGTCGGCCGGCAGATCCCAGCACAGCCCGCCGCACCAGGCGAGCGGCAGGCCGGGCAGCTCGTTTGCCAGCCGCTTCCATTCGGCCATCGCACGGATGCGCAGCCGGAAATAGATTTCGGGATTGCCCCAGCTGGCGTTGATCCAGGCAAAGGAGTTTGGCGTGGCGACGCCGCCGGCACCACTATCGGAAATCACAGTCACCCGCGCCCCGGCCTTGGTCAGGTGCCAGGCGATGGACGCCCCGATAATGCCGGCGCCAATGACGATGACTTCTTTAGCGCTGCTCATACCGGACCTCTCAGAATGGGCTCCTCTGATGCCACCGTAACGATTCAAGCTCAAGTGTGGTCGGCCTGCCGGCCCGAAACTGTCGACAGGCCAGCAATGCGCTGCTAGAAGCCCGCGCCACAGACAGGATTCCAGAAATTGGCTGAAGACATCGAACAGGCGGTATCGCGCCGCCGCACTTTCGCGATCATCGCCCACCCCGACGCCGGAAAGACGACGCTCACCGAAAAGCTGCTGCTGTTCGGCGGCGCCATCCAGCTTGCCGGCGAGGTCAAGGCCAAGAAGGATCGCATCCAGACCCGGTCCGACTGGATGAAGATCGAGCGCGAGCGCGGCATTTCGGTCGTCACCTCGGTGATGACCTTCGAATATGAGGACAATGTCTTCAACCTGCTCGATACGCCCGGCCACGAGGATTTTGCCGACGACACCTACCGCACCCTGTCGGCGGTCGATAGCGCCGTCATGGTCATCGACGCCGCCAAGGGTATCGAGCCGCGCACGCTGAAACTGTTCGAAGTCTGCCGGCTGCGCGACATCCCGATCATCACCTTCATCAACAAGATGGACCGCGAAAGCCGCGACCCGTTCGAAATTCTCGACGAGATCGAGCAGAAGTTGGCGCTGGACACTGCCCCCATCACCTGGCCGATCGGCCGCGGCAAGACTTTTGCCGGCACCTACCACCTGGCGCTCAACGCTGTGCGCAGGGGCGATGCCGAGAAAGACCGCACGCCGGTCAACGGCCCCGACTCCAACCGCGTCGCCGGCCTGCTGCCGGAAAACGAGCGCGAGGCCTTCATCGAGGAGCTGGAGCTCGCGCGCGAAGCTTGCCGCCCGCTCGACATCGACGCCTTCCGCGAAGGCCATCTGACACCGGTCTATTTCGGCTCGGCGCTGCGCAATTACGGCGTGCGCGACCTGATCGAGGCGCTCGGCGCCTTCGGGCCGCCGCCGCGTGCGCAGGACGCAGACACCCGCAAGGTCGAGGCGACGGAGGAGAAGATGACGTCCTTCGTGTTCAAGATCCAGGCCAATATGGACCCCAACCATCGCGACCGCATCGCCTTCGTGCGCGTCTGTTCGGGCAAGCTCGAGCGCGGCATGAAGGCCAAGCTGGTGCGCACCGGCAAGCCGATGAGCCTGTCGGCACCGCAGTTCTTCTTCGCTCGCACCCGCGTCACCGCCGACGAAGCGTTTGCCGGCGATGTCGTCGGCATTCCCAACCACGGCACGCTGCGTATCGGCGATACGCTGACCGAAGGCGAGGAGATACTGTTCCGCGGCGTACCTAACTTCGCGCCGGAAATCCTGCGCCGTGTGCGCCTCGGCGACGCGATGAAGGCGAAAAAACTCAAGGAAGCGCTGCACCAGATGGCCGAGGAAGGCGTCGTGCAGCTGTTTTCGCCGGAAGACGGCTCGCCGGCCATCGTCGGCGTTGTCGGCGCGCTGCAGCTCGACGTCTTGAAGGAAAGGCTGAATTTCGAATACACGCTGCCGGTCGAATTCGAAATGTCGCGCTTCTCGGTCTGCCGCTGGATCTCTGCCGACGACAAGGCCGAAACGCTTCGCTTCATTGAGGCGCATCGCGGCGACATCGCCCGCGACCTCGACAACGACCCGGTGTTTCTGGCCCAGCACGCCTTCTCGCTGAACTACGAAGCCGAACGCTGGAAGGCGATCCGCTTCGCAACCGTCAAGGACTACCAGGTCCGCGACAAGGCGGCCTAAGGCGCCCCTTTTCCTTCTGCCCGCTTACGGGGAGAAGGTGCCCGAAGGGCGGATGAGGGGCAGCGCCGACGTTGAAGGGTCAATTGGCTCCAACGCGCGCCGGCCCTTCGCATGGCTCAGGGCGTTCGAAGCTCGAAAAGCCAAGCAATTGGCTTTTCGTCCGCTACGCGGACCCCTTCTCATCCCTCCGCAGCTTCCTCGATCTTCGCAATATCGATCTTGCTCATCTGCATCATCGCCGACATCACCCGCCCGGCCTTGGCCCGGTCCGGATCCAGAAGCAGGCGCGGCAGTTGCTCCGGCACGACTTGCCAGGAGACGCCGAACTTGTCCTTCAGCCAGCTGCATTGCGACGGTTCGCCGCCGCCTTCGATGAGCTTGTCCCAGAAATAATCGACCTCTTCCTGGGTCTTGCAGTCGATCGACTGTGACATCGCCTCGTTGAACTTGAATTGCGGTCCGCCGTTGAGTGCCTGGAACTGCACGCCGTCGAGTTCGAACGTGGTCACCAGCGCCTTGCCGGCATCGGCATGGCCTTCGGGCCAACGCAGCACGCTCAGCACCTTCGAATTCTTGAAGATGGAGACGTAGAAATTCATCGCCTCTTCGGCCTGGCCATCGAACCACAGGCAGGTGGTGATCTTTTGCATGTCATGCTCCTCGGGTGTTTGGTTGCGGTTACAGGTGAAGCGGCTGACTTATTGAAATGGTGCCATTCCCTTGCCGTCGTCCCAAGGACGGATGCCGGGCTAGCGATCCGACACTGGCCGGCAATCTTTTTCGAAACCCTGATTTCAGCGAGACTCTGGCGCATTGCAAAAATGTGGCCAGACCATACTTGCCGGTCTATAAACCCTGCGATCCAAATCCAGCGCCGCCACGCTCCGCGTTGAGCGCAGCCAGCCAGCCAAGGAAAATTCATGCCTGCCTATCGCTCCCGCACCACCACCCACGGCCGCAACATGGCCGGCGCCCGCGGCCTGTGGCGCGCCACCGGCATGAAGGATTCGGACTTCGGCAAGCCGATCATCGCGGTGGTCAATTCCTTCACCCAGTTTGTGCCGGGTCATGTCCATCTGAAAGACCTTGGCCAGCTGGTGGCGCGCGAGATCGAGAAGGCCGGCGGCGTCGCCAAGGAATTCAACACCATCGCCGTCGATGACGGCATCGCCATGGGCCATGACGGCATGCTCTATTCGCTGCCGTCGCGCGAGCTGATCGCGGACTCGGTCGAATATATGGTCAACGCGCATTGCGCCGATGCCATGGTCTGCATCTCCAATTGCGACAAGATCACGCCCGGCATGCTGATGGCCTCCTTGCGCCTCAATATCCCAAGCGTCTTCGTCTCCGGGGGGCCGATGGAAGCCGGCAAGGTGGTGCTCGCCGGCAAGACACAAGCGCTCGACCTGGTCGACGCCATGGTTGCCGCCGCCGACGACAAGATCTCCGACGAGGACGTCAAGGTCATCGAACGCTCAGCCTGCCCGACCTGCGGCTCGTGCTCCGGCATGTTCACCGCCAATTCGATGAATTGCCTGACCGAGGCGCTCGGCCTGTCGCTACCCGGCAACGGCTCGACCCTGGCAACCCACGCCGACCGCAAGCGGCTGTTCGTCGAGGCCGGCCATCTCATCGTCGATCTCGCCCAGCGCTATTATGAGCAGAATGATGAGACGGCGCTGCCGCGCAGCATCGCGTCGAAGGGCGCCTTCGAGAACGCCATGACGCTCGACATCGCCATGGGCGGCTCGACCAACACCGTGCTGCATATCCTTGCCGCCGCGCACGAGGGAGAAGTCGACTTCACCATGGAAGACATCGACCGGCTGTCACGGCGGGTTCCGGTGCTATGCAAGGTCGCACCGGCCAAGTCCGACGTGCATATGGAAGACGTCCACCGCGCCGGCGGCATCATGGCGATCCTCGGCCAGCTCGACAATGCCGGGCTGCTCAACCGCAACCTGCCCACGGTGCATACGGCAAGCCTCGGCGAAGCGCTTGACCATTGGGACATCTCCCGCACCTCGAGCCAGAGCGTCCGCGACTTCTTTCTCGCCGCTCCGGGTGGCGTGCCGACACAGGTCGCCTTCAGCCAGGACCGCCGCTGGGACGAGCTCGACCTCGACCGCGAGAAGGGCGTCATCCGTTCGGCCGAAACGCCGTTCTCCAGAGACGGCGGGCTTGCGGTTCTGAAAGGCAATCTCGCGCTCGACGGCTGCATCGTGAAGACCGCCGGGGTCGACGAGTCGATCCTGAAGTTCACCGGCCCGGCCCGCGTGTTCGAAAGCCAGGACGCTTCCGTCAAAGCGATCCTGTCCAACGAGATCAAGGCCGGCGATGTCGTCGTCATCCGCTATGAAGGGCCGCGTGGCGGCCCCGGCATGCAGGAAATGCTCTACCCCACCAGCTATCTGAAGTCGAAAGGCCTCGGCAAAGCCTGCGCGCTGGTCACCGACGGCCGCTTCTCCGGCGGCACATCAGGCCTGTCGATCGGCCATGCCTCGCCCGAAGCAGCGGAAGGCGGCACGATCGGACTGGTGCAGGAAGGCGATACGATCGAGATCGACATCCCCAACCGCACGATCCGGCTTGCTGTCAGCGACGCTGAACTCGACGCGCGCCGCGCGGCCGTGGAGGCAAAGGGCGCCATGGCCTGGAAGCCCGAGGAAAAGCGCAAGCGCAAGGTGACGACCGCGCTGCGCGCTTACGCCGCCTTCGCCACCAGCGCCGACAAGGGCGCGGTGCGGCACGTGCCGGAGTGAGGGGGTGCGGCACCGACCCCCACCCCGCTGCTGCGCAGCGACCCTCCCCACAAGGGCATAGGCGCTAAGATAGGTATTGCCTTGCGGAATCGGGTGTGATTCTACGCTGCGATGA
>NZ_AYVK01000048.1:0-45988 GCF_000503155.1 Mesorhizobium sp. LSJC285A00
AGGTGGCGGTGCTGCCCAACGTCAGCAGCGCCCGCGACGAGGCGATCACGCTTCTGCAGCGCCAGGCGCTGCCCGACGGCCATGCGCAGCGCCGCGCCGGCCAGGGCCGCGAATTCGAGGCGCTCAAGGACTACCAGCCCGGCATGGGCCGGCGCATGATCGACTGGAAGCGCAGCGCCCGCCACGGCAGGCTTCTGGCGCGCGAATTCCGCATCGAGGAGAACAACAACATCGTGCTGGCCATCGATAGCGGCCGGCTGATGTGCGAGCCCGTCGGCGGCGTGCCGAAGGTCGACCGCGCCGTCACCGCAGCCTTGCTGTCGGCGTTCATTGCGCTGAAGGGCGGCGACATGGTCTCCCTGTTCGGCTTCGACGCGAGGCCGCGCGTTTCCAGCGGCGCCGTGCGCGGCTCCGCCAGCTTCGCCATGATCCAGAAGCGGGCCGCGGAAATCGACTATTCCACCGAAGAGACCAATTTCACTTTGGCGCTGACGACGCTGGCGGCGCGGCTCGACCGGCGTTCGCTGGTGATCATCTTCACCGACTTCGTCGATCCGATCAGCGCCGAACTGATGCTGCGCACGGTCGGCCGGCTCACCGAACGGCATCTGGTGCTGTTCATGATGATGAAGGATGTCGAACTGGAGACACTGGCCGACATGCCGCCGGACGCACCGGAGGATGTGGCGCGCTCGGTTGTCGCCGGCGGGCTGCTGCGCGAAAGGCAGGTCGTCATCGGCAGGCTCAGGCTGCTCGGCGCGCATGTCATCGAAGCCGACCATCAGAGGCTCGGGCCGGCACTGGTCGAGCGCTATCTCGAACTCAAGCGAGAGGATCTGTTGTGAACGCGCTGGTCGGCAAGGATGCGGTGCGCCAGTCGCTGGCGAGCTTCCGTTCGGAGCGCGAGGCCGACTGGAAGGCGTTCGAGGCGCTGCTTGCCCGGGTCGAGAAACGTGCGCCGCGCACGCTGTCGGAAGACGAGCTTTTGTCGCTGCCGCTGCTCTACCGCTCGGCGCTGTCCTCGCTTTCGGTGGCGCGGGCGACGTCGCTCGACAATGCGCTGGTCAGCTATCTCGAAGCGCTGTGCCTGCGCGGCTACTTCTACCTCTATGGCGCGCGTCGCGGCTTGCGGCAGCGCATCGGCGATTTCTTTCTGCATGACTGGCCGCATGCCATTCGCGATTTGTGGCGCGAGACCTTGCTGTCGGTCGTCCTGACCTTTGTCGGCGCCGGCGCCGGCTACTGGCTGGTGGCCAAAGACAAGGGCTGGTTCGACGCCATCATTCCGCCGAGCCTGGCCGGCGGGCGCAACCCGGATGCCTCAGTCGAAGTCCTGCGACAGGTGCTTTATGACGGCGCCGACAGCAATTTCCTGTCGGGCTTCGCCGCCTATCTGTTCACGCACAATGTCCAGGTGGCGATCCTTGCCTTCGCGCTCGGCTTTGCCTTCGCGGTGCCGAGCGTGCTCCTGATCCTGATGAATGGCTGCCTGCTTGGCGCGATGTTCCAGATCTACATCGCCAAGGGGCTCGGGCTGGAGCTGGGCGGCTGGCTGTCCATCCATGGCACCACCGAGATCTTCGCGATCGCCTTGGCGGGCGCCGCCGGCATGCGCATCGGCACGCGCATCGCCTTCCCCGGCGAACTGACGCGGATGACGGCTGCTGCCTATGCCGGGCGCGTGGCCGCCACCACCATGGTCGGGGTGACGATCATGCTTTTGTTTGCCGGCCTGCTCGAAGGCATCGGCAGGCAGGTGATCACCAGCGACGTGACACGCTATGCCATTGGCGGCGTCATGCTGACGCTGTGGCTTTGCTATTTCTATGTGTTCAGGGTGGTGCGGCATGGCAACCGCTAGGCGTGCTGCCGTCTCGACAATACGGCCGCTGGTCACGCCGGAAGGCGTCGATCTCCGGATCAAGCTCGCCGATGCCGGCACCCGCGCCGCCGCCTTCCTGCTCGACTTTGTCATCATCATCGTCACGGCGATCGTGATCTCGATCGTCGCACTGTTCGGGCTGGCCGGCCTCAAAGGCGAAGGCGCGCAGCCGCTGTTCATCGTCTGGATCATCCTGATCTTCTTCCTGCGCAACGCCTATTTCATCGTCTTCGAAGCCGGCCGCCGCGCCGCCACACCCGGCAAACGGATGCTCGGCATCCGGGTGGCATCGCGCAGCGGCGCCGGCCTGTCGGTCGATCAGGTCATTGCCCGCAACCTGATGCGCGAGATCGAGATCTTCCTGCCGCTATCGATCATCCTCGGCCGCAGCGAGATGGGGCTCGCCGACACGCTGACGACGATCTTCGGACTGGTGTGGACGCTGCTGTTTGCGCTCTTCCCGCTGTTCAACCGCGACCGCATGCGCGTCGGCGACCTGTTGGCCGGAACCTGGGTGGTCGAGGCGCCGAAACTGGCGCTGGTCGAAGACCTGTCGCAACGCCAGGACACCACCACCCGCGCCTTCCGCTTCACCCAGGCGCAGCTCGATGCCTATGGCATCGCCGAACTGCACAAGCTGGAAGAGGTGCTGCGCCGCGACGACTATTTCGCCCTGAAAGCCGTGGCCGAGACGATCGGGCGCAAAATCGGCATGACAATCGAGCCGGTCGATTCCAGGGCCTTCCTCACCGCCTATTATGGCGAGCTGCGGGCACAGCTTGAGCGCAAGCTTTTGCTGGGGACGCGCAAGGCGGATAAGTACCAGCGGTAGAAAGAGGGCCCACTGCTGCGATGGGTGAGTCCAACCGTCGGCGCCGCCCCTCATTGCCCTGCCGGGCATTTCGCCCCGTAGTGACGGGGAGAAAGAGGCTGTTGCCGAGGATTTTGCCAGCTCGGCAGAATGGACGCCGAGGTTTGCGGTCAGCCCCTTCTCCCCGTCACTATACGGGGAGAAGATGCCGGCAGGCAGATGAGGGGCAGCACCAGCCGATGGATATGGAGTGCCTCTCGCCTACCCCACCCACTTCTCGTAGTCGGACACCAGCAGGTGCACCGGGGCGACGTCCTCGTCGATGTTGGAGAAGCGGCCGATCGGCTCGCGGAAGACGTTGTCGGTAAGGTCGTCATTGACGGTCGAGACCTCGCCGATCAGCACATCCTTGCCCTCGGCCCAGAAGGCGTGCCAGACGCCGGGCATCAGCGTCACGCTCTGGCCCGGGTCGAGCTTCAGCAGCCCGCCTGCCGGCAGCCTGTGGATGGTGCCGTCGACCGGCACCGACACTTCGGCCTTCGGATCGATGCCGCCGTCGCGATCGTGCATGAACAGTTCGAGCACCAGCTTCCCGCCGCCGCGGTTGATGATGTCCTCGGCCTTGATGTTGTGGCGGTGCATCGGCGACAGCTGATCCTTGCGCGAGATCATGATCTTCTCGGCATAGAGCATGCCCATGCCCTTCTTCATGTCGGCGTAGACGCCGTTGCGAACGGTGAACAGGAACAGGCCGAGTTCGTCGAATTTTTCCTGGCCGTAATCGGTGATGTCCCAACCGAGCCGCGAGGTGAAAATGGCGCCGGAGTCGGCCTTGCGCGCCTTCATCTCTTCCGGGCTCCAGTAGGCGAAGGGCGGCATGATGTAGCCGAACGAGCGGATGAAGGCGTCTGCATCGCGGATGATGTCGTTGACGGTGGAGCGTTTCATGATCGTGATCCCTTCGCGTCGCGTTCCCTGGAGTTATCTGAAGCGCATAGCCGAACAGCGCTGCGGTGTCGACGCAAACTGCATGCTGGCCCCATGACATCCATGCGGATCGGGGCCATAAGTCCAGCCAGATTTCCCAGGGTGACATTCATGCAAGGCATAGACGACCTCGACACGCCGGCGATCCTCATCGACGCGGCCCGCGCCGAAGCCAACATCACACGAGCGCAGGCGCATGCCGACCGCCACGGGCTGAAACTCAGGCCGCACATCAAGACGCACAAACTGCCTTATTGGGCGAAGAAGCAGATGGCGGCCGGCGCGGTCGGCATCACCTGCCAGAAGATCGGCGAGGCCGAAGTGATGGCCGATGCCGGGCTGACCGATATTTTCCTGCCCTACAACATCCTTGGCCGCGCCAAGCTGGAGCGCCTCAAGGCGCTGCATGGCCGCGTGACACTGTCAGTGACGGCCGACAGCCTCGAAACGCTGGAGGGGCTCGCCGCCACCTTCACCGATGCAGGGCACCCCCTGCCCGTCCTGGTCGAATGCGACACCGGCATGGGCCGTTGTGGTGTGCAAAGCGCCGCCGAGGCGCTGGCACTGGCGAAGTTGATCGACCAAGCCAAGGGGCTCACCTTCGGCGGGCTGATGACCTACCCCGCGGCCGGCCGCGCCGCCGAGGCTGAATCGTGGCTGGCCGGCGCCAAACAAACGCTCGCGGCCTCGGGTCTCGCCTGTGAACGCATCTCCAGCGGCGGCACGCCTGACATGTGGCGCTCGGGCGAGGACAGCGTGGTGACCGAATACCGCCCCGGCACCTACATCTACCTCGACCGCTACCAGGTCGCCAAAGGCGTCGGCACGCTCGACGATTGTGCGCTGACGGTGCTCGCCACCGTGGTCAGCCATCCGACGCCGGCCCGCGCCATCCTGGACAGCGGCAGCAAGGCGCTGTCCAGCGACACGCTGGGGCTCGCCGATTTTGGCGAGCTGCTCGGCATGCCCGGCGCCCGCGTCACCAGCTTGAGCGAGGAACATGGCACGGTCACGCTTGGAAATGGTGCGAAGCTTCGCATTGGCGAGCGCGTGCGCGTGGTGCCTGATCATTGCTGCGTCGTGACCAACCTGTTCGACCAGGTGCATCTGATCGACGGTGACAAGGTGCTGGAAACGCTGAAGGTGGAAGCGCGTGGGCGGATGGGGTGAGGCTTTTCGTTTTGGAGGCTCGCCCTATTTCGACATTGACGAATTGTAATTTATAACTTACTAGCCCCCATGGCAATCCTGAAGCAGACAGCCACCTTTCGGAGGTGGCACCAAAAGCTGAAAGACGGAAGAGCCAAGGCGGCAATTGCCGTTCGGCTGCAACGTTTGATTGTAGGAAATCCCGGCGACGTGGCCCCAGTGGGTGAAGGCATCAGTGAATTGCGCATTCACTGTGGGCCCGGCTATCGCGTTTATTTCACAAGCGCGGTGAAACGGTCATCCTGCTCCTGTGCGGCGGGGATAAAAGTTCACAAGAAACCGACATACGGACAGCAAGCGCCTGGCCGTAGAATGGAGTGACGACAATGGTTGAAAAAATCTATGATTTCGATCCCGCCGAAATGCTCGATTCCGATACGGCAATCGAGGCGTTTCTGGCAGAGGCAATGGAAACCGGAGACGCCAAATTCGTCGCGTCCGCCCTCGGTGTCGTTGCCCGCGCCAAGGGGATGAGCAACATTGCCAGAAAGACCGGCTTGGCTCGCGAGCATCTTTATACCTCGCTCAGCGAAAACGGTAATCCTACGCTGGAAACCACACTGGCGGTCATGAAAGCATTCGGCTTTCATTTGGCCCCAAAGCACGATGCAACTCAGGTCTAATCTACGCCAGCGCGCGTCGAGCGCGAGGTTGTTCGGGCCAACTGAAATCAGGACTGATAAACCGGACCCAGCGCCGCCTTCAGCGGATCCAGCGCGTCGCCATACAGCTTCCAGCGCTCGACCGAGGATGAATAGATCGGCTGGCGCACCTGCCAGCGGCTCGGCGTCCGCACCGTGCGCTCGGTTTCGTTGAAACGCAAGCAGGCATCGTCCCACTCGATGCCGAGGAATCCGATCAATCCGCGGGCGCGATTTTCGAAATCGGCGACCGTTTCTTCGTAGGGCATGTCGTGGATATCCAGCGGGATGACCTTGGCCCAATGGCGCATCAGGCGGTCATACTGCCGGTAATACTGCCCAAGCTTGGTCAGATCGGCATTATAGCCGTGCGCCTCGGAAAAATTATGCATGAAACAGGACGCGCAATTGTCCATCGGGTCACGCCGGCAATGGATGATGCGGGCATTCGGCAAGATCAGGCTGATGAAGGCCAGCAGCTCGAAATTATGCGGCATCTTGTCGACGACAAGCCGCACCGTGTTGTTGCGCTTTTTGAGATCGTCGAGATATTTCGATCCAAGCTCCTTGGCCTTGGCTGCAGTGAGCGCCGCCATGGCCTTGGTGAAAATGGCTGGGTCGAGCTTGTCGAACCCAAGTTCGCCGGCAAGTGAACGCATGGTCGACAACTCCCCGGCGCCATGGATATCGCGATGACTGGCGCATATCTGCTCGGTCAGCGTCGTTCCCGACCGTGGCATGCCGACGATGAAGACCGGGCGTCTGGATGGATTTCCCAAATTGGCTCGCGCCTCGAAGAAGCCGGCGTCGAAAGTGTCGATGAAGCTGTCGTAAAGCTGGGTGTGCCGGTCGATGTCGAAATCATTGCCGGAAATCGCCTTGGCCCTCGCGAAATGGCGGATGGCCGGGCTATACTCGCGCTGATCATTGAGCATCTTGCCGGCGGCGTGGTGCAGCACTACCCGCTCGCGATCGGTGGTTGTCGGCAATTCCAGGCGTTTCAGCACCAAAGGCAACGTCGGATCGTCCTTGACCGCCCGGCGCGCAAGCGCCATTCCAGCCAGCGCCTCGACATGGCCCGGGTCGATGGCAAGGGCCTTGCTGAAGCATTCGACCGCCTCGGCCGGCCGGCCAATGTCGGTGAGCAAATCGCCCATACCGGCAAGTGCCATCACCGACTGGCCGTCGATAGCCAGCGCCTGGCGATAGAACCCTTCGGCAATGTCGCCCTCGAGCTGGCTACGATAGGAGCGGCCGAGATTGCACAGCGCTTCGATGAGCCCTCCGTCGAGCTCGATCGCCTTTCTCAGATGTCTGCGCGCCTTGTCGACGTTGCCGGTGACATTGTAGGCATTGCCGAGATTGTTGCGGAAGATGGCGTTGTCCGGTTCGAGCTTGACCGCCCTTTCCATATAGGCAATGGCGGCGTCATGATGCTCGGCCTCGATGGCGAGCGTGCCCATCAGGTTCAGCGCCATGGCATTTTTGGGCTGCGTGCGAAGCACCGTCTGGTAGCAGAACTCGGCCTCGCGAAAACGCTTGCGCCGTTGCAGGTCGATGCCGCGCTGCAATGTCTTTTCCGCCGGCTCACCGGCGGTCGGCAGCGAGGCTGAGATCATTGCCGGCAGACCCAGGGGTTGCCGGCGTGGCAAGAGCGGCATCCGTCAGATCCCGGTCGCGACCTGCGACGAACCAATCAGAACTTCAGGGTAACGCCAAGCTGGAGATTGTGGGAGTACAATTTGGCGTTCTCGTATGTGCCGCCGCCATCATTGTCGTCTAGATCCACGCTTGTCACGGCCTTGAAGCGGTAACCGAAATCGAGGTCGACATTCTGCGTTACCGCGTAGGTAACACCGGCGCCCACCTGGCCGGCGAAACCCCAGCCGCCAGGCCCGTATCCATAGGCGTGGCCATCAAAATGAGTATCGGCGGTAACATAGGCCGCGCCGAGACCGCCGCCGACATAGAGTTTGGCATCACCAAAATGCGCAACATCGGCCCAGACGTTGGCGAGAAGATAGGTGGCCGACAGATTGCCGGAAGCTGGGCCGGAACCTTGGTCGGCAGGAGGGAAGCTGAAGCTGTACTCGCTTGCCTTGTAGCGCGCGTAGGACAGTTCGCCTTCCACGCGGAACGTGTCGTTGATCCGCCGACCGACAGCGCCGCCGATCACGAACCCACTGTCAAGATCCACGGAATACCGACCACTATCGTAGTCCGTCTTCACATTGTTGGCAAAGCTGGCGCCGCCGAAGAGCGTGACGTACCAGAGATCCTCCGCCCTCGGCACGTCGACAAGCGCGTCTGCGGCGTAGGCCGAACTCCAGCCAAGCGCCAATGCAAATGTCGAAACGCCAGCCAGCAGGCACAGTTTCATCGTCGAATCCCCTCGCAACAACTAGTGACTAATATCACTCTTGCTTGGCGGCCGAGCTGTCAAGAACGCAAACGAGATCAAGGAGCAAAGCGAGGTCGGGAACGATCTTTTGAGAATTCTTGTTGCCGCACCGCAACATAGCAGCACATGCTAATGTTTCTGGCGGCAGGCGCATGGCTGTCCCTTCCGTTTGAAATCGCGCTAGTCGGCCTGCCTTGCCGCCACCCTGCGCATGGAGATCACCCGCCGGCGGCGGATCTCGGTGCGCATCACCGTCAGGTGCAGCGCGAAGAACAGCACGGTGAAGCCGAGCGCCATCACCAGCAGCGGCCATAGCAGGCTGGGATCGATCGTCGGTCCGCCGAGCCGGAACACCGAGGCCGGCTGGTGCAGCGTGTTCCACCAGTCGACCGAGAATTTGATGATCGGGATGTTGATGAAGCCGACCAGCGTGATGATGGCGGCGGCCCAGGCGGCACGGCTGGCGTCATCCAGCGCGCGCGTCAGCGCGATGATGCCGAGATACATCAGGAAGAGGATGAAGACTGAGGTCAGGCGGGCATCCCACACCCACCAGGTGCCCCACATCGGCTTGCCCCAGATGGAGCCGGTGACCAGCGCAAGCGCGGTGAAGGTGGCGCCGATCGGGGCTGCAGATTTCAGCGCGACGTCGGCCAGCGGATGGCGCCAGACCAGCGTACCGAGCGCGGCGACCGCCATCACCGTGTAGCACATCATGGCGAGCCAGGCGAAAGGCACGTGGATGTACATGATGCGCACCGTGATGCCCTGCTGGAAATCCTCAGGCGCGGCAAAGCTCATATAGAGACCGATGGCTAGCAGGATCGCGGCGATCGACGCCAGCCACGGCACCAGCCTGTCGGCCAGCCCGACAAAGCGCGTCGGGTTGGCGAGGTCGGTCCAGCCGGCGAGGCGTGAGGAGGTGTCGCTCATAAGGTCTAGATAGACCGGCGGCGCGTTCGGGGCAATCGAGCGGTTGTCGCAGTGCTTACCCTCTCCCTTGTGGGGAGGTCGCTGCAAAGCAGCGGGGTGGGGGTGGTGGGGCACTACCTCCACCCGGACCCTACGGGTCCGACCTCCCCACATGGGGGAGGTAAAAAAGCCTACGCCGCTTCGATATTCACCGTGCGGCTGAGACGGCGGACTTCCTCGTCGTTGAGCAGGCCGCCGGCGCGCAACAGGCTGGCGAAACGGCCATTGCGCAGCGACAGTTCGGCGAAGCCGCCCATCTCGACCACCTTGCCCTTGTCCATGAACACGACCAGGTCGGCGTCGCGAACGGTGGTCAGGCGGTGGGCGATGATGAAGGTGGTGCGGTTGCGCCTCAGTTCGTCGATGGCTTCCTTGACGCGGTCCTCGGTCTCGACGTCGAGCGCGCTCGTCGCCTCGTCGAGCACCAGGATCGGTGCGTCCTTGAGCACGGCGCGGGCAATGGCGATGCGCTGACGCTCGCCGCCCGAAAGCTGGCCGCCGCGCTCGCCAACGACGGTGTCGTAACCGGCGCTCTTGGCAAGGATGAAATCCTGCGCGGCAGCCGCGTTGGCGGCGGCGTGAACCTCGTCATAAGTCGCCTCGGCACGACCGACGCGGATGTTGTCCTCGATCGAGCGGTTGAGCAGGCCGGCATCCTGGAAGACGGTGGCGATCGAATGACGCAGCGACTTGCGGGTCACCGTGCGGGTGTCGATGCCGTCGATCAGGATACGGCCATGAGACGGCGAGAAGACGCGCTGCAAGAGGTTGATCAGCGTCGTCTTGCCGGCGCCGGTCGGGCCGACGATGGCAACCGTCTGCCCGGCCTGGACCTCGAAGGAGACGTCGTCGACGCCCTGCCGCGAATTGGCAAACTCGAAGCCGACATTCTCGAAGCGGACATGGCCGGTGACGTTGGTGAGGTCGCGCAAGCCGTCCGGCTCGGCGGAGTCGGCGGCCGAATCCTCGAGGTGATAGAAGTCCTCGAGCTTGGCGCGGGCTTCGGAAATCTGGTTGGCGAAAGCCGACATCTGGTCGAGGCGGGCAATCAGCAGCGTGGCAAAGCCGGTGAAGGCGATGACGTCGCCGATCTTGAGCTGGCCATGGGTGACCAGATAGGCGCCGATCAAAAGCACAACCATCATCGAAATGGTCGACGACAGGCGGTGCAGCGCATTGGCCATCGCCCACCAGTCGAGCACCGGGTTCTGCGCGTCGAGCAGGTTCTTGACATAGCGGCGCAGCGTATCGGCCTCGTGGCCGAGACGGTTGTAGCTCTGCAGCACGGCGACGTTGCTGACCGAGTCGGTCACATGCGCGAACACCTGATGATAGTGGCGCTCGACGGCGGCCTGGCCTGCCTTGGTGCGCTTCATCACAAGCCGGCCGATGCCGACATAGAGAACGCCCAGCGCCATCAGCACCAGCGACATGCGCAGATCCATGCTTATCGCGGTCGGAATCAGCAGAGCCAGCGCAACCGCCGTCGACAGATGCTGGCGCATGAATTCAAGCCACAGGCTGAACAGCGTCTCGACGGCGCGCAACAGCGTGTGCAGCGCGTTGGAGGTGCCGCGCTGGTGGTGCCAGGCGAGCGGCATGGTGATCACGCGCTCGAACGACTGGCACAGCACCTCGCTGCGCCGCTTGTGGGCAAAACGGTCGGCGCCGCGCGCCACCAGCACGAAGGCGACGATGTTAAAGGCGCCGAGACCGGCCCACAGCGCCAGGGTCGAAAACACCGAACCCTTATCGGAGATGGCGTCGATCACCCGGCCGAACATGATCGGCTCGAGGATGGCGATAATGGCGAGCGCGACATTCGCACCGCAGATAAACGCAACGCGCTTCCTGTCGGCTGCGAGATAACCCAGCGCTCTCCAGTAGATTTGCAGAAGTGACACTTCAGCTACTCCGCCCAAAACATTATTGTGCACCGCACCATTTCTTGACACGTACCGGTTAACGGGTCGCAAAACAATGCCCGTCTACCTCTTCCGTTCCCATTCTGCGAACAAAAGATGACGACGTTGCGAAATCTGCCGTGATCACCTAACGGTTTGAGATAAAAGGTGAAATGTCAGTCTTGCGGCAAAATCATGGCAGCATCTGGCGCTGCCACATTTTTAGTCACTGCACGCTTGGCCCGCCGGTATCCGGGAAGGCACGCCGTACTGCGCCACGAGCATGCCCAAGTAGAAAACGCGCGCCTCGAAAGGCGCGCGTCAACAATCTGAAGCCCTTGATTTTACGCGGGTATCTTGACGACCACCTCGGTCTTGTCGCCGGCCTTCGGCTGAAAACCGGAAGACTTTGTCTTGGTTCCATTGACTTCGAGCGAGATGGATTTGGCCTTTTTGTCGCGGATGACGCGAACCTTGACCTCCGCCCCCAGCATCTTCAGCGTTGCAGAATAGCCGTCCCAATGGCTGGGCAGTTTCGGCCGGAACGTGATCTGCTTGCCCCGCCGCTCAATGCCCAGAATGCCTTCGACCGCAGCACGGTAGAGCCATCCCGCTGAGCCCGTATACCAGGTCCAGCCGCCGCGACCGCCCTTGTCCTCACCGGAATAGATGTCGGCGGCGACGACGTACGGCTCGACGCGATAATGCTCGGCCGATGCATCGTCGAGCGCATGGTTGACCGGGTTCAGCATCGAGAAGCAGCGATAGGCATCGTCGGTGCGGCCCATTTCGGCGAGCGCGATCACGAACCAGGTCGCCGCATGGGTGTACTGGCCGCCGTTCTCGCGCACGCCCGGCGGATAACTCTTGATGTAACCAGGGTCCTTTCTCGTGTTCTGGAAGGCCGGGGTAAACAGTTTGACGATCTTGAGCTTGTCGTCGACCAGCAGGTTCGTCGCCTGCTGCATCGCCGTGGTCGAGCGCGCGGGGTCGCCCTCGCCGGAGAGCACGCTCCACGACTGCGCGATGGAGTCGATCTTGCACTCGTCCGAATTGTGCGAGCCAAGCGGCGTGCCGTCATCGTAGCTGCCGCGGCGATACCACTGGCCGTCCCAGGCGGTGCTTTCCAGCGCCCGCTTCAGCACATCGGCGTGTTTTGTCCAGGCCTGCGCCCGCTTGGTGTCGCCCTGCCCCTTGGCCACGGTGGTAAAGTCGCCCAGCGTCTTCAAAAGGAACCAGCCGAGCCAGACACTCTCCCCCTTGCCGGCTTCGCCGACGCGGTTCATGCCGTCGTTCCAGTCGCCGCCGAGGATCAGCGGCAGCCCGGCCGGGCTGCTGCGCTTGACCGCAAGGTCGAGCGCGCGCGCGCAATGGTCGTAGAGCGAAGCGTTCGTCTTGGAGATTTCCGGCGTGAAGAAGGCGTCGTGCTCGCCCTCGCCCAGCACCTGCCCGTCGATGAAAGGCAGCTGCTCCTTCAGGATCCCTGTATCGCCGGTCACCTCGATGTAGCGATTGGTGGCATGCGCCAGCCAGACCACATCGTCGGAGATCATGGTGCGCACGCCGGCGTCGGTGCGCGGCAACCACCAATGCTGGACATCGCCTTCGGGGAACTGCCGGCGCGCCGCATTGAGGATCTGGTCGCGCGCCAGTTTCGGATCATGCGCAAGCAGGGCCAGCGTGTCCTGCAGCTGGTCGCGGAAGCCGAAGGCGCCGCTTGCCTGATAAAAGGCCGAGCGGGCGCGGATGCGGCAGGCCAGGCTCTGATAGGGCAGCCAGTGATTGACCATGGCGTCGAGCGCCTTGTCGGGCGTCTCGACCTGGATGGTGTCGAGGAAGCCGCGCCAGACGCGTTCATTGTCGGCCAGCCGCTGGTCGAAATCCTTGCCCGAATGGGTCTGCACCAACGCGCTCGCCTCGGCTGATGTGGCGGCGTCGCCAAGCAGCCAGACCAGCGTGACGTCGCCGCCGGCGGGGATGTCGATGTCGCTGGCGACAGCTGCGCACGGATCGTCGCCGGCCTCGACGCGGCCCGACAGGCCGGCGCCGCTGACGACGGCGTGCGGGAAGGCGCTGGTGCCATGCCTGCCGATGAACTCGCCGCGATCGGCTGTCACCGAATGCACCGGACCAGTGGCGGCCAGGAAGGCCACCCGGTCGCCGAAATCGAGACCGTAGGGGTTTTGCGCCAGAAGCGCGCCAGTCGCTGGATCCCTGGACGGGATGATGGTCGCAGCCGTGCTCGAGCGATGGCTGCCGAGGACCCATTCGGCATAGGCATAGACGCGCAGCCGCGCCGGCGCCGAGCCTGAGTTCTGGATGCGCAGCCGCGTGATCTTCACTGGATCGACGGGATCGACGACGTGCGTCAGATCCATCGACAGCGGGCCGCGTTTGGACCGGAAGGTGGAGAAGCCCTGGCCGTGCCATGTCTCATAGGTCATCGAGGGATCGCGGACCACGGCAGCCAGCGGCGAGAATGCCTTGCCGCTGGCCTGATCGTAGATGTAGATGCCCTCGCCCGGCCGGTTGGTGACCGGATCGTTCGACCATGGCGTCAGCTGGTAATCGCGGCTGTTGCGGCTCCAGGTGAAGGCAGCGCCTTCGGCCGAGACATGGAATCCGAACGAGGCGTTCGAGACGACGTTGATCCAGGGCTGCGGCGTCGAGCGCCGCCCGGCAAGGCGGGTGACATAGTGGCGGCCGTCGCCCTCGAAACCGCCAAAGCCGTTCCATTGGCTGAGGCCGCTGCCGTCGGCGCTGCTGTCGGACGCGGCATGGTATGCAGGCGCCGCCGGCACCGGCAGAGACGGCTCGCGCAGCGACGCGGGGGCCACCGGCTGCAGGGCATCGCGTGCTTGCAAGGCTGCCGCCTCGGCGCGTTCGATCTGGTCGAAGATGGTGCCGTTGCGCGTGTGCAGAACCACGCGGGCAACCGCCAGCAGCGTCTTGTACGTCGCCTCGTCCATCAGGTCGCGGCGCACGGCGAAGATGTGCTGGCGCGGCCCGAGTTCCTTGCCGCGCAGGCGGCTGTTTTCGCACAGCGTCTCGACCGCGCGCTGCAGGTCCTGGACATAGGACGATGCCTGCTCGTTGACGACCACGAAGTCGATCATCATGCCGCGGGCGCGCATATACTCCTGGAAGCGCAGCGCCTGGGCGACAATTTCGAGGTCGGCCACGTCGCCGATGCGGACCAGGAAGATCGGGAAATCGCCCGAAATGCTGGTCGGCCACAGGCTGGACTGCTTGCCCAGCCCCGAAGCGATGGATTCGCCGGGAAGGCGCAGGAACGGATCGGGATAGATCAGGAAGCGCGCCAGCTTCTGCACGTTGGCGGCGTCGGTCAGGCTGAGACCAAGATGGCGGGTCTGCACCTGCGAACGCGTCCAGGCAAGCATCGCCTGGCGAGCAAAACTTTCGGGATGGTCGAGCCTGGCGATGGCCTCGTCCAGTTCGGCGCGGTTGGCGCCGACGGCGGTCCAGAAGGTCAGCGATATCTTCTTGTTGGCCGGCACCCGCACCTGGCGGCGCAGGGCCGCTACCGGATCGAGGGTGAAGCCGTGGTGACCGCCAAGCTTGGCGCCGGGATCGAAGGCCGCCGCTTCCGCGATGGTACGGCCACGGCCGATGAAGGCACGGCGGTCGGTTTCGGCCTCGGCATCGCGCGCCGACCCGGACGGATCGGTGACGAAATGCACCATGGTGACGTCAGGCTCGTTCTTCTCGCGCTTGCGCCTGGTGGCAAAGATGGCGCCGTTATTGGCAGCGATCTCGGTCTCGATAAACATTTTCGAGAACGCAGGATGGGCATTGTCGGAGGCTTCGTTGCCCAGCACCAGCTCGGCAAAGGAGGTCACCTCGATATGCCGGTCAGTGGCGCCGTCGTTGTAGAGCGTGACGCGCCGTCCCTCGCCATTGCCTTCCGAGATGACGATGCATTCGACCTCCGAACGCAGCGAGCCCACTGTTTTGACGAAGCTCGCCTTGTCGTCGGAAAACAGCGTTTGCACTCTCTCGCCGGTCGCCTGCTTCGGCTCTGCGGTGGCCGACCACCAGTCGCCGCTGCCGGCGTCGCGCAGGAAGATGTAGGAGCCGAGCCGGTCTTCGGTCGGGTCGGGCTGCCAACGGGTGACGGCGAGTTCGCCCCAGCGGCTGTAACCGGAACCGGTGGCCGAGACCATGACGGAGTAGCGGCCATTGGACATGACGCTGGTGGCGCGCAACGCCCTCAGCGGGTCGAGGACGATGCGCGAATCCGGGCTCTCGACCTCGGTCTCGTCCTTCGAGCGCTCGTCGGCTTCGGTCCTGACCGTGGCGGTCGGGATGTCGCGCGGCGCCCTCTCCTGAAGCAGGAGTTCGGCAGACTCGATCACCGGATCGCTGTGGAAGCGGTCGCGCAGCCTGCCCTCGAAGATGGCGTCGGCAACGGCGGCGATCGACATGCCGGAGTGATGCGCCATGTAGTTCAGGACAACGGCATGGTCGGTGCCTTCCGGCACGCGCTGCGGCGTGAAGTCGACGGCGTCATAAAAGCCATGCCGGCCGAGCGCGCCGATGGAGCGCAGCCTGGCCAGATTCTGGACGGATTCGCGCGGTGTGAACTGCGCCGCGAGGATCGTGGCGTAAGGCGCGATCACCGTGTTCTGGCCAAGGCCGCGCTTGAGACCAAGTCCGGGCACGCCGAAATTGGTATACTGGTAGGTCAGTTCGCGGTCGCGGGCATTGTAGGCCGCTTCCGAAATACCCCAGGGCACGTTCTTCGAACGCGCGTACTGGATCTGGCGCTTGATGATCAGCTTGCTGGTCTGGTTGAGGATCGATCCCTGCGGCTCCTTCATCACCAAAGGCGGCATCAGATACTCGAACATCGAGCCCGACCAGGACATCAGCGCACCCTGGAAGCCGATCTCGACGATCGGCCTTCCAAGCCGGAACCAATGCTCCGTGGGCAGGTCACCCTTGGCGATGGCGAACAGGCTGGTCAGCCGCGCCTCGGAGGCGAGCAGATCGTAGCAGCTCTCATCGAGCTGATGCTCCTCGACCCGGTAGCCGATTGACAGCAGTTTGCGCTCCTGACGCATCAGGAAAGAGAAATCCATCTCGAAGGCATAGCGGCGGCAGCGTTCGCGCAGCGCCAGCAGCTTGGCGCGCAAGGCTTCGACGGCGTTTTCGTCGCTGTGCGAGTCATGCACATGCGCCTCGCAGGTCGCTTCCAGCCGTGCCGCCCAGTCGGCGATAATGTCGCTCCGCTGCGATCCGGCCTCGGTGTGGATGGCGGTGGCGAGCTTGCGGATCTCGCCGGCAAGCACGGCCAGGTTAATCGTGCGGATCGAGGCCATCTCCGGCTGCGCCTTGATGGTCATGACGGCGCGCCGCATGCCATCGAGGCGATCGGCCAGACGCTGGCGCAACGGCCGCAGTTGCCGGCGGTCGTCAGGCAATTCCTCGAGGCTCTCGTCGAGGATACTCACCGTGTCGAGGACGCCTTCGAAATCGCCCTGCAGGTGAACGGACGGGGCTTCCGCCCACTCGGCACAGGCCGCCGCCACCGCGACCAGATGTCCGGCCAGATTGCCGCTGTCGACGGCCGAGATGTAGAGCGGATAGAGCGGCTTGAGCGTCGTGGTGTCGTACCAGTTGAAGAGGTGGCCGCGGTTGCGCGGCATGCTCTCGATGGTCGTCATCGTGGCGTCGATGCGAGTGATGGCGTCGGAGAGCGCAATCCAGCCGAAATCGCGTGCCGACACCACCGACAGCAGGTAGACGCCGATATTGGTCGGCGACGTCCGCGGCGCCACAACCGGCGCCGGGCTTTCCTGGAAATTGTCGGGCGGCAGATTGTGGTGCTCGGCCGTGACGAAGGTTTCGAAATAATGCCAGGTGCGGCGCGCCACGGTGCGCAGCGCGTGGATGTCGGCTTGCGATATGCGCAGGCGGTCCTCGGTCTCGGCCGAGCGGCTGATCCAGCAGGCAACCGCCGGCGAACCGATCCAGAACAGAGCGAAGAAGAAGGCGACGAAGGCACCGGTGGAATCGGCCAGCACGGGGATAGCGAGACCGACGACGCCGATGATCACGGCGCCATACATCATGCTGTAATAGGAGCCGATATCGTTGTCGCCGCCCTTGTGCGCCTGCGACGCGGTGCGCCATTCCAGCAGGTTCTGGCGGCTGACGAACAGGCGGTAGAGCGTGCGCACGATGGCGTCGCCCATCATCCAGGCATTGTGCGCCATCAACAGCACTTTCAGCGCCACAAGGGCCGTGCCGAAGACGGTGTCGTGCGCCAGTGCGGAGAAATGGCCGCGCGGCGTCTGGTCGCCGCTCTTGGGCAGGATGGCGTTGACGACATCGAAGGTCGGCGCCATGAACAGCGACAGGATCAGCAGCGCCTGCCACTGCGCGGCCTGCGTGAAGGGCAGCAGCGTCCAGCCGGCGATCGCCGCCATCACCCAGAAGATCGGGGTCAGCGAGCGGCGCAGATTGTCGACCATCTTCCAGCGCGACAGCGCCGGCACGCCGGAACGCGGCGAGAAGATGAAGCGCAGCAGCTGCCAGTCGCCGCGCGCCCAGCGGTGGTGGCGCGAGGCGTCGACCGAGTAGCGGGTAGGATAGTCCTCGACCAGTTCGACGTCGGTGACAAGTGCTGCGCGCGCCAGCGCACCTTCGAGCAGATCGTGGCTGAGGACGGTGTTTTCCTCGATGCGGCCCTGCAGCGCCGCCTCGAAAGCGTCGACGTGATAAAGGCCCTTGCCGGTGAAGGAGCCGTCGCTGAAGACGTCCTGGTAGAGATCCGAGACGGCAAAGACGTAAGGATCGAGACCGCTGTTGGACGAGAAGACGCGCTGGAAGAAAGAAGCGTCGTCGCCGCTGGTGAGCGAGGCTGTGATGCGCGGCTGCAGAATGGTGTAGCCGGCGGTAACGACGCGCTTTGTCGCGTCAAAATGCGGGCGGTTGAGCGGATGGGCGAGCTTGCCGACCAGTGACGACACGGCGTCGCGCGTGGTGCGCGTGTCGGCGTCGAGCGTCATGACATAGACGACCTTTTCCGGCAGCGGCACGTCGAGCGGCAGGAAGGTGGTGTCGCTGTCGCCGCGCAAGAGAAGGTTCAGCTCATGCAGCTTGCCGCGCTTGCGCTCCCAGCCCATCCAGGCGCCCTGCGCCTGGTTGTAGAGCCGGCGGCGATGCAGGATATAGAAACGCGGCGCGCCTTCCGAGGGATAACGGGCATTGAGCCTGGCGATCTCGTCGCGCGCATATTGCAGGATCTCGATGTCGGCGGCGTCGATCTCGGTCTTGGAATCCGGCCAGTCGGACAGCAGCGCGAAATGGATTTCTTCGGCCGTGTTGGCGAGGTGATGCACCTCGATGTTGCGGATGTTTTCCTCGACATCATCGCGCGAGCCGATCAGCGACGGCACCACGACCAAGGTGCGTGATGCCGCCGGAATGCCGTGCTTGTAATCATAGCCGACGAGCCGCGTCGGCTTCAGGAACAGTGAAACAACGGTGTTGAAGAAGGCGAGCGCGCCTTCGCTGGCAGGCACCGCAAACAGCGCCAGCATCAGCGTGATGGATTCCACCGACAGTCCGAGATGGGCAAGCGCATTGCCGGAGACAACCAGCAGCAGCACCGTCAGCAGGAAGACCGGCACAACGATGCCGAGCCAGCCCGTGGCGGTGAAGGCGCGCTTGAAAGTCACATGGAAGGGCGGCCGATAGCCGATCGCCTTTTCCAGATCCGGCCGGCGCGGGCCGACCAGGAAGAAGCCGACATCGGTATGCATGGCCGGATCGGCTGATGCATCCGGCACGCCGGAGGCATCGGTGACCCCGGGAACATGGCTGGCCAGCTCGATGGCCTTTTCGGCGACACGGAATTCGGACAGGTCGGAGCGGCGCGCCAGTTGCTCGATCGACGTGCGGTACTGGTCGCGCGAAAAGAAATCGAGCGCGGCGAAATCGGTGCGCTCGCGCAACAGCGTGTCGATGCGGCTGACGCCCTCGAACCACACCGTCCAGTCGACGTCGTTGATGAGGCGCAGGCCGCGGATGATATTGCCGGTGGTGACATTGCCGCTGGACAGCGTGCGATGCTCGGAAATGATGATTTCCTCGGCGTCGGAGCCGGTTTTCTCGAGCTCGACCTCCAGCCATTCCAGCGCCCTGCCGGCATTCTGCGAGCCGTCGCGCAGGCGGTAGAGCAACTGGGTGGCGAAGGTGGTGTCCTGCGCATGCGCGCCGTAGCCCGACAGGATCTTCCGGCGGTCTGCATTGTCGTCGGTCGCCAGCACGCGGTCGGCGACCTCGTTGGCGATATGGCGCATCTGCCTGGTGCGGTCGACGCGCACGGCGATGCGGCGCAGATTCTCGATCAAAACGAAGCGCAGCAGCGACGGCAGCGCCCAGAGCTCGCCGATCTTGAGCGGCTCGACCGACTGAAAACCCTCGACGATGGATTTGAACATGGTCGCCGAAACCGAACTGTCGGAATGGGCGACATAGCTCCAGGCCAGGGCCAGCGCGCGCGGCACCGCGGCGCGATCGGCCACTTTCAGGGTCGGCAACTGCCGGTAGAAACGGCGCGGCAGGTCGCGCTTCACCTGAAAAATGGTCTCCTCGACGAGATAATTGTTGTCGAGCAGCCATTGGGCGGCAGGCGTGATGGTTTCGCCCTTGGCCTGGGCGGCATTGGTCGAGCGGTAGACTTCGAGGATTTTCTTGGCGCTGTCGCGGATGCGGGCCTGGAAATCGAACGGCGTCAGGCCGAACAGGTCCTTGATGTCGCCCTTGGCAAGGCTTTCGCCCAGCGCGCGCAGCCGCTCTTCGGGCAGGAAATTGGAGCGTATCGGCTCTTCGGTGATGACCGGGAAGCCGGCGCTGGACTTTTCGATATGGGCAGGATTTGTCTGGATATTCATTGAAAATTCCGCATGGGGGACGCGATGCGGCGCCACCGCCACGGCAATGTCCCTAAAACCGATTCAAATGCAATTGGTTGCATGATTACACTGGCCGAAAGTTTTGCTTCGCACCACGCCAGAGGCGTTATCCCTTCGACATTTTAAGTGGGGCTTTCGACAACTCAAGGACGAGCACCCCTGCCCTCCCGTCCGCCTTGGAACGACGGAAGGATTCGGGCTTTTTCGTGATCCAGACAACAGCTTACGCCAGATTTCTCCGGCGTGCGATCATGTTTGGCAACAGGCGTTAATCGTTGTGCTGGCGGTGCGGCTGGCCCAGCCTGGCTATCCGGACGACGAACACGGTCGTCGGCCGTACCGGTTCAACCCGTAGTTTCGCCTGCGGACCGAGCAACAGCGTGTCGAGGGGTCCAAGACGAGACGATGTCGGGCCGCTGAGGCCGACCTCGCCGTCGAACGGCAGGATCAGGGTCATAGCGCTGGTCGGCCGGATATCGGTCGGAACCGAGACCACCAGGCGCTCGACCGTGTGCATGGCCCGCCCGCGGCGGGTCATAACGTTGAGGTCGGTGATCGGACCGGAGATCAGCGCCGCCGAGGTCGGCACATCGGCCGGGAAGGACAGCGGGGCGGAAGCCGCCGTCACTTCGGCCGGCCGCCGGCCAGCAATGTCGAGGACGATGCCCTCGCCTTCCAGCACGGCCAGCGTGCGGTCGACGCCGGCAAAGCCCGAGAACGGCCCGCTATCCTCGACTCGCGCCATCGAAACGCGCCAGTCGAAATCGTCCAGGCCGGCGCCGTCCGGCGAGACGGCGATCTCGGTGGTCGTGCCGCCGCCATTCTTCCACGGCATGACCCGGTAGTCGGCGGCCCGTAGGATGCGCATCATTTAAGCCAATCAGCCTAAAATACCGGGCAGATTGAGCTGGTGCTCCTTCGCGCACTCGATGGCGATGTCGTAGCCGGCATCGGCGTGGCGCATGACGCCTGTCGCCGGATCGTTCCACAACACGCGCTGCAGGCGCCTTGCGGCGTCCGGCGTGCCGTCGGCGACGATGACCATGCCGGCATGCTGCGAGAAGCCCATGCCGACGCCACCGCCATGATGCAGCGACACCCAGGTTGCGCCCGACGCGGTGTTGAGCAACGCATTGAGCAGCGGCCAGTCGGAGACGGCGTCGGAGCCGTCCTTCATCGCTTCCGTCTCGCGGTTGGGCGAAGCCACCGAGCCGGAATCGAGGTGGTCGCGGCCGATGACGACGGGCGCCTTGAGTTCGCCCCTGGCCACCATCTCGTTGAAGGCGAGCCCCAGCCTGTGGCGGTCGCCGAGGCCGACCCAGCAGATGCGCGCCGGCAGGCCCTGGAAGGCGATGCGCTCACGTGCCATGTCCAGCCAGTTGTGCAGATGGGTGTTGCCGGGGGTGAGTTCGCGCACCTTGGCGTCCGTCTTGTAGATATCCTCGGGATCGCCCGAAAGAGCAGCCCAGCGGAACGGGCCGATGCCGCGGCAGAACAGCGGCCTTATATAGGCCGGCACGAAGCCCGGGAAGGCAAAGGCGTTCTCGAAGCCTTCGTCCTTGGCGACCTGGCGGATGTTGTTGCCATAGTCGAGCGTCGGCACGCCGGCATTCCAGAACGCGACCATCGCCTCGACATGCTCGCGCATCGAGGCGCGGGCGGCCTTCTCGACAGCCTTGGGATCGGAGACGCGCTTCTCGCGCCACTCAGCCATCGTCCAGCCCTTGGGCAGATAGCCGTTAATCGGGTCATGCGCCGAGGTCTGGTCGGTGACCATGTCGGGGCGGATGCCCCGCTTGAACATTTCCGGCACGATGTCGGCCGCATTGCCGAGCAGGCCGACCGACTTCGCCTCGCCGGCCTTGGTCCAGCGCTCGATCATTTCCATCGCTTCGTCGAGCGTCTCGGCCTTCTCGTCGACATAGCGGGTGCGCAGCCGGAAATCGATCGAGTCCGGATTGCATTCGATGGCGAGGCAGCAGGCGCCGGCCATGACGGCGGCAAGCGGCTGGGCGCCGCCCATGCCGCCGAGGCCGCCGGTCAGGATCCATTTGCCCGTAAGGTTGCCATTGTAGTGCTGGCGGCCGGCCTCGACGAAGGTCTCGTAGGTGCCCTGCACGATGCCTTGCGTGCCGATATAGATCCAGGAGCCGGCCGTCATCTGGCCGTACATCATCAGGCCTTTTTTATCGAGCTCGTTGAATTTATCCCAGGTCGCCCAATGCGGCACGATGTTGGAGTTGGCGATCAGCACGCGCGGCGCATCGGTGTGCGTCCGGAAGACGCCGACCGGCTTGCCGGACTGGACCAGCAGCGTCTCGTCTTCATTGAGGGTCTTCAACGAGGCGACGATGCTGTCGAAATCGTTCCAGGTGCGCGCGGCCCGGCCGATGCCGCCATAGACGACGAGCTCATTGGGGTTTTCGGCGACATCGGGATCGAGGTTGTTCATCAGCATGCGCAGCGGCGCTTCGGTCGTCCAGTATTTGGCGTTGAGCTTGTCGCCGCGGGGCGCGCGCACTTCGCGGATGTTGTGGCGAGGATTGTTCATCATTGTCCCTTTGGAGTAAGGCGGCGTCTCAGCGCCCGGCCCAGTCAATGGCGGATTGGAGGATTTTCGTCAGTGTGGCGCGCATCGGCGCGGCGAACTCGGCATCATAAGGCACCGGCCAATTGTCCGGTTCGCCCTTGCCCTCGGGCTCGCGCAAATAGCCGCGATCGGCAAGTTCCATCTGCAGCGCATGGTAGCCGCCTTGCGGATTGCCGAAATAGCGGGTGATCCAGCCACCCTTGAAACGGCCGTTGATGACATTGCTTTCACCGCTCTCGGCCATGATCTGGCCAACCAGCGCCTGCAGCGTAGGATCCGCGGTCTGGCCGTCATTGGTGCCGAGATTGAACACCGGCAGCGTGCCGTAGAACAGGCGCGGCAGCACCGACCGGATCGAGTGGCAATCGTAAATGACGACCTTCTCATGCAGGCCGCGCAGCCTGACGGACTGAGCCGCCAGCATTTCATGGTAGGGCACGAAATACGCTATGCGGCGCTGGTCTATCTCCGATGGCGTCGGTTCCGCGCCGGGCAGATACAGCGGATCGCCGTCGAAGGTCTCGGTCGGGCATAGCGTCGTTGTCGTCTGCCCGGGATAGAGCGAGGCGCCGGAAGGATCGCGGTTGACATCGATGACGGTGCGCGAGATCGACGTGTGCACGACAGTCGCGCCAAGGCCGGCGGCAAAATCGTAGAGATTGTCGATCCACCAGTCGC
The DNA here is from genome assembly GCF_000503155.1 of Mesorhizobium sp. LSJC285A00. Lineage (NCBI taxonomy): Bacteria > Pseudomonadati > Pseudomonadota > Alphaproteobacteria > Hyphomicrobiales > Phyllobacteriaceae > Mesorhizobium > Mesorhizobium sp. LSJC285A00. The sequence goes on from NZ_AYVK01000048.1 coordinate 23,021, forward strand.
AATCGCGGCGGCCGAGCCAGGGCGAGACCAGCCGATTGTCGATGCCGGCGAGATCGATACCCGTGTGCGGGATGGACACCAACAGGGGTGCCGTGCCTTCCGTCGCTGTCAGCCAGTCGGTCATGTCAGACTCCCGAGATCGAAGGCAATGTCACCGCGCTCGCAGCCTTGATGGCAGCGCCGCTGCGCACCATGGCGATGGCTTTTTCCATGTCAGGGTGGAAATGCCGGTCATTGTCGAGATGCGGCACCTCGGCGCGGACCAGCTTGCGAACCGCTTCCAGAGCTGCACTCGACGCCAGCGGCGCATGGAAATCGCAGCCTTGCGCGGCGGCCAGGAGTTCGATGCCGATGACGGCCGTGGCGTTTTCGATCATGCCGATCAGCCGGCGAGCGCCGTGTGCGGCCATCGAGACATGGTCTTCCTGGTTGGCCGAGGTCGGGATGGAATCGACACTTGCCGGATAGGCCTTCTGCTTGTTCTCAGAGACGAGCGCCGCCGCCGTCACCTGCGGGATCATGAAGCCGGAGTTCAGGCCGGGCTTCGGCGTCAGGAAGGCCGGCATGCCGGACAGCGCGGGGTCTACCAGCATGGCGATGCGGCGCTCCGACAGCGAGCCGATCTCGCAGACGGCAAGCGCGATCATGTCGGCAGCGAAAGCCACCGGCTCGGCGTGGAAATTGCCGCCGGACAGCGCAGTATCGACCTCGGCGAAGATCAGCGGATTGTCGGTGACGCCATTGGCCTCGGTGCCGAGCGTATCGGCGACCTGGCGCAGCACGTTGAGCGCCGCACCCATCACCTGCGGCTGGCAGCGCAGGCAGTACGGATCCTGCACGCGCTCATCGCCGACGCGGTGCGATTCACGAATGGCGCTGCCGGCCATCAGGTTGCGCAGCGCTTCCGCCGTCTCGATCTGGCCGGGATGTTTGCGCAGGAGATGGATGCGCCGATCGAAGGGCGCGTCCGAGCCCTTGGCAGCGTCGGTCGACAGCGCCCCGGCGACCAGCGCCGACTGATACAGCACTTCGGCCTCGAACAGAGCGGCCAGCGCGTAGGCGGTGGAAAACTGCGTGCCGTTGAGCAGCGCCAGACCTTCCTTGGCGCCGAGCGTCACGGGCTCCAGGCCGTGCGAGACGAAAGCGACCTTGGCCGGGAAGCGGCCATGCGGTGTAAAGCATTCGCCGACGCCGATCATCACCGCCGTCATGTGCGACAGCGGCGCGAGATCGCCGGAGGCGCCGACCGAGCCCTGCGCCGGCACCATGGGGATGACGTCGTTGGCCAGCATCGCTTCCAGCAACTCGATGGTTTGCGGCCGTACGCCCGACGCGCCCTGCGCAAGGCTGGCGAGCTTCAGCGCCATCATCAGCCGAACCACCGAAACCGGCATCGGCTCGCCGACACCGGCGGCATGCGACAAAACGATGTTGCGTTGCAGGGTCTCTAGATCCTCGGCCGGAATGCGGACGCTGGCCAGTTTGCCGAAGCCGGTGTTGATGCCGTAGACCGGCTCACCCTTGGCGACGATGCGGGCGACTGCCTCGGCGCTGGCCTTGATTTTTGGCCGGCAGGAGGCGTCGAGCTTCGGCATGGCGCCACGATAGATAGCGCGCCAGTCGGCCAGCGTCGCATTTCCGGGCTTCAGGTTAAGTTCGGTCATTGTCCTCTCCAGATGCGGGCATGGAGCGGGTTGAAGCCCATGCGGTAGACGAGTTCGGCCGGACGCTCGATGTCCCAGATCGCCAGGTCGGCGGATTTTCCTGCCTCAAGCGTGCCGGTCTTGCCAAGCAGCCCAAGCGCACGGGCAGCCTCGCGAGTGGTGCCGGCCAGGCACTCCTCGACGGTCAGGCCAAACAGGGTGGCGGCCATGTTCATGGTCAGAAGCAGCGAGGTCAGCGGCGACGTCCCGGGATTGTTGTCGGTGGCGACCGCCATCTTGACGCCGTGCTGGCGAAACAGGCCGATCGGCGGCTTCCTGGTTTCGCGGATGAAATAGTAGGCGCCGGGCAGGATGGTCGCCACGGTGCCGGCCTTGGCCATCGCTGCGGCGCCGGCCTCGTCGGTGTATTCGAGATGGTCTGCCGACAGCGCACCATAACGGGCGGCGAGTTCGGCGCCATGCAAATTGGACAGCTGGTCGGCATGGAGTTTGACCGGCAGGCCAAGCGCCTTGGCCTTGTCGAAGACGCGGGCAATCTGTTCCGGCGAAAAGGCAATGCCCTCGCAAAAGCCGTCTACGGCGTCAGCCAGGCCCTCGGCGGCGATTGCGGGGAGGATGGTGTTGGCGACGAGATCGACAAAAGCGTCCTTGTCGCCTTTTGCTTCCGGCGGCAGCGCATGCGCGCCGAGGAAGGTGGTGCGGACCGTGACCGGGCGTTGCTTGTCCAGTTGCCGCGCGGCGCGAAGCGACTTCCGTTCATTTCCGAGATCGAGCCCGTAACCCGACTTTACCTCTACCGTGGTGACGCCCTCGGCCATCAGCGCGTCAAGGCGCGGGAGAGTCTGCGCAACCAGTTCGTCTTCGCTCGCGGCACGCAGGGATTTGACCGAGGAGACGATGCCGCCGCCGGCACGGGCGACTTCCTCATAGCTGGCGCCGGCCAGCCGCATCTCGAATTCGTTGGCGCGGTTGCCGGCATGGACGAGATGGGTGTGGCAGTCGACGAGGCCGGGCGTAATCCAGCGGCCTTCGCAATCCGTAGTCTCGCTGCCCTGAGCCAACGCTGACGGCATCTCGGCTTCCGGACCGGCATAGACGATGACGCCGTCACGGGCGATGATCGCGCCCTTTTCGACGATGCCCAGTCCGGCAACGCCTTCCGCCATGGTTGCCAGGCGCGCATTGCGCCAAAGCTGAAGGCCCCCTGCCCGGCTTTTGTCTTGTGCCGCCATCATCTTTTTCCGTTGCTTGGATGGCGATTATGTATATACATATTGAAACGCACTGCAAGTGCATTGTTCATGGAACGCGGAGAAAAACGTGACGGCGATCTTTGCGGAACAGGCGCTGCTGGCCGATGGCTGGCATGACAAGGTGCGGATTTCGTTGACCGATAGTCGCATCACGGCAGTCGAGCCGGGCTCTTCGCAGCAAGCCGACGACGAACGCCACGCCATTCTGGTGCCCGGCATGCCGAACCTGCACAGCCACGCCTTCCAGCGCGGCATGGCCGGGCTTGCCGAACTGCGCGGTCCCTCCGCCGACAGCTTCTGGAGCTGGCGCGAGGTGATGTACCGCTTTGCGCTGTCGATGACGCCGGACCAGGTCGAGGCGGTCGCCGCCCAGCTTTATGTCGAAATGCTGGAGGCCGGATTCTCGCGCGTCGGCGAATTTCATTATCTCCACCACGATCGCGACGGAAAACCCTATGCCAACCTTGCCGAGATGGCCGAACGTATTGCCGCGGCCGCCGGCGAAACCGGGATCGGCCTGACGCTGCTGCCGGTGTTTTATGCCCATTCCTCCTTCAGCGGCGCTGCGCCCAACGAAGGCCAGCGGCGATTCATCAACGATGTGAATCGGTTCGAACGCTTGCTTGAGAAAAGCCGCGAATCGGTTCGTGCGTTGAATCAGGCTGTCGTTGGCGTCGCCCCGCACAGCCTGCGCGCCGCGACGCCGGAGGAACTCAGCGCTGTTGCCGCCATTGCGCCGGACGGACCGATCCACATCCACGTCGCCGAGCAGGTGAAGGAGGTCGAGGATTGCCTGGCGTGGTCGGGTGCGCGACCGGTCGAATGGCTGCTCGCCAATGCCGGGATCGACAAGCGTTGGTCCCTGATCCACGCCACCCACATGACCGAGGCTGAGACAACCGGCATGGCCAGAAGCGGCGCCATTGCCGGGCTTTGCCCGATCACCGAGGCCAATCTCGGCGACGGCACCTTTTCAGCACCTCTGTTCATCGAACATGGCGGCCGCTTCGGCGTCGGCTCGGATTCCAACGTGCTGATCGGCCTGCCGGATGAATTGCGCCAGCTCGAATATTCGCAGCGCCTCGCACACCGCGCCCGCAATGTGCTGGCGGTGGCCGGCGGCTCGACCGGGCGGGCTCTGTTCGACGCCGCCCTCGATGGCGGCAGCACCGCACTCGGCACCGGCCCGTCGCGGATCGCCGCCGGCGCCGCGGCTGATTTCGTCTCCCTCGACGAAAACCATCCTTCGCTGGCCGGAAAAAGTGGCGATGCGATCCTCGACGCCTGGATCTTTGCCAATGGCGGCAAGGTCGATTGCGTCTGGGTGCACGGAAAAAAACAAGTCAGCGGCGGCCGGCATGTAGCGCGTGAGACGATCGCCGAGCGCTTTCGTCAGGTGATGACAGCGCTTTCGGCATGAGCATTTCAGAGACAGCGGTGGTAGAAGGCGGCTCGCTGCACCAGCGCATCCTGTCCGACATCAGCGAGAAAATAATGTCCGGCGCCTGGGCGCCGGGCCACCGCATCCCGTTCGAGCACGAGCTGACGGCGCAGTATCATTGCTCGCGCATGACGGTGAACAAGGCGCTGTCGCAACTGGCCAAGGCCGGGCTGATCGAGCGCCGCCGCCGTTCGGGCAGTTTCGTGCGCCAGCCGCAATCGCAGGCCGCGGTGCTGGAAATCCACGACATCAGGATCGAGGTCGAGGCGCTTGGGCTGGCCTATCGCTACGAGCGCGTGGCGCGGCAGAAAAGGCGCAGCAGCGCCGAGGATCGCGCCTTGCTGGAATTGGGAGCGGCTGGACAGGTGCTGGCGCTGGAATGCCGGCATTTCGCCGGCAAGCGGCCGTTCGCGCACGAACAGCGGCTGATCAATCTCGCCGCCGTCGCGGAAGCCGCCGAGGAGGAGTTTCTCGACATCGCCCCCGGCCCTTGGCTGATCGGCCGCGTGCCATGGAGCGAGGCAGAGCACCGTATCCGCGCGGTGGCGGCCGACAGGCATATTGCCGAAGCGCTCGACATCGCAACCGGCGCGCCCTGCCTGGTGGTCGAGCGCCGGACCTGGAGCGCCGAGCACCCGGTGACGCAGGTGAGGTTCACCTACGCCGCGGAGAGCCACACGTTGGTGGCGAGGTTCAAGCCTTCGCAGGGGTGATTACCCTCCCCCTCGAGGGGAGGGTCGCGGAGCAAGTGCCGCAAGGCGGCACTGGTGACGCGGGGTGGGGTCGGTGCAGCCTCGCCGACCCCACCCCGTCTCGCAGGTCTCCGCTTCGCTTCGACTACTCGCCGACCCTCCCCTCGAGGGGGAGGGTAAGGCGCCGCGCTCTAAATCGCCGCCGTAACGATAATCTCGACGGTGTATTCCGGCCCTGCAAGCTTGGCCTCACCCGTGGCGCGGGCGGGCGTGTTGCCTTGCGGGACCCACTTGTCCCATTCCTTGTTCATCTCGGCGAAGGTGCCCATATCGGCCAGCCAGATGATCGCCTGCAGGATCTTGGTCTTGTCGGTGCCGGCCTTGGCCAGCAGTTCGTCGATAGATGCGAGGATCGACCTGGTCTGTTCGCCAACGCTGGCGCCGGGCGTTCCGACCTGGCCGGCGAGATAGACGGTGTTGCCGTGGATGACGATCTGGCTCATGCGCGGGCCAACATCGATGCGACGAATGCTCATGGGATGGTTCCTTCGTTTGTCGGTGCGCCTGTTTAGAGTCGCTGCCGCCTCCGGGCAAGGCCAACAGCGCGAAACCTCTTGAGCCTGGGTTGGATCTTAGACCGCAAATGTCTATCTGCGCCGAGGGATTTCTTTCCGGCGCGGATTGCCGACCTCGTGTGAGAGTGGCAAGACTTTGCGCCAAACCAGATTGGAGGATGAGAGCCATGGAATATCGCGAAATCAGCGAGGACTATTCGGTCTCGGGCCAGATCCAGCCCGAAGATGCCGCCGCCATCAAGGAAGCCGGTTTCAAGAGCGTGATCTGCAACCGGCCGGATGACGAGCAGCCCGACCAGCCTTCGGCCGACAGCGTCAAGGCGGCGGTCGAAGCCGCGGGGCTGGCCTTCCGCTACATCCCGGTAATCAGCGGCCAGATCACGGCCGAGAATGTCGAGGACCAGGCCGAAGCGCTCGACGCGCTCGAAGGCCCGGTGTTTGCCTATTGCCGCTCCGGCGCGCGGTGTACCAATCTTTATGGGCTGATTCAGCAGTCCAAGGGGTGAGCATCCTGAGGCGCTGGCGATCCCTCACACCCCCCTCTGTCCTGCCGGACATCTCCCCCGCAAGGGGGGAGATCGGATGTCGCCTTCGCTTTTCGCCAATCGCCGACGTTGCAGGATGAGCGCTGTCGACAAAGCTGCTGATCTCCCTCCTTGCGGGGGAGATGGCCGGCAGGCCAGGGGGGTGCTGTCCCGCCGACGTATCAACTGAAACTCTCTCAAACTAGATCGGCAGCGCCCCGGTCTCCTTCAGCGTCTCCAGCACGATCGCCGTCTTTACATGCTGCACGGAGTCGTGCGGCAACAGCACGCCGTTGACGAATTCCGACAGCGATTTCAGATCGGGGGTCACCACTTTCAAGATGTAGTCCATCTCACCGGTCAGCGCGTGCGCCTCCTGCACTTCCGGCAGCCGCGCCAGCAATTCGCCGAAGCGCCGCGCATTGTCGCGGTTGTGGGTGGCGAGCGTCACCGAGATGACGTTGACCAGCGAGAATCCAAGCTTGTCGCGGTCGAGCACCGCGCGATAGCCCGTGATGAAGCCGTCCTCCTCCAGCCGTTGGCGGCGGCGCGAGCATTGCGATGCCGACAGGTTCACGCGCTCCGAGAGATCGTTGTTGGTGAGCCGCGCGTCGCCCTGCAAGAGAGCCATTATCTTGCGGTCAAATTGATCGATGCGCGCTTCATTCATCGATTCATCTCCAATCATGCATGAATTGCGCACGAGATGATCATTTCAAGCGTTTGAATGCAAGCACCGTGCGGTTGCTTCGCACTATCATGCGTCATCTCGTGGTCCGATGCGGCCACCATCCGTTTGGAGGAATGCCATGGGTCCCTTTCCGCACGACGCCCCGCCCGCCAAGATCAGCAAGGAAAACCCCGCCGGCACCGACGGTTTCGAGTTCGTCGAGTTCGCCCATGCGGAGCCGCAGAAGCTCGCCGAGCTGTTCACCCGCATGGGCTATGTCGCGGTGGCCAAGCACCGCACGAAGGACATCACCATCTGGCGCCAGGGCGACATCAACTATGTCGTCAATGCCGAGCCCGGCTCGCATGCGATGAAATTCGTCGACAAGCACGGCCCCTGCGCCGCCTCGATGGCCTGGCGCGTGGTCGATGCAAAGCATGCGTTCGAGCATGCGGTATCGAAAGGCGCCACGCCCTACGACGGCAACGACAAGGCGCTCGACGTGCCGGCCATTGTCGGCATTGGCGGCTCACTGCTCTATTTCATCGAAGCCTATGGCAAGAAGGGCTCGGCCTATGATGCCGAGTTCGAGTGGCTGGGCGAACGCGACCCGCGGCCCCAAGGCGTCGGCTTCTATTTCCTCGACCACCTCACCCACAATGTCTATCGCGGCCAGATGGACAAATGGTGGGACTTTTATCGCGAATTGTTCGGCTTCAAGCAGATCCATTTCTTCGACATCGACGGCAAGATCACCGGCCTCGTCAGCCGCGCCATCACCTCGCCCTGCGGCAAGATCCGTATCCCGCTGAACGAGTCCAAGGACGACACCAGCCAGATCGCCGAGTATCTGAAGAAGTACAATGGCGAAGGCATCCAGCATATCGCTGTCGGCACCGACGAGATCTACGCCGCCACCGACAAGCTTGCCGACAATGGGCTGAAGTTCATGCCCGGTCCGCCGGAGACCTACTACGACATGTCGTACAACAGGGTGAACGGGCATGACGAGCCGATCGAGCGGATGAAGAAGCACGGCATCCTGATCGACGGCGAAGGCGTGGTCGACGGCGGCATGACCAAGATCCTGCTGCAGATATTCTCCAAAACCGTGATCGGCCCGATCTTCTTCGAATTCATCCAGAGGAAGGGCGACGAAGGTTTTGGCGAAGGCAATTTCCGCGCGCTGTTCGAGTCGATCGAGCAGGACCAGATCAAGCGCGGCGTGATCAAGGTCGACGGGAAAGCGGCCTGAAACCCCGTTTGCGGCTCGATCGGCTTTGATCTAAATTTCGATCACAAGGGTCAAGCCGTGAACGTCTCCATAACCGAAGCAAAGGCCAAACTATCGGAACTCGTCGGCCGCGCGGAGGCCGGCGAGGAGATAGTCATCACTCATCACGGCAAGATCGCGGCGCGGCTCGTGCCACCAGTTCGAGAAGACTTGTTGTCGCGCATAGGTGCCCTGAAGGGCAAGATTTGGATTTCTGACGATTTCGACAAACTCGGCCCTGAATGGAACGAGTACACCAGATAAAGGTCAGAGGCCCAGCCGCACGACCTCTTCCCTCCTCACCTTCAAATCATAATCGAGCAAGAACTCGTCCAGTTGCGGCGGCGCGACTGACGTGCCGGAGAGCATCGCGTGCACCTGGCCGCGATGGTGGATGTCGTGCAGGAAGACATGGGCGAGAATGTCGCCGATTTTTTCGGGGATCATGCCATCCTCGCGCCGGTCGGTGATGACCTGACGGTCGAGATCCGCCTCCGACAGCTTCTCGCAAAAGGCGATCAGGCGTCGATCTGCTGCGACCTGGGCGGCAAACAGCGCCTGCGGCACATCGAACGGCACGTAGTCGTCATAGGCGGCCGCACCGACGCCGCCTTCTTCGAGAAAATCGAGATAGAGATGATCGACCGCAAGGATGTGGTTGAGCGTTGCCTTGATCGACGGGAAGAAGTTGGTGCGTTCGGCTTCGAATTCGCCGGGGTTTAGCTGCAGCACGGCGCGATAGAGCCGGTCGTTCGACCAGAGATTGTTGCCGGCCATGCGGCTGAAATGCTCGAGCAGGGTCACGCGTTCATTCGTCTGATCAGGCCAATGCCTGCCGCCATCACCGCGAAGCCGGCGACGACGATCAGCAGCAGCCGGTTCATGCGCCGGCGCATGGCCTGTGTCTCCTCGTCGCGCGCCACGTTGGTGTTGGTGATGGTGTGAAACATCATCGCCTTGCGCGGGTAGCCACTGTGGTTGGTCAGATCGGGCGAGCGCGCCTCGATGCGGTAGCTCAGCCGGATCGCCTGGATGAAGACCACCAGAATGGCCAACGCCCAGACGACGGCCAGCAGGTAGAACGCCTCGCCCGTCATTGCATTGCCCCTCTTATGCCTGGGACTTCTCGACCTTCTGCTCGATGGCGCCGAAGATCGAGTTTCCGCTTTTATTCTTCATCTCGATACGCACTGTATCGCCAAAGCGCAGGAACGGCGTCTTGGGCTCGCCAGACTCAATGGTCTCGATCATGCGCAGTTCAGCGATGCAGGAATAGCCGGCGCCGCCGGCCGCCACCGGTTTGCCCGGCCCGCCATCCAGCTTGTTGGAGACGGTGCCGGAGCCGATGATGGTGCCGGCAACCAGCGGCCGTGTCTTTGCGGCATGGGCAATCAGCGCCGGGAAGTCGAAGGTCATGTCGACGCCGGCATTGGCACGGCCGAACGGCTTGCCGTTGACGTCGGCGAGCAGAGGCAGGTTGACCTTGCCGCCATCCCAGGCGTCGCCGAGTTCGTCCGGCGTCACCGCCACCGGCGAAAAAGCCGAGGACGGCTTCGACTGGAAGAAGCCAAACCCCTTGGCGAGCTCGGGTCCGGTGAGCGCGCGCAACGTCACATCATTGACCAGCATGACCAGCCGGATGGCGGCGCGCGCCTGGTCGAGGCTGGCGCCCATCGGCACATCGTCGACGATGACGGAGACTTCCGCCTCCATGTCGATGCCGAAGGCTTCGTCCGCCGTGCGGATCGGCTCGCGCGGCGCGATGAAGGAATCCGAGCCACCCTGGTAGATCAGCGGATCGGTCCAGAAGCTTGCCGGCATCTCGGCGCCGCGGGCTTTGCGCACCAGCTCGACGTGGTTCACATAGGCAGAACCATCGGCCCATTGATAGGCGCGCGGCAGCGGCGAATGGGCGTCATGCTCATGGAAGCGTGCCGACGGCACCGCATTGTTCTCCAGCGATTCGGCGATCGTCGCCAGGTGCGGCGAAATCCGCTGCCAGTCGTCGAGTGCCGCCTGCAGCGTGCGCGCCAGGAACGAGGCGTCGGTGAAGCGCGTCAGGTCGCGCGAGACGACGACAAGCTTTCCGTCGCGCGTCCCGTCCCTCAATGTGGCAAGCTTCATGCGGTTTCCTCTCCTGATGCGGCTTTGGCGCCGTCTAAGTTCACAACAAGGCCGTCGCGGGCAATCGTCAAGTCACCCGCCCACGATTTCCTGACGGCCGCCTCCCAGTCGGCCTCGCCGATCGCGGCATCATCGGCCGGAATGAGGTGGTTGAGCACCAGCCTCTTCACCCCGGCATCGCTGGCGATGCGACCTGCCTGCTCGGCAAATGAGTGGCTGGCAAGCAGATGCTCTTTCAGCCGCGCCCCGTTGCCGGTCCTGGCGACCAGCCGCTCGATGCCTTCTTCCAGCATGGCCTCATGGACGAGAATGTCGGCATTTCGGGCAAAGCCTGCGAGCGGCGGAAAGAAGGCTGTGTCGGCCGAGAAGACGATGCTTTTGCCAGCGTGGTCGAAACGCAGCGCGAAACAGTCCGTGACCGGCGGATGGTCGACGCGCAGTGCCGAGACCTTCAGGCCGCGCTGCGCAAAAATCTCGCCCTCGCCGAATTCCACGATCGAAGCCATTTCGCGAATGTCCGGCCTGCCCTCATCGACGATGCGAATTTCAATGTCGAACTCCATCGCCTGGCAGAAGCGGCGCCAGTATTGGCCGGTGCCGGGCGGTCCGAACAGCGTCACCGGGCTGGCGAGGCCGGCGGTCCAGGCGGTGTGGAGCAACGGACCCAGTTCCAGCACATGGTCGGAATGCAGATGGGTGATGAAGACCAGGTCGAGCGCCTTCAGGCTGACGGCGGAATCGACCAGGCCGCGCGTGACGCCGAGCCCGCAATCGACGACGATGGTTCGCCCGCCCAGTTCCAGCAGCGACGAACTCGGCCACGGCCCGCCCGGCCGCAGCGCCGGGCCGCCCTTGGAGCCGAGAAGCACCAGCCGGTCGTTCATCGGGCTGATCTCAAGACCAGTCGCCCTCCGGCGTGCCGTTGAAACGCTTCTTCAGATCGGTCCAGCAATCGATGTAATTGTCCTGCCTTGTTTCAAGCTCGGCGCCGTAGCGGGTGAGCATTTGCGGGAATCGGGTCTCGAACATGAAGGCCATGGTGTTGTCGAGCTTGACCGGTTTCAGCTCGGAGCGCGAGGCCTTTTCGAAGCCAGGCGCGTCTGGGCCGTGGGCCAGCATCAGATTGTGCAGGCTGATGCCGCCGGGCACGAAACCTTCCTCCTTGGCGTCATACTGGCCGTGGATCAGGCCCATGAACTCGCTCATGATGTTGCGGTGGTACCAGGGCGGCCGGAACGTATCCTCCGCCACCAGCCAGCGCGGCGGAAAGATGACGAAGTCGATGTTGGCAGTGCCTTCCTCGCCGCTCGGCGCCGTCAGCACGGTGAAGATCGACGGATCGGGATGGTCGAACAGGATGGCGCCGACCGGAGAAAACGTCGCCAGATCATACTTGTAGGGCGCGTAGTTGCCGTGCCAGGCGACGACGTCGAGCGGCGAATGGCCAATCTCGGTGACATGGAAATTGCCGCACCATTTCACCGTCAGCCGGCACGGCGTCTCCTTCTCCTCAAACCAGGCGCAGGGCGTCTTGAAGTCGCGCGGATTGGCGAGGCAATTGGCGCCGATCGGACCGCGGTCGGGCAGCGTCAGCTTGGCACCATAGTTTTCGCAGACATAGCCGCGCACTTCCTTGTCGATGAGCTCGACCTTGAACACCAGCCCGCGCGGCAAAACGGCGATCTCGCCGGGCCGCAGCTCGATGACGCCCATCTCGGTGACGAAGCGCAAGGCGCCGACCTGGGGGACGACCAGCAACTCGCCGTCGGCGTTGAAGAAATGATCGTCGACCATCGAGCGGTTGGCGACATAGACATGCGCCGCCATGCCGCTTTGGCCCAGCACGTCGCCGGCGGTGGTGATGGTGCGCATCCCTTGAATGAAATCGGTCGGCTCCTTCGGCATCGGCACCGGGTTCCAGCGGTACTGGCCGAGCGCCAGCTCGTGGTCGCCGACATTGGGAGCGGTCTTCCACAGGGGATAGCTCGCCGCCTTGAAGCGGCCGGTGTGTTTTACGCTCGGCCGGATGCGGTAGAGCCAGGAGCGCTCATTGGTGCCGCGCGGGGCGGTGAAGGGCGAGCCCGAGAGCTGCTCGGCATAAAGTCCGTAAGCCGGCCGCTGCGGGGAATTGCGCCCTTGCGGCAGCGAGCCGGGCAGCGTTTCGGTCTCAAAATCATTGCCGAAGCCCGGCATGTAGGAAAATTCCATCCGATCCTCCCTGATCCCGACCGCCGCGAAGCGCGGCCTGCCGGCGATGTTGACCAAACTGGTTTCATTTGTAACCATCGAAAATGTAACTATCAACGGGCGAATGCCGCATCCATGGTGCAGATGGAACCGGAGATTCTGGAACTCGAAAGCTTCCTGCCTTACCGGCTGTACCGGCTGGCCGATGCCGTCAGCCGAGAATTTTCAAAAATCTACCGCGACCGTCACGGTCTGACGCGGCCGGAATGGCGCACACTCTCTGGGCTCGGACAGCGCGGCACGATGACCGCGACGGCGCTCGGCGAGCAGTCGGCCATGCACAAGACCAAGGTTTCGCGGGCGGTGGCGGAGCTTGAGCGGCGGCGCTGGCTGACGCGCACGCCGGACGAGAATGATCGGCGTGTGGAGCATTTGGCGCTGACCAAGGCGGGACTGGCCGCCTATCGCGAGATGGTGCCGCTGGCGAAAGCCTTTGAACGGCAGTTGCTGGCGAGGCTTGGTACGGAAGAGCGGGCGGCGATTGTGAATGGGGTGGCGGCGCTGGAGGCAAAACTCACCTTGGGTTGAGATCTTCCCATAAGTTCGACCGTCGCTGAAATCAGATCGCGAATGCGGCAGGCAACGCCCCTAGACCGTAATAGGCGCGTTCGGCTTCAATGAAGCCTCTGACACGGCTTCGAAATGCCACCGGATCATCAATGTAGGCTAGAAGCGCCTGCGCTTGCGAAGCCGCGTGTCTTTGAGCGCTTTCAAACAGTCGCCTTGCCGTTTCAAAACCACCGGCCAAACCAGCCGCCACCCCGGCGTGGAAGGCCGCCCACTCGCCGTAGGCGCCCGGCTGCAATTCACTCACGAGGATTTTCGCTGTCGCCTGGACGGAAGGGAACATCGATCGGTGAACCTGATCGATTTCGACGACCTTCTTGGCCATTTGATCAACCGCGAGAAGAAACTGTGGCGGGCTCTCGAACGGAACGAACTGTCCAATGCGCTCAACGCGATCGAAGGTAATCGTTTCCGGAAGCGAACCCCAGAGCCAGTGGACTGCTACGTTAAGGTAAGTGCCCTTGGACCAGGAACTGGGCTGGAACTCGACTACACTTAGCCAGAAGCCGCGATCGGCGATCCAGATTCGGGACTGCCCTTTGCGTCGAAATCCGGCCGGCTTCAGTACGAGCTTTGCCTGCGAGGCAATGATACGACCGTGCTCATTGTCCGCCATCTTGCACCCACACGTGCCTCACCAATCCATCACCACCTTGCCCGAACTGCCGCTCCGCATCGCGTCAAACCCCGTCTGGAAATCGTCGATCCCAATGCGGTGCGTAATCAGACCCGACACATCCAGCGGCCCCTGCACCAGGGCGATCATCTTGTACCAAGTCTCGAACATTTCGCGGCCGTAGATGCCCTTCAAGTGCAGCATCTTGAAGATGACCTTGTTCCAGTCGATTTCGAAGCCGGTCGGCGCGATGCCCAGAATGGCGATCTTGCCGCCATTGTTCATGGTGTCGATCATGTCGCGAAAGGCGGGCGCGGCGCCCGACATTTCGAGGCCGACGTCAAAACCCTCGGTCATGCCCAGCGCCGGCATAACGTCGCGCAGTTTTTCCTTCGAGGCATCGACGACATGCTGGACGCCGAGCTTTTTGGCCAGCGCCAGCCGCACCGGGTTGATGTCGGTGATGACGACTTTTCGCGCCCCCACACATTGGGCAACGAGCGCGCCCATGATGCCGATCGGCCCGGCGCCGGTGACCAGAACGTCTTCACCGACCAGGTCGAAGGACAGAGCGGTGTGGACGGCATTGCCCAGGGGATCGAAGATCGCGGCGATCTCGTCGGGCACATCGTCGGGGATCGGCACGACATTGTGCTGCGGGATCGCCAGATATTCGCCGAAGGCGCCGGGGCGGTTGACGCCGACGCCGAGCGTGTTACGGCAGAGATGCCCCCTGCCGGCGCGGCAATTGCGGCAATGGCCGCAGACGATGTGACCTTCGCCGGAGACACGCTGGCCGACCTTGTATTCGGTGACCGCAGCGCCGAAATCGGCCACCGTGCCGACGAATTCATGGCCGGTCACCATCGGCACCGGCACGGTCTTCTGCGCCCACTGGTCCCAATTGTAGATGTGGACGTCGGTGCCGCAGATCGCCGTCTTCTTGACCTTGATCAGCACGTCGTTGGGGCCGATCTCCGGCACCGGCACCTCTTCCATCCAGATGCCCGGTTCAGCCTTGGCCTTCACCAGCGCCTTCATCATGTTCGACATGCTACAACTCCTTACCCTCCCCCTTGTGGGGAGGGTGGCCCGAAGGGCCGGGTGGGGGTCAAAAACTGGCGGAGGTCGTGACCCTGCAGACCCCCACCCCGCCTCCCGCCCGCTTGCTTCGCAAGCGGTCGAAAGTCGACCCTCCCCACAAAGGGGGAGGGTAAAACTCTCAGCCAATCACGCCCAGTTCCTTGCCGACCGCCGCGAACGCTGCCACGGCGCGGTCGATGTCGGCGCTGGAATGCGCCGCCGACATCTGCGTGCGGATGCGCGCCTGGCCTTTCGGCACCACCGGGAAGGAAAAGCCGATGACATAGATGCCGCGCTTCAGCATGCGCGCCGCCACTTCCTGCGCCAGGCTGGCATCGCCCAGCATCACCGGAATGATCGGATGATCGGCGCCGGCCAGCGTGAAGCCGAGCTTGCCCATTTCGGAGCGAAAGCGCGCCGCATTGGCATAGAGGCGTTCGCGCAGGGCGTCGCCATTGCGGATCAGCTCGAACACCTTGATGGAAGCGCCGGCAATCGCCGGCATCAGCGTGTTGGAGAAGAGATAAGGCCGCGAACGCTGGCGCAGCCAGTCGACGACCTGGCTTTTGCCGGAGGTGTAGCCGCCGGAGGCGCCGCCGAGCGCCTTGCCGAGCGTGCCGGTGATGATATCCACCCTGCCCTCGACGCCGCAATGCTCGGCCGAGCCGCGGCCGTTCTTGCCGACGAAGCCGACGGCATGGCTGTCGTCGACCATCACCATGGCGCCGTACTTTTCCGCGAGGTCGCAGACGCCTTTCAGATTGGCGATGATGCCGTCCATGGAGAACACGCCGTCGGTGGCGATCAGGCGGAAGCGGCAGTCTTTCGCCTCTTTCAGCCGCGCTTCGAGGTCGGCCATGTCGTTGTTGGCATAGCGGAAACGCTTGGCCTTCGACAGCCGCACGCCGTCGATGATCGAGGCATGGTTCAGCGCATCGGAGATGATCGCATCCTCCTCGCCGAGCAGCGTTTCGAACAGGCCGCCATTGGCGTCGAAGCAGGAGCCGTAAAGGATGGTGTCGTCCAGGCCGAGGAAGGATGAAATCGTTGATTCAAGCTGCTTGTGCTCTTCCTGCGTGCCGCAGATGAAGCGCACCGAGGCCATGCCGTAACCGTAGCGGTCGAGCGCGCCTTTGGCCGCGGTGCGCAACTCGGCGCTGTCGGCGAGGCCGAGATAGTTGTTGGCGCAGAAGTTCAGCACCTTGTCGCCGCCGACTTCGATCTCAGCCGACTGGGTCGAGGTGATCACCCGCTCGGATTTGTAGAGCCCGGCGGATTTCAGCCCTTGCAGTTCGTTGTCGATATGGGAGAGGAATGCCGCGCTCATGATCAGGTCCTGTTGAGATTGGCGCGACTGTCGCGCTACGCGCACTAAAAATCCACCGCAAAAGCGACCGCTTCGGTGGCGCGGCTGCCTCAACCCTGGCGCGATCCGATCGCATGGCCAGCATGCTAGAGTAGCAGGCACGCGAATACGGCCATGCCGCGAAAGAACATGATAACCATCTCGGCAGCTTTCGTTTACTGCGGAAGCAGCAGTTCCGCCGGCTTCCAAACCTGTTAACCCTTTCAAGGCAATGGTGTTCTTGCCACGAATCGGTGGCAGAAATCCGTCGACCGAGGGGTCACCTAGAATATGTCGCAGCAGCCGGCGCAAACCGTCTCGGGCAAACTCATCCTGCTGATCAAGAGCGGCTACTGGCTGGCGCTGCTGATCATCGCCGCCATGGTGATGGCCTCCTTCATCCTGCTGCAGCAGATGATGGCGGCGCAACAGCACAACCATACTCTGCTCGACATCGTCAGCACCCAGAAGGCGCTGTCGCAGCGCATTGTCTTTTTGACCAGCGCAACCGGCTCCGCCGCGCGTGACAAGCAGCCGGCCCTGGTTGCCGCGCTGAAACAGGCGACCGCCGAGTTCGAGACGAACTACGACCTGCTGCTCAAACAGACGGGAGCCGACCCACTGTCGCCAGCATTGTCCGATCCAAAGTCGATCGAGAGCGTCCTTTACGGCAAGCCGTTCCACCTCGACTATTTCTCGGTCGGGCTGGTCGCCAATGGCGAAAGGCTGATCTCGTCCTTCGAATCCCAGCTCTCCGGCAATGCCGCCTACAAGGGCGGCGGCGAGCGCGTCAATCTCGATGCTTCCGTCGCCAATGCGACGCTGTCGGGTTATGCCGCGCTCGGCCAACGCATCGCCGCATTCGCAGACGAGCGGTCGGAAAAGCTCCTCGATCTCCATCGCACCTTGTTCTACGCCACCATCGGCGTCATCGTCCTGGTGGCGCTTTTCATCTTCCGGCCGATGTCGAAGGCGATCCTGCGCAAGACGCACGAGCTTGTCGATGCCCGCAACTCGATGGCCTTCATCGCCGTACATGACGGGCTGACCGGCCTGCACAACCGCACCTTCCTGACCGACCACTTCGAAACGCTGATCAAGGGCGCGCATCGCCGGCGCGAGAGGCTGGCGGTCATCCAGCTCGACCTCGACCGGTTCAAGCAGATCAACGACACACTCGGCCACGCCGCCGGCGACTATGTGCTGGTCGTCACCGCGCAGCGCATGCGCGATTCCTGCCGTGCGTCGGATCTCTGCGCGCGCCTTGGCGGCGACGAATTCGTGATGATCCTCAATGGCGCCGGCGGCCCTGAGGACATCAACATGCTGGCCCGGCGCATCCTGGAGGAGATCAACGAGCCGATTACCTTCCAGGGCACGACCATCCTTCCAGGGGCCAGCGCCGGCATTGCCGTCTATCCCATCGACGCCGACAATGCCGAGGATCTGCTCGTCCACGCCGACCTCGCGCTCTATTCCGCCAAAAAGCTCGGCGGCGGCAGCTTCTCGTTCTTCTCCGAGGAACTCAGGCGCGAGCTAGACTACCGCAAGCAGCTCGAGCACGACATCAAGGTCGCGATTTCGGAGAACGCCTTCCAAGTCTATTTCCAGCCGCAGGTGTCGCTGAGCAACGGCGCCATCAGCGGCATCGAGGCGCTGGTGCGCTGGAAGCATGCCGAGCGCGGCATGATTGCGCCGGGCGAGTTCATTCCGGTCGCCGAAAAATGCGGCTTCATGCCCGAGATCGGCCGCATCGTCTTTACCAAGGCGATCGAGCAAGCAGCCGAATGGGATCGCGCCGGCATCGCTTTCGGCCGGCTTGCCGTCAACGTGTCCGGCACCGAGCTGCGCGAACCCGACTTCGACCGCTTCCTGTTCGCGACGCTGGAAAAGGCCGGCCTTGCTCCGCAGAAACTGTCGCTGGAAATCGTCGAATCCGTCATTCTCGACGACGAGAAGACGGGCATCGCGGCGAAGCTGCGCCACATCCGCGCTGCCGGCGTCCATCTTGAGCTCGACGATTTCGGCACCGGCTATGCCTCGCTCAGCCACGTCAATCCCAACGAGATCGACCGGCTGAAGATCGACCGCCGCTTCGTCCAGAACATCAACGAGAATGGCGACAACACCAAGATCGTGCGCGCCATCACCGAGCTGGCGCGCGGTCTCGGCATTTCGATCGTCGCCGAGGGCGCGGAAACCGAAGCCGAGCTCGATTCGCTGATGGCAATCGGCTGCGATCAGGTGCAGGGCTATTCCATCGCCTTCCCGATGCCGCAGGACAAAGCGCGCGAATGGCTGCTGGCGCGCAGCCCGAAGAAAGCCAAGCTGAAGGTGCTTCAGGGCAATTTAGCCTAGACTATTGCCCACCGGTGCCGGTCATTTGGCCGGCGCGACATTCGCCCGCAATGCCGCCAGCACCTCGGCGAACTCCGCCAGCCTGTCGTCCGGCAATCCCGCGCGCAGCCGCTTGTCGAAGATGAGAGCCGCCGCCCGCAGCTTCAGGAACATCGTTTCGCCCGCCTGCGTCAGCTCGACCAGATGAACCCGGCGGTTGTCCGGATCGCGGCGGCGCGTCAGCAAGCCTTGCGCCTCCATGGCGTTGAGATGGTGGGTGAGCGTGGCGCCCTGGATGCCGATCATGCCGGCAAGTTCGCGTTGGTTGGCAAGCTCGCTCGACTTGACCGAAAGCAAGGTCAGCCACACCGGCAGCGTGCCCCCGGCCTCGACCAAAGCGGCGTCAAATGCCTGCGCCACCAGCTTGGAGGTGCGCGCGAGATTCATGCCGATTGGCGGACGGTCAAAGGGAGTCATGCGCCGACAGTAGAACAAGGCGCCGAGCGATGGAACGCGGCATTATACATTGACATCGAACCATTTGATACCTAACTATCATGGGTGTCGATCTACCGAGTTCGTATCATCCTGCATTCGACAGGGATCCGAGGACGGGCGGCGGGCAAGGAGGAAGCGGTCATGCAATATGTCTACATCGTCGTTATCGGCCTTCACGTCATGGCCGGTGTGTTCTGGGCCGGCACCACCATCACGCTTGCCCGCGACCCCGAGATCAGGGCGGAGCGCTTTATCGGACCGCAAATGGGCTCGGCCGGCATGGTGTTCGTGACCGGCGCCCTGCTCTGGTATTTCTTCCACGGCGCCTATTTCGGCTCGATGGAAATGGTGCTGGCGCTAGGCATCCTGGCCGCCTTCGCCGCTGCCGGCGTTCTCAGCGTCGTCGTCCGCAAGACCAGCCGGCAGCTTGCCGGCGCGGACGTCGCAACGGAAGCGGCGCTGCGCACCAAAATGGCCCGCGGCGAGCGCATCGCCGCCTGGCTGCTGGTGCTCACCGTGCTTTGCATGGCGACCGCCAGGATGATTTGAGCCCTGCCGCGCGTCGCCTCCCGGTTGAAGACCATTCCGCATCGTGCGTCGCCTGGCTCTCGGCTGGTGGCGTACGCGGCGCGCAGTTCGGACGGATGTGCAAGGTGGCTCTCCGCACAGAGGTTTGGCTGCGCGCCACCCATCACTTTGATCGATCGAGATGCGCCCGCCGGAAGGGTGAGATCGAGCTTTGGAACAAGCCGTAGGCCGGCTTGTAGGCTCAAACCCGCAAGCCGAACCTGATGCCGTCATAGATGGCGGCATGGATGTTGCGCGAGGCGACTGCATCGCCGATGCGCAACAGCACGAAGCCGCCTTCGGGATTGCGTGAAGGAAAAATATCGCCGCCGCCGACCAGCCGCTCATAGTCGACCGCGCCACCATTCTTCGACAGCGGTTTCAGCTGGAGATAGAGATCGTCGAGCGGCGCCGTGCCGTGCTCGACCACCACCTGGTCGACCCGCCTCTCGCCGCGCCAGCCGTCGGCAAAGTCGGAGGCGAGTTCGGCGACCAGCTGGTTGCCCTCGCGCCGTACCGAGCGCAGCCTGGTGTTGATGGTGATGGTGACGCCCTTCTCCTGGAAGGCGCGCATATAGGGCACGTGGTTCATGCCGCCCATTTCGGGGGCGAAGAAGCGCTCCGGCGAAACCAGGTCCAGCTTCGAACCGGCATTGGCGATCAGCTCCGCCGCGCCCATGCCCTGATGGCCGCCATTGTCGTCGAAGAGCAGCACGTTCTCCGCCGGCTTGACGCTGCCGGCCATGATGTCCCAGCTCGACGTGACGAGATTGTCGCCCGATGTCAGCGGCGGGTTCTGCGGCAGGCCGCCGGTGGCGATCACCACCACATCGGGCGACAGCGCCAGCACATCGTCCTGCTCGGCCCATGTGTCGTAGCGGATCTGGACGCCGAGCCGGTCGAGTTCCGCCAGCCGCCAGTCGATGATGCCGATCAGCTCCTTGCGGCGCGGGTTCTGCGTCGCCAGCCGAATCTGGCCGCCGGCCTGACCGGAGGCTTCGAGCACCGTGACATGGTGGCCGCGTTCGGCCATGACGCGAGCTGCCTCGAGCCCGCCGGCGCCAGCGCCAACGACGACGACTTTCCGCCTAGGCCCTTCGGTCATGACGATGATATGCGGAATCTCGGCCTCGCGGCCGG
The DNA here is from genome assembly GCF_000503155.1 of Mesorhizobium sp. LSJC285A00. Classification (NCBI taxonomy): domain Bacteria; kingdom Pseudomonadati; phylum Pseudomonadota; class Alphaproteobacteria; order Hyphomicrobiales; family Phyllobacteriaceae; genus Mesorhizobium; species Mesorhizobium sp. LSJC285A00. Next base: position 43,637 of record NZ_AYVK01000048.1, read on the forward strand.
TCGCGGCATTGTGGACGCACAGCGCCTCGCCGCCTTCATAGATACGATCGAGGCAATAGGTGGCGCCGACGCAAGGCCGGATCTCGTGCTCGCGGCCTTCCATGACCTTCTTGATGATGTGCGGATCGGCGATATGGGCGCGGGTCATGCCGACCATATCGAGCTTGCCGGTGGCGATGGCGTGGCGCGCCGTGGCGACATCGGAAATCCGCGCCGCATGGAAGGTCGGGAACTTCGTCGCCGCCCTCACCTCGCCGGCAAAATCGAGATGCGGCGAAGAGCGCATGCCGGCGACCGGGATGACCTTGGTTAGTGCCGCATCGCTCTCGATCGAGCCGCGAATGATGTTGAGGAAATCGACCTTGCCGGAACCGGCCAATCGCCGGGCGATCTCAACGCCCTCCTCCTTCGACAGGCCTTTGTCAAAATCCTCATCGGCGACCATACGGATGCCGACGACGAATTTTTCGCCGACCGCCGCCCGCACGGCATCCAGCACCATGTCGGTGAAGCGCAGCCGGTTGTCGAGCGAACCGCCGAACTCGTCGTCGCGATGGTTGGTGGCCGGCGACCAGAACCCGTCCATCAGATGGCCGTAGGATTCGAACTCGATGCCGTCGAGGCCGGCCGCCTGGCAGCGCTGCGCAGCGGACGCATAGTCGGCCACGATGCGCTCGATGTCCCAGTCCTCGATGGTTTTCGGGAACGCGCGGTGCGCCGGCTCACGCACCGGCGAGGCCGACAGCACCGGCAGCCAGTCGGCCTTGTTCCAGCCGGTGCGGCGACCAAGATGGGTGATCTGGATCATCACCTTGCAGTCATACTCATGGCAGGCGTCCGCCAGTTCGGCCAGCCACGGCACGATGCGGTCGTCATAGACATGCAGATTGCCAAAGGCGGCCGGGCTGTCGCGCGAGACGATCGCCGAGCCCGCCGTCATGGTCAGCGCCATGCCGCCCTTGGCCTTTTCGGCGTGGTAGAGCCGGTAGCGCTGTTTCGGCATGCCGTCCTCGGAATAGGCCGGCTCGTGGCTGGTCGACATCACCCTGTTTTTCAGCGTCAGGTGTTTGAGCTGGTAAGGCTGGAGAAGCGGGTCGTTGCTGGTCATCATCTTCCTGCCATTCCAGTTTGTGTCGGAGCAGCGCGTGCTGCTCCAGTTCTTGTCTTAAGCATCGAATTTATTCGAAAATCGCTGCACACTTTTCGGTCCGGTGCTAATGAGCGCGGAAAATCCCCAGGAAAACCGCGATGATCGATACCAAAACCCTCACCCAGCTCGGCGCCCACGTCGAGACGCCACAGAGCCCGGAGACCGCGGTCCTGGAGACCGTGCCGTTCCAGCGCGGCGACGGACCGCCGGCGATCGTGCGCTTCACCTGCCCGGAATTCACCTCGCTCTGCCCGGTCACCGGACAGCCGGATTTCGCCCATATCGTCATCGACTACGCACCCGATACCACGCTCGTGGAATCGAAGTCGCTCAAACTGTTCATGACCTCGTTTCGCAACCATGGCGCTTTCCATGAAGACTGCACGGTGATGATCGGCCGCCGCATTGTGGCGGCAACGAAGCCGCTGTGGTTGCGCATAGGCGGCTATTGGTATCCGCGCGGCGGCATTCCGATCGATGTCTTCTGGCAGACCGGCGCTCCGCCCGAAGGCGCCTGGTTGCCCGACACCGGCGTTGCCCCCTATCGCGGAAGGGGCTGAAGCTATTTTGCGGAACTTTAGCGGGACAGCGCCCCCCTCTGTCCTGCCGGACATCTCCCCCACACGGGGGGAGATTGGCCGCTACGCCGGCTTTAGCTAATCTCAAATGATGCGGAGCGGGCGAGACGCTGGAACTGCTGATCTCCCCACCCGTGGGGGAGATGTCCGGCAGGACAGAGAGGGGCGCGAAGGATCGCAGGCGCGGATCCTCAATCAACATTATTCGCACTGGTACTGGCTGAGCGCCCATTCACCGGTCACCGAAAGCAGATCGGATATCTTCCAGTCGCCGTCGACTTTCCTGAATTTCCATTCAAGGCGATGCGGGTTGCCGGCGACGACGAAGGCGACAATGACCTTGGCCTGGTCGCCATTGATCGCTTCGAGTGTCTTCAGGCTCTTATCGATCTCGGTCTTGTCATAGTCGGCATTGTCGAGCGCCATGTTGGGGTCGAGACATTCTCCCTGCCCGGATGTGCGCAACGCGTCGCTCTTGTCGAGAACGGTTTTTGCCGGGTCGATGAAGTGGCTGCGCTGCGCCGGATCGATCTCCAGTCCCACCTGATCGTAAAATGGCCGCACCACAGCCGTCGGCGAGCCCGCCAGGACGGGCGCGGCCGGCTCGGCCGGCGGCCACCCAAC
>NZ_AYVK01000049.1:0-47500 GCF_000503155.1 Mesorhizobium sp. LSJC285A00
GTCGGCCTGGCGGCGGCGGCGGCGGCACTCTTCATCGGCGCGGTCGTCGGCACGCTGGCCGGCTTTGCCGGCGGCCTTGTCGACGAGGGGCTGATGCGCATCACCGATGCCTTCCAGACCGTGCCGAGTTTTCTCCTGGCGCTGGCCTTCGTCAGTGTCGTCGGGCCGTCGCTCGGCGTCGTCGTCACGGCAATAGCGCTTGGCGCCTGGACCGGACCGGCGCGTGTAGCCCGCGCCGAAGTGCTGTCGATCCGCGAGCGCGATTACGTCGCCGGCGCTCGCGTCATCGGCATGCATCCGCTTGAGATCGCTTTTCGCGAAGTGCTTCCCAACGCTCTGCCGCCGGTGCTGGCCTTGTCCTCGGTAATCGTGGCGGCCGCGATCCTCACCGAGGCAGCGCTTTCCTTCCTCGGTCTCGGCGACCCCAATCGCGTCACCTGGGGCGGCATGATTGCCGAGGGCCGCACTGTGCTGCGCACCGCGCCCTTCCTGTCGATCGTTCCAGGTATCGCACTCGTGCTGACCGTGCTCGGTATCTATCTCGCCGGCGAAGGCGTGGTGGAGACGACGGTCGTGCGGAGGAGCCTGTCGTGACCGCGCTGGCTGAGATTCGCGATCTCTCGGTGCACTATCGGCGGGATGGGACCGAGGTGACGGCGCTGAAGGGGGTCAGCCTGGATGTTATTGCCGGCGAGCGGCTGGCGGTCATTGGCGAAAGCGGTTCGGGCAAGAGCACGCTGGCGCTGGCGGTGGCTGGACTGCTGCCGGCGAGCGCCAAGATTGAAGGGCATGTCAAGTGGCGATTTCAGGCGCCGCGATCCTTCCCACCCCCCTCTGTCCTGCCGGACATCTCCCCCGCAAGGGGGGAGATCAGCAGCTTTGCCGACGGCTTCCCTTCTGCAACGTTCGTGGTTGGCGAAGGCGGAGATGAGAGAGCAATCTCCCCCCTTGCGGGGGAGATGTCCGGCAGGACAGAGGGGGGTGTGACGGAACGCCGACCTCTCAAATTAACCGAGCCCAGCACGCTCCCCCTTCCCGGCCGCGACATTGGTTTCGTCTTCCAGGACCCCTCCGCCAGCCTCGACCCCGTCATGACCGTCGGCAAACAGATCGCCGAAGTCGCCCGCACCCACCTCGGCCTCGACTGGCCACAAGCTTACGCCAAAGCCAAAACCCTGCTCCAACGTGTCCGGCTGCCCGACCCACAAACCGCCATGCGTGCTTTCCCGCACCAGCTCTCCGGCGGCCAGAAGCAGCGCGTTGCTGTTGCCGCGGCCATTGCAGCCGGTCCGAAACTGCTGATCGCCGACGAGGCGACCAGCGCGCTGGACACCATTGTGCAAGCGGAAATCGTCAGCCTCATTCGGCAACTGGTGGCGGAGGACGGCATGACGCTGCTGTTCATCAGCCACGACATCGCGCTGGCCGCCGAACTCGCAGCGCGTATCGCTGTATTCCGGAACGCCGAACTGATCGAACTCGGCCCGACGGAGCAAATCATAAACGCCCCGCGCCATGCCTATACGCGAACGCTGCTCGACGCCCATCTCGGCCTCGACGCCGATCCGCTGCTACGACGGGCGCCGGCATGAACTTGCTCACCGTCTTCGGTCTTACCAAGCGATACCGTCGTGGCGGCAAGGCCATCGCGGCCGTCGACGGTGTCTCCTTCGCCATCGAACCCGGCGAGACGCTGGCGCTGGCCGGGCCCTCCGGCAGCGGCAAGTCGACGATCGCGCGGCTGGTGCTTAGGTTGATCGAGCCCGACGCCGGCACCGTCCAGTTCGAAGGCGATGACTTTCTGCTCTTGAAGGGTGCGGCCCTGCGCACCAAGCGCGCGCGCCTGCAAATGGTTTTCCAGGATCCGCTCGCCGCGTTCAACCCGCGCGCCACGGTGGCTCGCGTGCTTGACGATCCCTTGCGCATCCATGCCATCGCTTCCCGCGCCGAGAGGCCGGCCCGCATTGCTGCCTTGCTGGAGCGCGTCGGGCTGGCAGCCGATCTCGCCTCGCGCGCCATTCACGAAATCTCCGGCGGCCAGCGCCAGCGCGTCGCCATCGCCCGAGCCATCGCGACCAAACCGTCGCTGATCGTGCTCGACGAAGCGGTGTCGGCGCTCGACGTTTCGGTGCGCGGACAGATCCTCGAGCTGCTGCTCGACCTGCAGGTCAGGGAACGGATCACCTATCTCTTTATTTCCCATGACCTCGGCGTGGTGCGGGCCATCGCCCACCGCGTCGTTCTTCTCGACGCCGGGCGGATCGCCGAGAGCGGCGACGCCCGCAACGTAATCGACGCGCCGCAGTCGGCAATCGGCAAGGCGCTGGTTGCGGCGGCGCCAAGATTGAACAAAAGTAGCAGGCAGGTACCATGACCGAACCAGAAGCCAGAGCCGAAAAACTGTCGCTCGAACTCGATTCCGCCTTCCGCAACCGCGCCGATCTCTACCGTCTGTTTCTCGACGAGCTGACCGGCGAACTCGGCGCGGAAAAGGCCGAGGCGATCATGATCCGCACCATCGAGCAGCGCGGCAAGGAGGTGGCGGCGGCCGCCTTCGCCCGTTTCGGACCTAACGACGCGCCGGCCATCGGCGAGGCATTTTTGGCCGTCAGCCCGGATGGCGGCCTGATGTATCCGACGGATGTCGAGCGCGGGCCGGACCACATCGCTTTCAAGGTGAAGCGTTGTCCGCTGAAGGACGCCTGGGTCGAGGCCGGTGTCGGTGATGAAAAACTCGCCACGCTCTGCCGCATCGCCGGCGCTTTCGACCGTGGTCTGTTCGAGGCAACGGGCGTGCGCTTCGACAATGTCACCTGGACGCCGGGCCACGGCTCCGGCTGCTGCCACATCGCGCTGACCAACCGGGATGCCGCCGGATAGGCAGTTGCTGATCAGCCGGCGGCAAACACATGCAGCTCCGTGCCCGCCTGTTCGGCAGCAGTGCGCAGGTCGGCCTTCGGTTCGCTGTCGGTGACGATATCGGCAATGTCATCGAGCCCGCAGATGCGTTCGAGACTGCTGCGGCCAAACTTGTCGTGGGTCACCACCAGCACCGTCGACAATGAACGCGATATCATCGCGCGTTTAACGGCTGCGGCACCCGAGATCATGTCGCTCGGACCATCGGCGCTTATCCCCGATGCCCCGATAATGGCGACGTCGGCATTGTAGCGGCGCAGGAACTCGACGGTGTCTTCGCCCAACACGCTGCCTTCCCGGCTATCATAGGTCCCGGGGCAGAGCAGCACCCGAAAGGTCGGATTGGCGCCGGCCACAGAGGCCACTCCGGTGGAATTGGTGATGATGGTCAGGTCGCGCTTCAGCTGCGAAAGGTTGCGCGCCACCTCATAGGTGGTCGAACCGCCATCGATCATCACGATCTGGCCCTTCTCGACAAGGCTTGCCGCGCCGCGGCCGATGCGGGCGCGCTCCTCGATCAGGGTCAGGCCACGCTCGGAAATCACCGGTTCTGATGTCACCAGCGAGATCGTCGCACCGCCATAGGTGCGGTTGATCAGCCCGGCATCGCCGAGTTCGATGAGATCGCGGCGGATGGTCTCGCCGGCGACGCCGATGCGCCGTGCGAGCTTGGAGATGCGTATCGACGCCGACCGGCGCACTTCCGAAAGGATAAGCGCGTGCCGCTCCTTCTTCGTCAGTCGGCCCTGATCCATGATTATTCCATTCCCTTTGCAGCAATCAGCGCGTCGCCAAGCTCGGCAAATCCCTCCGCGCCGCGCCCGCTTGTGACGAAGGCGGGAGACGCCGGAAGCTCGCCGGCGAAGTCCAGCACATTAGCGACGCCGACGCTGTTGGGGAAGAAGCCGAACATTGGTGCATCGTTTGGACTATCGCCGACGAAGACAATGCTGTCCTTGTCGTGGTCTATGTCTATACCAAAACAGTCGCGCAAGAATAGCCGGCTTGTTGACAGTTTGTCGTATTTGCCGAACCAGCCATTGACATGGATGGACGAGATTTTCGCCGCCGCTCCATAGCGCTGAAAGATAGCGACGATCTTCAGCACTTCAGATTTGGGCAGCGGCGCGACATCCTCGCGAAAATCGATCGCCAAATCGGCTTCGCGATAGGCCTGGTCAGCGGCGACCGCCGCACCCGGAATTTCCGCGAGCACGGCGCGTTCGATCTCGCGCAGGCGCGCCGCGTCAGCCTGCCTTTCCCCGGCACTCCTGGCATAGTGACGAACGATGCGCTTGGCAGTGCCGTCATAGCGGAAATAGAAAGCGCCGTTCTCGCCGATCACGCCATCGACCGGCCATTGCCGCGCGATCAGGTCGCACCAGCCGGCAGGGCGGCCGGTCACCGGCGCGACAAGGAAGCCGGCCTGCTTCAGCCGCTCGAGCGCCGCATAGGCTTTTGCCGGCAGCCGTCCCTTGTCGGTCAAGGTGTCGTCGATATCGGTCAGAACGACGGCGATGTTGCGCCGGTCCAGCGCGGTGAAGTCGGCAAGCGGACGCAGCACCCGCTCAGGCTCCCGCCGCAACCGTTTCGAGCGAGGCAGCCGCGACGTCGAGCATGGTGAACCTGTCGCGGATCAGCCGGGCATTGGCGACCGCCTCGTCGTAGAAGCCAGCCGGTATGGCAACCTCCTGCGGCGTGGTCGGCGCGCCGGCGGCGCGCAGTGCTGCCGCGATCTCGCGCGCCGGGCGTGCCACCCGCACCAGCCTTTCACGATGCGAGCGCCATTGCCTGGCCAGCATGGTGTTGATGGCGTTTGCCCGTTCGCGGTCCAGCAGCTTGGGCTTGAATGCCGCCCAGCAGGAACGTCCGAGCGTTTCGCCGAAGATCTCGATGAAGCGTTCTGGCGTATCCGCGGACGGCGCGAGCTGCAGCTCCGGCAGTGCCAGCACGCGCTCCTGCAGCCGCGCCATCGTCAACGTCGTCACCGCTATGTGTTCGCCGTGATGCGCCTCAGGCAATCCCTGGCCCCGCATGTCGATATAGTGGGCGATCAGATGTTCGCCCTGGCTGGCCGGATAAGAGCCGCCGCACAGTGTCATGCCGAGACCGGACATGACCAGCGTGCGCACCAGCACTTCCATCGCCTCAAGGTCGCCGGTCCCGAGTTCGCCGGCTTTGGCGATAAGCGCCTCCTCGTCCTCAGCCAGAAGCATGAACGGCGCCTCCCGGTAGGGCGTGCCGAGCAACAGATGCGCCATCAGCCAATCGGTCTGCGCGGTCGGCCGCGCCATCGAATCGCCGAAGCCGGCAGCGATCAGCCGGTGCGGCGCTCGCGCCATGACATCGAGATCGAGGAAGACACCGACCGGCAGGCTCGCCGTCAGCGATTTCTTCAGGCCGTCCTCTGTGATTGCCGCAGACACCGAGGTGTAGCCGTTCATCGACGGCGCGGTGCCGAACACCGCATAGGGCTTTTGGGTCAGATGGGCGGCATATTTGGTGATGTCATTGATCGAGCCCGATCCGACCGCGACCAGACCGCTGGCGTCTTTCGTGCGGGCGATCACCGATCGCACGGCGTCCATGTCGGGATGCGGATGGCGCGGCAGGATGATCTTGTCGACATCGCTGGAGCCGCGCAGCGCAATCGACACTCTCTCGCCGAGAGCCAGCCTTGTGTCGGGATCCATGACAACGGCGAGCCTGCGGCCGAGCGGCAGCGGCTTGACCAGCGCATCGGCTTCATCGCCGAGACCGCGCCCTATGACGATGGTCTTCAGCGGCACCGACAGCATTCCCTGGCTGTCCGGGTCAGGCAGCGTGCCGGCAATAAGGCGATCGAGCATTTGTCTGGACATAGGATGCAGTCCGGTCAGTCAGCATGAAGCGGGGTCAGGGCATCGAACAAGGTGCGATACCGGCGGTAACTTCTGTCGTAGGCGGCCTTGGCGGAAGGATCAGGGTCGATCGTCTCGATGTGGCCGGCCAGCCTTTCAGCCGCCTGCTGCACTGAGGAGGTAAGGCCGATGGCTGCGGCGGCAAGGATTGCCGCACCGATCGGCGAGGCATCGGCCGCACCCGCGATCTCGACCGGCCTGCCGCTGACATCGGCACGGATTTGCGCCCATACCCGGCTGCGCGCGCCACCGCCTGAGAGCCGGATGCGATCCGTCGCGATATCGAGATCGTCCAGCCGGTCGACCACGTCGCGCATGGCAAAGGCACAGCCCTCCAGCACGGCACGGGCACAAGCGGCTTTGCCGTGGAAGGATGTCAGGCCGTAGAAAGCGGCACGCGCTTCGGCGATCCAGCGCGGCGCCATGGCACCGGACAACGCGGGCAAGAACAGCAAATCGTCGCTGCCGGAAACCACCGTCGCCGCCAGTTCCGACATCGCCGCCGGCGAATCGACGCCGAAGGTTGTTAGAAACCACGTCACCGCGCCGCCCGAGAGCCATCCGGGATTGGAGATGAAATAGCCGTTGCCGAGAAAGCGATGGGTCTCGACCAGGCCGCCGGGGTCGAGGCGAAGCGTGCCGGACACCGCGCCGACCACTTCGGCCGTGCCGAGATTGCAGGCGACGACACCGGGCACGACAACCCCGGCGCCTATGGCGGCCGAAAAATCATCGCCGGTGCCGACCGCCAGCGGCGTGCCCACAGGCAGACCGGTGAGCTCGGCGCCGGCGTGGGTCAAGGCGCCGGCGATCTCAGATGCATCGTCGATGCCGGGCAATTTATCTGCATCGATGTCGAAGGCCGCCAGCAGATCGCCGGCATAGTTGTGCTCCTTCAGCCCATAGAGCATGGTCGTCGAGGCCAGCGCGTGATCGATGACGGCACGACCGCACAGCGCCGCGACCACGAACGATACCGGTTGATGCCAGAGCGCCACCCGGCGCGCTTCGGGCAGGTTGCGCGCGGCCCAGCGGATTTTCGCCGCCATATGAGTGGCGTCCAGAACGAGACCGGTGCGCTCACGGATGAAGTCCGGATCGATGCCGGCGATCTCTCCTGCCGCCCGCCGGTCCATCCAGATGATGCACGGAGCCAGCGCCTCACCATTGCCATCGACCGCGACGCAGCCGTCGAGCTGGCCGGCAATGGCAATGCCCTTGATGTCGGACGGCGCAAGCCCAGCCTTGTCGAGCGCGCCGGCAATGGCCGGCTTGAGCGCCGCCAGCCACAGCGCCGGATTCTGTTCGGCCCAGCCGGGCGCCGGGAAGGCCGGCTGGTACAACACAGCGGCCTCGCCACGCAGCCGCAATTCGTCATCGACAACGATCGCCTTCAGGCTTTGTGTGCCGAGATCGATGCCGATGACTGGCATTAGACGCGCTCGCAATCCGCGAGGACATCCCGCAGTTGCGAGAGGATAGAACCTTTCGTCGGCGAATAGGAGCCATCGAAAACCGCTGTGCCAATGGTAAAAGCGTTGGCGCCGGCCAGCTTGATTGCCTTGATCCGATCGGCTGATGCCACAGCGCCGGCGACGATCAGATGCCGCGACGGACCAAGCCCGCGCCGGGCTGCGCGCACCAGTTCGGCCGGGTCGGCCTCGGTGGCGCGATAGGCGAGGATGTCGCATCCCGCACAACCCTTCTCGGCGAAGGCCCGGCAGTCGGCCTCGACATCCTCGGCCGAACCGCCGAGCTTGGTCGGATGGCCGACCGGCCGCCCGGGAAAAGGGTAGTATTCGGTGCCGCTCCCCTCCAGCAACGCCATGATCTCGTCGACCTGGGTACCACCGAGCAGGCGCTGGATGCCGAGATCCCTGGCGATGCGCGCGGAATTAAGGCAGGCCTCAGCCGTCGTCGAGACAACTTCCATGTAAGTGGTGGCGCCTGTCCGGCCAATGGCGACAGCGAGCTTGCGCAGCACATCCGGCGCGACGCCAATATCCTTGAAGCCGACATGCTTCAGGCCGACCGGCTCAATCAAATCGACCAGGTCGAGACAGTCCTCGACCGTGCGATCGTTGCGCGTCAGCATGAAGATGAAGTCCATCCGAAAGGTCCCTCGCCTGGTCGGGAAAGCCGGTTTGCTGCCGGTCTGTTAACACCTCCCAACCATTTGTTGCAAGGTGCCACATTTTGATTTGCAGTACCACACATTTTATGACAAAACGGGCGCCGGCCCGCCAGGCACGACTTCTAGGGAGAGGGAAGAATGCTCAAGCCGCTGAGACGTACCGCGTCCAGACTGCTCGTCGCAGTCGTATTTGTGTGGCCCCTGACGTGGCAAGTGACACAAGCGGACGCGTGGGATCTGAAAGAGGCGTCGAAACCCTATAGCGGCCAGACCATCCGCATGGTCGGCGAGGCGCTGCCGCCGCTCGAAGCGCTGAAGAAGATGGCGCCGGAGTTTGAAAAACAGACCGGCATCCATGTCGAAGTCGAGATGTACGAGCACTCGGAAGCCGTCAACAAGGTGCAGCTCGATCTCAACTCGCACCGCGGCCGCTACGACGTCATCATCCAGCCGCATCGCGAACTCGGCAAGTTCGCCACCAACAACCATCTGGTCGAAATCGCCAAGATGATGGCCGACCCGGCTTTGCGCGATCCGAGCTTCGAGCCGGAGAAGCAGCTCTACCAGACCGCCTGGCACGAAATCTCCTGGTATGACGGCAAGGAGTACGGCTTCCCCTTCACAGTGCTCAACATGTTCATGTGGTATCGCTCGGACCTGCTCGCCGATCCCAAGGAGCAGGCAGGCTTCAAGGCCAAGTATGGCTACGGCCTCGCTCCCGCCAAGGACTGGAAGCAATACCGCGATATCGCCGAATGGTTCTATCGCCCCGACCAGGGTTTTTACGGCACCGCCCTGCAGGGCAAGCGCCATGAGGCACTGTGGTATGAGTGGCTCAATTTCCTTTATTCCTTCGGCGGCGACGTGCTCGACGTGAAGAGCGGCTCGGCCTGCGGCCCGGTCATCGTCAACAGCCCCAAGGCCGTCGCCTCGCTCGAATATTACAAGAGCCTGCTGCAATTCTCGCCGCCGGACAGCCTCAACTATTTCTGGGATGATGTCATGGCGCTGATGCAGCAAGCCAAGGTCGCCGAGCTGATCATGTGGAACGACGCAACCTATGCCGTGTCGGTCGACACCACGGCCTCCACCGTGGTCGGCAAGGTTGGCTTCGATCTCGTGCCGCAAGGCGACGGCGGGAAGATCGGCCAGGTCGAGGGCTGGACCTATCTCATCCCGGTCTATTCGAAGAACCAGCAGGCCGCCTTCCTCTTCGTCCAGTGGATGATGGGCTATGACCGCCAGCTCGAACAGCATCTCAATGGCGGCGCTTCAGGTCGGCCGGATGTCTATGCCTCCGCCGAGGTGCAGAAGCTGCCCTATGCCAAGGCTTCGATGGAGGCCAACGAGCATGCGGTGCCGAAGGCGACGCTGCCGCAATCGGCCGAGATGACCGACATACTAGTGCGCGAACTGTCATCCTACCTCGCCGGCGAAAAGGAGGCGCAGGCCGCCCTCGACACCGCCGCCACCGACATCTCGACACTGCTCGGTTCTTGCGCACCCATGACCTATCCGGCACGATAGGCCTTGAGATGTCGCGCAGAGGCTACCCGCACAAGCGGGTAGCCGTTCTTGTCCGCAGGAAACGCCCGTGACGAACCGCACTCCATCGCCGCGCGGAATGCCGCTTCTCGACCGTGGGGTGGGGCCGCTCTTGATGCTGCCGGCGACGCTGCTCGTCGTCGTCTTCCTGGTCGGCCCGTTCTACTACATGGTCTACACCGCGCTGACCGACCTCAGCTTCGCCGACGCCAGCCATGCCGGCGCCTTCGTCGGTTTCGACAATTTCCGCAAGCTGATGCGCAACGACCCATTCTTCTGGGCATCGTTCCTGCTGACGCTGAAATTCGTCATCATCGCCGTCGGCCTGGAATTCCTGCTCGGCTTTGCGCTGGCCTTCCTGATCTTCCGCTTCGTCGCCAGCCAGCGGCTTCTCACCACACTGCTGCTCATCCCGATGATGATCGCGCCGGTCGCCGTCGGGCTGATCTGGCGGCTGCTGTTGCAGGGCGATTTCGGCATGCTCACCTTCTACATGCGCAAGGTCGGCCTGCTGGCGCAGAATTCGGCGGTGCTTTCGGCACCCGACCTGGTGTTTCCGACCATCGTCGCCATCGATGTCTGGCAGTGGACGCCTTTCGTCACCCTGATCATGCTCGCCGGGATGATGAGCCTGCCGCGCGCGCCGTTCGAGGCGGCGATGATGGATGGCGCCAAACCGTTCCAGATTTTCCGAAACGTCATGCTGCCGCTGCTGCGGCCGGTCATCGCGCTCGTGCTGCTGCTGCGCGGCATCGACGCCTTCAAGGAGTTCGACAAGGTTTTCCTGATGACCGGCGGCGGACCGGGAACGCTGACCGAGCTGGTCTCGATCTACGCCTACCGCGTCAATTTCCGTAACTGGGACCTCGGCTACGGCGCCGCGGTCGCCTTCATGATCTATCTCGTCGTGCTGATCCTGTGCTCGGTCTTCTACAAGGCCGTCTACTGGTCGAGCCGCAAGCAGGTGGGGGCGTTTTGAGGGCGCTGCGATGATCGATCAGTCCACCAACCGCGCCTGGAAAAGCTTTGCCTGGGCGGTGTTGCTCGTCGCCGTCGTGGTGGCGCTGACGCCTTATGTCTGGATGGTGCTGGCGTCGTTCAAGAACCGCGTCGATCTTCTGTCTTCTGTGCCGAAATGGATTTTTTCGCCGACGCTTGCCAACTATCCCGCCGTCTTCATCGACAAGGGATACTGGCCGCTGGCGATCAATTCGGTGCTGATCTCGGTGNGGTGTCGTCGACCATACTCTGCATCGTCATCGGCGCGCCAGCGGCCTATGGCTTTGCCCGCTCGGATTTTCCCGGCAAGGAAGACCTGTTCTTCTTCTTCCTGACCACGCGCATGGCGCCGCCGATCTCAATCGCCGTGCCGCTGTTCCTGTTCTTCACCTCGCTGGGCCTGATCGACACCATCTACGCCGTTGTGATCGCCCACACCTCCTTCAACCTGTCGCTCGTCGTCTGGATGATGCGCGGCTTCTTCGCCGAAATCCCCAGGGAGATCGACGAGGCCGCGATGATGGACGGCCGCTCGCGGCTCGGCGCATTCTTCTTCGTCGTCGCGCCGCTGGCCGCACCCGGCATCGGCGCCACAGCGGTGCTCTGCTTCATCCTGTCGTGGAACGAGTTCCTCTATGCCTTCATCCTCGTCGCTTTCGACGGGCGGCCGCTGACCGTCGGCATACCGGGGCTGGTGACGCCGCATGGCACGCTCTGGGGACAGGTCGCGGCAGTCGCGATCGTGGCAACGCTGCCGATCGTGCTTTTCACTTTCCTTGTCCAGAAACAGCTCGTCCGCGGCCTCACCTTCGGCGCGGTCAAGGGTTGAAGGGATCTTGTATGGCAATTGTTTTCGACGGCGTCACCAAGGCCTTCCCGGACGGGACGGTGGCGCTGCAGGCGCTCGATCTTGCTTTCGAGCCCGGCGAATTCCTGGTTCTGCTCGGCCCGTCCGGTTCCGGCAAGACGACAGCCTGCCGGCTGCTCGCCGGGCTGGAGCGGCCGACCGCCGGGCGCATCATGGTCGAGGGCCTCGATGTCACCGACCTGCCGCCGCGCCTGCGCGGCATGGGCATGGTGTTCCAGAACTATGCGCTCTACAGCCATAAGAGCGTCTACGAGAACATCGCCTATCCCTTGCGCATCCGAAAGATGCCGGCTGCCGAGCTCGACCGCTGCGTCCGCGCCATGGCCGAGCTGCTTGAGATCACCCGTTACCTAGACCGCCGCCCTTCGCAATTGTCGGGCGGCCAGGCGCAGCGCGTGGCTGTGGCCCGCGCCCTGGTCTGGCAACCTAGCCTCTGTCTGATGGATGAGCCGCTGTCCAATCTCGACGCCTTGTTGCGGCTCCACATGCGCACCGAGCTGAAGCGTCTGCATCGCGAGCTGAAAAAGACCTTCGTCTTCGTCACACACGACCAGGAAGAGGCGGTGACGCTGGCGACCAGGGTCGCGGTGTTGCGCGAAGGCGCACTGATCCAGTACGACGACCCGCGCGAGATTTATCGGCGGCCTGCCAATCGCTTCATCGCCGAATTCATCGGCCGTCCAGCGATGAACACGTTCGATGGCGATGTCCGCGCCGGCGTCTTCCACGCCAGCGGTTTCACTTGCCCGCTGCCGGGAAAGCCTGACGGCCCGATCGTGCTCGGCATTCGCCCGGAACAGATCCAGCTGGTCGACGCCTCCGCAAGCGATGCCATCCAGTTTGCCGTCGACGTCGTCGAACCGGTCGAGCCGGACGTCCTGATCTTCGCCAAGAGCGAGGCCAACGCGCTGATCGTCAGGACCGTGAATGACGATCGCGCTTTCGATCCCGGCCAGCCGCTTTATCTACGCTTTCCGCCGGCAGCGCTGCACACATTCGATGCGGTGTCGGGAGCGCGGCTGCCGTGAGCACGCTGCTCGCTTTGGTGCCGCTGGCCGCCGCTGCTCTGGTCTGGCGGCTGTTCTACAGCTTCAACCGGTCGCGGCGCTGGTTCTCGATGGGCGAACTCATCTTCTGGGACGCCATTGCACTGGTAATCCTGCAGCTTGTCTGGCTGATCTGGTTCTGAATGCGCATTCCAGCAACGCAGATCAGTAGCCCAGCGCACAACCGTCCTTGCGCGGATCGGAGGCACCGGTGAGCGTGCCCTTTTCCCAATCGATCAGCACCAGCTGGCCGCCGCCATGCGGCTCCTCGGCGATCGAAACCTGATGGCCGCGCTGACGCAGGCCGGCGATCGCCTCAGCCGGAATCCCGCGCTCGGCCAGCACGGCATTGTCCTTGTAGAACACCCGTGGCGCATCCAGTGCCTGCTGCGGGTCCATCCCGAAATCGATCATGTTGGTCAGCAGATGGACATGGCCGAACGGCTGGTAGCCGCCGCCCATCACCCCGAACGGCATCACCACCTTACCCCCTCGCGTCGCCATGCCAGGCATGATGGTGTGCATCGGTCGCTTTCGCGGCGCGATACGATTTGGATGGCCTTCCGTGAGGCGAAAACTGCTGCCGCGATTCTGCAGCACGACGCCTGTCTTGGGACCGACGACGCCGCTGCCGAAGGAACCGAAGGTCGAGTTGATGAAGCTGACTGCATTGCGGTCGCGGTCGACCACGGAGATATAGACGGTGTCGCTGCGCGGCAGCTCAAGCCGCGGCAGATGCGTCATGGCGAGGGCCGGATCGATGGCGGCGCGCAGCCGCTCCGCATAGGCTGCCGACAGCAGTTGTTCGACGGGGACCTGGACGAAATCCTGGTCGCCGATGAAAGTATCGCGGTCCTGGTAGGCAAGCCGGCCGGCTTCGATCTCGAGATGCAGCCGCGGGGCACTGTTCGGCTCCAACGAACCAAGGCTGAAGCCCGAAAGCACATTCAGCATGATCAGCGCCGTCACGCCCTGATTGTTCGGTGGCATCTGATGGATATCGTAGCCGCGATAGGACGTATTCACCGACGTGACGTAGTCGCCTTGGGTCTCGGCGAAATCCTCCAATGCATGCAGCCCGCCCAGCGCGCGAAGACGTTCCACCAGATCGTTCGCGACCTCACCTTCGTAGAAACCGGCGCGGCCTTGGCTTGCCACGGCGCGCAGGGTTTTCGCGAGTTGCGGTTGCCGGTGCACATCGCCAGCTAGCGGCGCCCTTGCCTCGGGCAGGAAGATCCGCGCCGCATGTTCGTCGGCGGCGAGCAGGGCGACCTCGTCAGCCCAGTCGAAGGCGACGCGATCATGAACGACATAGCCTTGTTCGGCATAGCGAATGGCCGGAGCCAGCGCGGCGTCGATGCCCTTCCTGCCGTGATCTTCAAGCAGCCGGCACCACGCGTCGATGGCGCCCGGAACGGTGACGGCATGCGGTCCGGTTCCAGGCAGTTCGCCATGGCCCCGCTCCAGAAACCAATCGGCATTTGCAGCAGCAGGCGATCGCCCCGAGCCGTTGAAGGCCAGGACCTCGCCCTCGCCTTTGGGGCTGTAGAGCACAAAACAGTCGCCGCCGATGCCGGTCGATTGCGGCTCGACGACGCCTTGCACCGCCGCCGCGCAGACGGCGGCATCCATGGCGTTGCCGCCGGAGCGCAGCATGTCGATAGCCGCCAGCGTCGCCAACGGATGCGATGTCGCCGCCATCGCTTCGGTGGCGCGAACCGGCGAGCGTCCGGTGAGTTGAAAATCACGCATGCAATCCTCTGATGATCCACCCGCCGGTAGTAACCTCAATGCTTGATACGGTCGCGCATGGCGTACCACAACATCCCCAGCACATAGAGCGGACCCCGTAGCGCCGTACCGCCCGGGAACGGCATCGGAGTCAAAGTCGAGAACAGGTCCAGCCGCGAGGCGTCGCCCGTAATCGCTTCGGCCAGCAGCTTGCCCGACAGCGTTGACAGGATGACGCCCTTGCCGGAATAGCCATGCGCGAAATAGACCTCGCCATAGTGCCCGACATGCGGCAGCCGCGACGTGGTCACCGACACCAGGCCGCCCCAGGCATGATCGATGCGGCAGCCCTTCAGCTGCGGGAAGGTGGCCTCCATGTGCGGCCGCACGAAGCCGGCAATGTCGGCCGGCGGCGATGGCGTGTAGCGCTCGCCGCCGCCGAACAGCAGCCGACCGTCCGCCGACATGCGGTAGTAGTTGACGACGAAGCGCGTGTCGGACACCGCGACATTGGCCGGGATGACATTGTGTTTGCCCTCCAGCGGTTCGGTGGCGACGATGTAGTTGCCGACCGGCATGATGCGGCTGTTGAGGCGCGGCTCCAGCCCATGCAGCAACGCGTCGCCGGCCAGCACGACATGTTTGGCCCTTACCGACCCCTGCGCCGTCGAGACCCGGATCGAAGGCTCGCGCTCCAGCTTTACCGCGACGGAATTTTCATGGATGACGACACCGGCCGCCACGGCGGCACGGGCAAGGCCGAGCGTGTAGTTCAGCGGATGCATATGGCCGCCGAGCGGCTCATACATCGCGCCATGATAGGGCGTGTCCACCTTGCCGCGTGCCTGCGCCGCCGACAGGATCTCGACGTCGCGGAACTTCATCACGCTCTCGAGGCATTTGGCCTCGTCTTCGAGATCCCTGAGGTCGGAGCCATTAACGGCACCGACGAGATGGCCGGTCAGCCGCAGATCGCAGTCGATAGTGTGGCGCTCGATGATGTCGAGCACCAGGCCCCGCGCCTCGAAGGCGAGGTCGAACAGCGCCTTCGCCCGCTCGGGACCGTAGAGCTTGACCAGCCCCTTGGCGCCTTTGCGCAGGCCGGGAATCATCTGGCCGCCATTGCGGCCCGACGCGCCCCAGCCGATCTTGCCGCCTTCGAGCAGCACCACCTTCAGGCCGCGCTCGGCGGCATGAAGGGCGGCCGACAGGCCGGTGCAGCCGCCACCGACCACCACCAGATCGGCGCCGACATCTCCCACCAGCGCCGGATGGTCCGGCGCCGGATTGGCGGTGGCGACATAATAGGAATTGCCGATATCGAGGCTCGAATTGAAACCCGTTGAGCCGGAGGCCATGATCACACCTTCAGCAGCAAATGGTCGCGTTCCCAGCTCGTCACCACGCTCTGGAACAGGTCGAGTTCGACGCTCTTGACGCGCAGATAGGTCTGGAAAAAATCCTCGCCGAGCAATGCCCGCACCGGCTCGCAAGCAATGAAACGATCAAGCGCCTCCTCCATCGTTTTCGGCAGCGTGCTTTTGATCTTGTAGGCATTGCCCGAGGCCTCAGCCGAGCGCGCCAGCTTCTGCTCGACGCCGAGATAGCCGGCAAGCAGCGAACCGGCGATCGCCAGATAGGGATTGCAATCCGCTCCCGGCAAGCGGTTCTCTACCCGCCGGGCGGCGCGGCCACCTGCCGGCACGCGCAGGCCGCAAGAGCGGTTGTCATGCGACCATTCGATGTTGGCCGGTGCGCTGTGGTTCGGCCGGATGCGGCGGAACGAGTTCACGTTGGGTGCGAACAGCGGCATGATCTCGGGCACATATCTCTGCAGGCCGCCGATGAAATGGCCGAACATTTCGGTGTCTGCATCATCTCTGTCGGCAAACAGCGCGGCGCCTGTCGTTTCATCGACGACAGACATGTGCAGATGCATCGAGCTGCCGGCCTGCGCCGCGATCGGCTTGGCCATGAAGGTGGCGTGCATGCCGCTCTGCTGCGCCGCTTGGCGGGTCAGCCGCTTGAACAGCAGCACCTGGTCGGCGAGTGGCACCGCGTCGCCGTGCAGCAGATTGATCTCCAGCTGCGCGGTGCCCGATTCATGGATCAGCGTGTCGAGCGGCAGGCCGGCGGCTGAGGCATAATCATAGACGCGCCTTATCACCGGCTCGAATTCTTCCAGCGCCACCATGTCATAGGGATGCTGCGAGCCCTCGGCGCGGCCATTGGCGCCAACCGGTGCTGTCAGCGGCTGGTCGGGATTCGGATTGGGCGCGGTCAGATAGAATTCGACTTCCGGCGCCACCACCGCGCGCCAACCGCGCTTCCGGTAGAGATCGAGCACGGCGCGCAGCACATGTCGTGGCGAGGCCATCCAGGGCTTGCCTTCCATGTGGAAGGCGTCGGCGAAGACATAGGCTTTGCCAGGGCCAGCGCCCGGCGCCAGGCACAGCGTCGACATATCAGGCACCATGCGCATATCCGGGTCTTGATAGGCAAAGCCTTCGTCGATCGAACCGGAGTAGCGGCCATCGATGCTGACCAGGAAAGCGCTGCTCGGCAGGTAAAGTGCGCGGTCTTCCAGCGCCTTGAGGAATTTTGCTGTCGGCAGCGCCTTGCCGCGCAGCACGCCATTCATGTCGGGCACCAGGCACTCGACCTCCGTGATGCCGTGCTGGGCGAGCCAGGCCTTGGGATCGTTGCCGGTGAAGAGAGCGGTGTTGGTATTTTTGTCCTGCATTTTGGTTCACGTACCTATGAGAGAGAGTATGGCTTGCGCGGCCACATCCGTTCCAGGGGTCAGCGCCATCTTGGCAGCATTGTCCCTGAGGCGGGCGCGCATCGCATCGTCGGCCAGCAGGCCGAGAATGGCTCTCTCCAATCCCCCTTCGGTCCAGGCGTCGCGGCCGATATGGTCGCCCACGCCCGTCTCTCCCGCGCGTTGCGCATTGTCATGTCCGTCCCAGCAATAGGGCATGATCAGCGACGGCACGCCGAAGCGCAGCGCCTCGCAAAAACTGTTGTTTCCTCCGTGATGAATAAACAGGTCCGACTTCGCCACCACCGAAGGCTGCGGAAACCAGGCGTCGAGATAGACATTGTCCGGCACCGCGCGGTAGGCGTCGCGCAGGCCGCCGGCATTGACGATGAAGCGCGCCGGCAGCCGGTCGAAGACGGCGAGCATGCGTTCGATCAGCCCGACATCCATCGCGCCGAGACTGCCGAAGCTGACATAGACCAGCGGCCCGCCATTGCGCGGAAACACCGGCACCTCGAACGGCCCTTCCGAGCGCACGCAGCCTTCGAGATAAACGAAGCGTTTGGGGTCGAGCGGCTCGGCCCGCTCACGCCGTACGATCGCTGGCGTCAGCAGCAGATTGAGGTCGGGTGATGTCTCGAGGAACAGGCCCTTGGGCAACGGCGCCAGGCCGGCATCCGCGCGAAAACGGTTGAAGCACTCATGCGCGGGTGCGGAGGCCGCGAGATAGCGCGCTTCGAACGCCGCACGTTGCGGGTCGTCGGCACCCATCCCCGAGAGATAGGGCGGCACCTCGGCATCCGGCAGTTCCGTCTCGGCACAGGAGACGACGCGCACCCACGGGCAGCCGGCGGCGGCGATCGCCGGGAACATGATGACGTTGTCGAGCACCACCGCGTCCGGCTTCAGCCGCGCCAGCAATTGGCGCAGCGGCGCCTCGGCGTTGACGGCGGTGTCGACGATCGCTTGCCAGGTCGGCGCGACATAGGTCTCGAGCTGGTCGATCGGGCTCAGCCGGAAATGCGGCAGGTGCCGGCGCACGAAGGCCTGCCAATAGCTCTGGCGGTCGCTGTCGCTCAGCGGCTCATCCGTCGGCAGATGGTATTCCTGGAAGCCATAGTCGGTAAAGACGCCGGAGAAGCCGGCATGGCAGATGAAGACGGGGCGAGCGCCCCGTGCGCGCAATGCCTGTGCGATACCGACGCAATTCAACGCGGCGCCGAAACTGGCCTCGGGAAACAGCGCGATGGTCGGGCTGGCTTTACGCGTCAATTATTCCTCATCAATCCGGCCGGCTGATCATGCCGAACAGTGCGGGAGCTCCGCGGCTGGCTGCTTGCGGTCGCTGGCTGCGGGAGAGCCGCAGGTGGATGCGAAGCAGATCGGCAGCCACCTCATACTGCCGGCTTTCAAGATAGTCGAGTATGCCCGAGTGTTCGCGCAACGATTGCCGCAGCCGAAACACGTTGACGCCGGAATAGATGCCCGGCAGCCGGCGCAGGCGGAGATGATCGGCCAATGCATCCGACACAAAACGGTTGGCGCAGCCCTCGGCGATCATGCCATGAAAATCCATGTCCAGCCGCTGGAACTCGCGCGTGTCGAATGTCTCGTCCGGCAGCGCTGCAAGCGCTTCCATGCCTTGCCGCAACATTGCTGCCCGCGCCCCGTCCAGCCGAAAGCCTGGCGTCAGGATGGCCGCCGGCTCCAGCACCAGGCGGAACTCGTAGCTTTCGCCTTGCGCCTCCGGATCGTCCGGCGCGCGGCGAAACAACCAGGATTGCCCAGGCGCACGATCCAGAAGATTCTCGTCGGTCAGTTTGTTAAGTGCTTTTAGTACCGTCTTGCGATCAGCGCCGTAGCGTCGCATCAGCCCCGCGATGGTCACCGTCTGGTCCAACCGTCGCGCCGAGCGGTCGCGCAGGATGGCTTCGGCGAGCTCGTCTTCCTCCGCACTGGGTAGTTCGGCGGCAATGGCGGGCTGGGCGGCGAGGTCGACCGTCAGATGATAACCGCTGTCGGCCTCCCAGCGCACCACGCCCCGTTCCGCGAGCAGGCCGAGTGCCGCGCGTACGGGCGTGCGCGAGACATTGCACAGCGAGGCGATCTGCTGTTCGGGCAGGCGGGCGCCAGGCTCGAAGCCACGCTGCCGCGCCACATCCAGGATGCGTTGCGCCAGATCGAGATGGTTGGTGCGAGGTCGTCTGGCTACGGCTTGCATGACTTTTCTCGAATGCGAATGTGGCGCATTGGTCCGGCTGATCGCCGGAACAGGGACAATCGGCCAAATTCCTCCGTCGGTTGACAGATTATGGATTGACGTACTTTTTTCTGCAATAGTACTGTCGGCGCAATCGGCGGGAAAAGACCGAGGGAACAGGATCGAGGCAGGCGCGCGTCGCCGGCTTTGGTCCGGCAAATGATTTCGACGATCAAACCGAATGGGAGACTGCCATGACCGCTACCAGCCTGCGGCGCCGTGCGCTCAATACATCCTCAATCGCTCTCGGTCTCGCCCTGACGCTCTCGGTGCCGGCCGCCGCAGCCGACCTCGTTATTTCGAACTGGGATGGGTACATGGCACCCGACGCCATGGCCGCTTTCAAGACCGCCACCGGCGTTGCCGGCGAAGTGGTGGTGCACGCCACCAATGAAGAGATCATGGGCAAGCTGATTGCCGCCGGCGGCAAGGGCTATGACGTGGTCTTCGTCTCCTCGCCCTTCGCCGAAGTATTAAACAAGCTTGGCCTGACCGAGCCGATCGACCATGCCAAGATCCCCAACCTCGCCAACCTCTATCCCGAAGCGACCAAGCTGCCGCACGATGTCGGCAACGCTTTCTCCGTGCCTTACACCTGGGGCACGACGGGCCTCTGCTACCGCTCTGACCTTGTCAAGACGGCGCCCACGAGCTGGAGCGACCTGCTCGCCCCTTCCGACGAGATGAAGGGCAAGACCACCATGCTGGCGACCGATCGCTGGCTGCTGGCCGCCGGGCAGCTCGACAAGGGCTATTCGGTCAACGAGACCGACCCGGCCAAGATGGCCGAGGTCAAGGACCTCTTGATCTCCGCCAAGAAGACCCTGCTCGCCTATGACGACACCACCTTCTATTCCAAGCTGGTTTCCGGCGAGGCGCTGATGGTGCAGGCCTGGGACGGCTGGTGCAATTACGGCATCGCCGACAAGCCGGAGATCAAATACGTCATCCCTAAAGAAGGTTCGGACCTGTGGGTCGACACGATGGTGGTGATGAAGGCGTCCGAGCACAAGGACGACGCCTTCAAGTTCATCAACTTCATGCTCGACGCCAAGAACCACGCCTGGGCGGCGCAGAACATCGACTACAAGGTGCCGAACAAGCCGGCGATGGAAAGCCTGCCGGCCGACTTCCTGGCCAAATTCCCCAACATGGCGATGCCGGTGGCCGATCTCGTCAAGTTCGAGCAGTTGCGTGACGTCGGCGAAGCCCAGCGCGACTATTCCAAGATCGTCAGCGACATCAAGGCCGCGCAGTAAGCGGCGCAGACTTCACGGCCGGCAGCACTTCTGCCGCCGGCCCTGAGCGGTACCCGAGAAATTGTCCCAGACCCGACTTCGTTCCTCTCTGCTGATGGCCCCGGCGCTGGTCTGGCTGACCGCGCTGATGGTGGTGCCATGCGCCCTGGTGCTGGCGCTCGCCTTCTTCCGGCGCGGCGTCTATGGCGGCATCGACTACACTTTGACGCTGGAAAATTTCGGGTTGGTCTTCGACCCGCTCTATGCCGGCATCTTCCTCAACTCAGCACGTATCGCCGGCACCGCGACCTTGATTGCGGTGGTGATTGGCTATGCCGCAGCCTATGCGATCGCGGCCGCACCGCGCCGGTGGCAGCCAATTTTCCTGTTCTTCGCCGTGCTGCCGTTCTGGTCCAACTATCTGATCCGCACCTATGCCTGGATCGTGCTGCTGAACCGCGAAGGGCTGATCACCCAGCTCTTGCGCTGGTTCGGCTACACCGGCGAACCGCCCTCGATGCTCTATACCGAAGGCTCGGTCATCGCGGGCCTCGTCTACAACTATCTGCCCTTCGTCATCCTCGCCTGCTACGCGCCGCTGTCGCGCCTCAACCCGGAACTGGCCGAGGCATCGCGCGATCTCGGCGCCTCCGCTGCCACCACTTTCCGACGTGTCATCCTGCCGCTGACCGTGCCCGGCATCGCTGCGGGTGCTGTCTTCGTCTTCGTGCTGTCGATCGGCAATTTCGTCACCCCGGCGCTGCTCGGTGGCGGCCGCTTCCAGATGATCGGCAACCTCGTTTACGACCAGTTCCTGACTGCCAATGACTGGCCGTTCGGCGCAGCGCTCGCCATGGCGCTGATCGCCATCATGCTTCTGGTGCTGATGGCGCAGGCGCTCGCCGCCGACCGCGCCGCGGGGCGTGCGGCTGAGGCAAAGGGTGACGCCGATGGCTGAGCGCTGCGCAATTCTTGCCTTCTCCCCGTTCACCGGGAGAAGGTGCCCCGAAGGGGCGGATGAGGGGCGGCGTCAACCTTTGCGACGCTCAGCGCTGCCCCTCATCTGCCTGCCGGTATCTTCTACCCGTGAACAGGGAGAAGGACTCTGGTCGTTCGCTTGCCTTCCAATTGTCGGAGGCCGGCGATGACCCATTCCTTCACCCGTACGCTCGGCATGCGGACGATCCTCACCCTCGTCTTCGCCTTCCTCTACATCCCCATCGCCGTGCTGGTGGCGCTGTCCTTCAACGAAGGCGGATTGCCGACGGCATGGTCGGGCTTTTCGCTGAAATGGTATGCCTCGCTGGCCGGCAATTCCGCCATCCTTTCCGCTGCGCTCAACACGCTGATCGTGGCGTTGGTCTCCACGGCCATCGCCACGCTGCTCGGCACGCTGCTGGCCATCGGCATCGAGATGCGCCGGCAATACGGCAGGGGTCTCGAGGCGCTGATCTTCGCACCGATGATCATCCCCGACATCGTCCTGGCGATCGCTCTGCTGTCGTTCTTCTCCATGCTAAACCTGACCATGGGCCTGCACACCATCATCCTCGCCCATGTCGTCTTCAACCTCGCCTTCGTCTGCTCGGTGGTGCGCGCAAGGCTAAAGAGTTTCGACTGGTCGATCGTCGAGGCCTCCGCCGACCTCGGCGCCTCGGCTCTGACCACCTTCCGGCGTGTGACATTGCCGGTCATCGCGCCGGCAGTGATTGCCGGCGCTCTGCTTGCCTTCACGCTCTCGGTCGACGAGTTCATCATCGCCTTCTTCACCGCCGGTGCCGGCCGCGCCTCGACGACGCTGCCTATGCAGATCTACGCCATGATCCGCTTCGGCATCACGCCGGAGATCAACGCGCTGGCGACCATCGTCATGGCGGTATCCATCACCGCGCTGACCCTGTCGCAGCGGCTCAACCGTGGGATCATCGGCCAATGAGCGAACCGCGCACGCTGCTGGCCATTGATAACGTTTCGAAGAAGTTCGGCCGGGTCACCGCCGTCGACGGCATCTCGCTCGACATCCGCGAAAACGAGTTCTTCGCGCTGCTTGGACCCTCCGGCTGCGGCAAGACCACGCTGCTGCGCATGCTGGCCGGCTTCGAGACGCCAACCGACGGCCGCATACTGCTCGATGGCAAAGACATCGCCCGGACCCCGCCCAACAAGCGGCCGGTCAATCTGATGTTCCAGTCCTACGCGCTGTTCCCGCATATGAGCGTGCGCGCCAATGTCTCCTACGGGCTGGAGATGGAGCGCTTGCCGAAAGCTGAAATCCGTTCCCGCGTCGACGCCATTCTGGCCACCACCGAGCTTGTCCCCTTCGCGGACCGTAAGCCTGAGCAATTGTCGGGTGGCCAGAAGCAGCGCGTCGCGCTCGCCCGCGCGCTGGTCAAACGGCCTCGGTTGCTGCTGCTCGACGAACCGCTCGGAGCGCTCGACAAGAAACTGCGCGGCGCCATGCAGTTGGAGTTGAAGCGCCTGCAGCACGAAGTCGGCATCACCTTCGTCATCGTCACCCACGACCAGGAAGAGTCACTCGTCATGGCCGACCGCATGGCGGTGCTCAAGGACGGCCAGCTGCTGCAATGCGACACGCCGCACGTGATCTACGAGCATCCCACCGACCGTTTCGTCGCCGACTTCATCGGCGTGATGAATTTCGTACCGGGCAAGATGTCTGCGGATGGCGTGATCGCCGCGAACGGCGCGCGCATCACCGGCAAGTTTCCCGCCAAGCTCACACCCGGCGCTTCCGCTGTCGCTTCGGTGCGACCCGAGCGCATCCGGCTGTTCCCGTCAGCCGAGACCGCCAACCGCATCGCCGGCACGGTTGAGGCGCTGGCCTATCACGGGCTCGACCTGCAGCTGCATGTCCGCACGCCTCTGTCGCCAAAACCATTTCTGGTGCGCGTCACCGCCGATGCCGCCGACCGCCGGCCGGTCTCGTCGGGCGATCAGGTCGAACTCGGCTGGGACGCCGCCGATGTCAGAATTTTTCAGGAATAGGAGAGCTTGATGGCGCAGAAGACGATCGCGTTTTTTCCCGAAGCGGCCTACGGCCCGGCGCTCAATTCGGTCGGCATCGCGCAAGCCGTCGAGGCGCGCGGCCATAAGGCAGTGTTCCTGTCCGACCCCGGCTTTGTCGATGTCTACAAGGGTTACGGCTTCGAAGCGCATCCGGTGAACCTGTCGGAGCCGATGCCGCCCGAGCAGATGGCGAAATTCTGGGAAGACTTCATCAACGGCCACATCCCGAACTTCCGCAAATCGCCCTACGATCAGGTCGACAATTACGTGAAGGATTGCTGGACCGCGATTGTCGACAGCGCCAAATGGGCGCAGAAGGATTTGCCGCGAGTCCTGGCCGCCATCAAGCCTGATGTCATTTGCGTCGACAATGTCATCCTGTTTCCGGCCATCAAACAGTTCGGCAAGCCTTGGGTGCGCGTCATCTCCTGCTCGGAAAACGAGATCGAGGATGAGGACATCCCGCCGCATCTCTCCGGTTGCGGCGAGAACGACCATGTCGGCCACCAGCGCTATCGCGATCATTTCAATGCGGTGATCAAGCCCATCCACGACGACTTCAACGCCTTCCTCACCGCAAACAATGAAGCGCCATACCCGGTCGGTCAGTTCTTCGAGGCCTCGCCCTATCTCAATCTGCTGCTCTATCCCGAAGCGGCAAAGTTCAAACGCCGCCATCCGCTTGATACGACGAAATTCCAGTATCTCGAAGGCTGCGTGCGGCAGGAAAAGCCATACGCCGTGCCGACCTTCGCCGAGAACAATGACGGGCCGCTGCTCTATGTCTCCTTCGGCAGCCTCGGCGCTGGCGATGTCGATTTGTTGAAGCGCATCATCACAACACTGGGCAAGACCCGTTACCGCGCGCTGGTCAATGTCGGCGGCTACAAGGACCTGTACACGGATGTGCCGGACAACGTCATCGTCGAGAGCTGGTTTCCGCAGCCTTCAGTCATCCCGCAGGTCGATGCCGTCATCCACCATGGCGGCAACAACTCGTTCACGGAGTGCCTCTATTTCGGCAAGCCGGCCATCATCATGCCCTATGTCTGGGACGGCCACGACAACGCCACCCGCGTCCAGGAAACCGGCCACGGCTTCGGCATGCCGCGCTACGACTGGAGCGACGCCCAGTTGGTCAGCAGGATCGAGGCTTGCCTGACCGACCCCAAGATGAAGGCCAAGCTGGCGAAGACCTCGTCGCAGATGCGGGCACAGAACGGACCGGAAAAGGCCGCAGGGTTGCTGGAGAAGTTGCTGTGACCTCCTCCGCCCCGCACCTTTACCAAGCCTCCACCCGCACCGACCTCGTCGACTGGGGCGCCCAGTCCGACGCGCTCGACGGCGCGTCGCACTCGACCGGCAGGCTTGTCCACAAAGGACCCAACAACCAGCCGGAATCCGGCATCTGGGTCTGCACGCCCGGCCGCTGGCGGCTCTCGATTCCGCGCGACGAATTGTGCCATTTCGTCGCCGGCCGCGCGACGTACCGGTCGGATGCTGGGGAGGTGGTAGAAGTCGCAGCCGGGACCGTGGTCATGTTCCCTGCCGGCTGGACAGGCGAATGCACCGTGCATGAGACCATGCGCAACGTCTACATGCTGGCTTGAACAGCAACGGAGCTTCCCAATATGCCGACACCGCACTGGCCAAAGGCCTCGACCGTGAAACTGGAGGACTGGGGCGGGGGCAGCAACACGCTTGCCGGCTCGCCGCGCGCCTCGGGCAGGATCCTCTCGCAGAACCCGGACGGCTCAAGCGAATGCGGCCTGTGGTCGTGCACGCCAGGCAGCCGCAAGGTTACCTTTGCCGCCGACGAGTTCTGCCATTTCCTGTCGGGCCGCGGGACCTATGTCCGCGAGAATGGCGAAGAGATCCCGGTCGAGGCCGGCATGCTGGTGTTCTTCCCCGCCGGCTGGGCCGGCACCTCCACCATCACGCAAACACTGACCAAGGCCTTCATGTGCCGCTGAGCACTTTTTTAAAGGAAATCGCCATGACCACGCCCATCATGCAATCCCCGCTTGCCATCACCGACCTCGTCGACTGGGGCGTCATCCCGACCATGATCGAGGGCGTGTCCCACACCTCGGGCAAGCTGCTCTACAAGGGGCCGGAGGGCCGTTCGGAATGCGGCCTGTGGGTCTGCACCCCCGGCAAATGGCACTGCCATGTCACCCGCGACGAGTTCTGCCACTTCCTCGAGGGCCGCTGCACCTATGTGCACGAATCGGGCGAGGTCATCCAGATCGAGCCGGACACGGCGGCGTTCTTTCCTCAGAATTGGAAAGGCGTCTGCACCGTCCATGAGACCATCAAGAAGGTCTACATGATCCGCTGAGCGGACCTGAAAGGACGACCATGCAATTCTCCGCTGAACGGCCGGCTTTCTTCGTCAATCCGGACTACCGGCCGATGACCGGCACGGCAAAACCGGTGATCGATCCGGCGACGCTGGAGACCGTCGGCTCGATCTCCGCCGCAACGGACGGTGAGGTCGATGCGGTGCTGTGTGCCGCAACCACGGCACAAGCCGCCTGGAAGAAGCTCGATGCCAAGAGCCGGGCAAAGCATCTGCATGCGGTCGCCAACGCCATCGAGGCGGCGGACTTCACCCGCTGCGCAGAGCTGATGGTGCGCGAGATGGGCAAGCCTTATCCCGAAGCAATCGGCGAGATCGCCAATTGCGCGCCGATCTTCCGCTACTATGCCGAGATGGCGCGCGACGACGCCGGCAAGATCGCCGGTACGACGCAGGCCGGGTCGTTCCAGTATGCGCGCTACGAGCCGTATGGCGTCTCCGTGCACATCATGCCTTACAACTTCCCGATCCTGCTGATGTGCTGGACCGTTGCGGCCTCGCTTGCCGCCGGCAATGGCTGCATCATCAAGCCGGCCGAAGCCACGACGCTGTCGACACTCGATTACATGACCGTGTTCCGCTCGCTGCCCGAAGGGCTGGTCTCCTGCCTGCCCGGCACGGCCGCCACCGCGCAGGCGCTGATCGCCTCCGAGCGCACCCACGCTGTCGCCTTCACCGGCTCGGTCGCCGCCGGCAAAGCCGTGGCAGTCGCCTGCGCCGAGCGCATGAAGCCTTGCGTCATCGAAGCCGGCGGCAGCGATCCGCTGATCATCAGCGAGCACGCGCCGCTCGACGTGGCGGCAGCCGGCAGCGTCACCGCCGCCTTCCACCTGACCGGCCAGGTCTGCACCTCGGCCGAACGCTTCTTTGTCGTCGACTCGGTTCACGATCGCTTCGTCGAGCTGTTCGCCGAGAAGACGCGGGCGCTGCGCATCGGCAATGGCATGGACAAGACCGAGATCGGCCCGCTGGTCAGCGAAGCCGCCCGGGCGAAAGTGATGCGGCTGGTCGATGATGCTGTCAGCAACGGCGCTATAGCCGTTGCCGGCGGGCGCATTCCGCCGGCGCACAACACTGGCTGGTTCTACGAGCCAACGATCCTGACCGGCGTCACCCCCGATATGGCGATCGTGCGCGAAGAGTGTTTCGGACCGGTCGCCGCGATCTGCCGCGTCAAGGATTTCGACGAGGCGATCCGGCTTGCCAATGACAGCCCGTTCGGCCTCGGCGCCTCGGTGTTCACCACCGACCTCGCCGAGGCGCATGAGGCGGCCGAGCGGCTCGAGGCCGGCATGGTCTGGGTCAACAACCCGCTGATCGACAATGACGCCTTGCCCTTCGGCGGCTGGAAGGCATCAGGCCTTGGCCGCGAGCTGGGACGCCAGGGACTCGACGCCTTCCGACGCTCCAAGATGGTCATCATCGACCACAGACCGGCGATCCAGGACTGGTGGTATCCTTACCCCGACAGCTGGTTCCGCGAGACAGGCGGCCGCAAGCACGTGTGAGCCCGGCCAGTCCATAACGTAAGCTGATGCTTACGCATCTGCCGAGATAGGCCGGCTATTTCAACGCTTGAAGCTTGTCGATCGCGGCAGTGAATCCGGCAAGCGAGACCGGAATGGTCACCGGCTTGCGCGTCACCGACTCCATGCCGATGTTCAGGTTGGTTCCCGATTTCATCGCCTTGACGAGGTCCGCCGACAAAGGGGTCGCGGCATAGGCGCCGTTCTGGTCGCTGGTCTGGATGGCAATGGTCGTCTTCTGCCCCTGGTCGATCTGGTACGAGGCGCCGGAAGGCAGGAACAGCCCGTGCGGCAAGGCCAGCAGCATGGCGAGGTTGCCATTGCCGTTGTCGCGGCGAACCGTAACGGTAAGAACGCGCTGCCCCGTCTTGGCCTCGGTAAGGTTTTGGGAGACCTGGCATTGAAGCTCGATGCCGGCCGATCCGCTGGCGCAGTTTAGCGCCCACGGATTGCCTTCTGCAGGCTTGGTCTCGGCAGATGTGGTTGACTTCGGCTCTTCGGCAAGCGCCGACCCTGCCGTCACGACCAGCCATAGCGCGCCGACCCAGGCGGCCCGGCCACAAACCGTTCTCAGCAATGAAGCCACCCGATCCTCGTCGTGTCAGGGTTTCGCCGAGCGCGTTGATACAACAGCCGAGCCTGGCGGGGAAGCCAATACGGTACATGAGCTCAGGCTAAATTACTGTTGCTGAATTGTCACAATAAATAACTTTGAAATCTTGTACGTGTAAAGCAAACAATCATGCTCGCTATACACTGGGATTCGGATAGTATTAGCGACGGAGCGTGTACTCGTCGGGGTTCGCAAGGGATGGAGACGACCGAGAAAACTCGGCAGATCAATGACATGGCGACGCACGGAAGAAGCTTCCGGGCGAATAGCAAGTATCGCCGGTCAGGTTTTTCCAGGCATCTCTGGAAGACGACTGCGCTGTCCACTCTGGCACTTGCCCTTTCCGGCATAGCCGCCCATGCCGGCGACACCGGACTGTGGCAGCCGCAGGTCCGCGCCATCATCGGCGCCAACAACAATGGCGGCAACACGGCGATCGAGGGTTTCCTGCCGCTGAAGCAGAACCTCGAATCCGTTCTCTTTCTCGATGTGCGCTCGAAATACGATTTCGACGACGGCTTCGGCCAGGACGTCGGCCTCGGCGTTCGCCGCATCGTCAATCCGGATCTGATGATCGGCGGCTACGCCTATCTCAACATCCAGAACCAGGACAGTCACCAGTTCGTCGCCTCGACGCTCGGCCTCGAGGCCATCACCTCAAAATACGATGCGCACGTAAACGTCTATCTGCCGATCAGCGGCGACCGCAGCACGGCCGGGCAAGAGTCGAGCCTGTCGCTGGTCGGGCATCAACTGATCGAGCAGATATCGGCCATCGCCCACCGCGATTACGCGGCCTGGGGCATCGAGGGCGAGGTCGGCGTTCAGGTGCCGCTCAACCTGCCCGAGAACCATTCACTGCGTTTCGATGTCGGCGCCTACCATTTCGGCGATCCCGACGGCGACGACGGCAGCATCACCGGCGCCAAGGCCGGCCTGGAATATTCGATCGGCGACGTCATCGGCAAAGGCACGTCGCTGACCTTCACCGGCGAGGTGCGCAACGACAACCGCGATGACACCCAGTTCGCCGGCAGCATCCGGCTGACGGTGCCGCTCAACGCTTTCGACAAGGGCTCGTCTTCGTCCGATGACGGCGCCGAGCCGGTCTATCCGGTCAGCCCCGGCCTGCGCAAACGCGTCAACGAGCGCGTGCGTGGCGACATCGGCGTTCGCATCGAGAGCCAGGACAAAGTTACCGGCACGTCGACGCGGGTGGCGATCAATGCCGCCACCAACACGGCATTCGGCCAGTTCTTCTTTGCCGATGGTGACAACGACGCGCTCGGCCTCGGCACGATCGGCGACCCGACCACGCTCGACAATGCGGTCGCCGGCGCCGGCGCGAACGGCGTCGTCGTCGCGCTCGGCGGCAAGGGCAACATTACGACAGCCGGTGTGACGCTCGCCAACGGCCAGACCGTCATCGGCGGTGGCGGGGGCGTCCAGGCGCGGCTCGTCGACGGCAGCATCGGCACCTACAATTTCGGCGGATCCAACGGCACCCTCCAGGGCACCAACCCCGCCAACAACGTCCTGACGCTCGCCAACGGCAACACGCTGAGCGGCATCATCATCACAGGCGGCAAGGACGGCATCTTCGGCAACAACATCACCGGCGCCACGTTGACCAACGTCACGGTCACCGGCACCGGCGGCCACGGCGCCGACTTCACCGGTACATCGACCGGCGTCAATGGCTCGAACTTCACCGCGACCGGCAACGGCCTCGACGGACTGCACATCGAAGGCGACGGCACCTATAACTTCACCGGCACGACGCTGCTGCAGGGCAATGGCGACGACGGCCTGGATATAACCGGCCACGGCACCTACACTTTCGCCACCCTCAACTCGCTCGACAACAACGATGCCGGCATTACCGTGAAGGGCACCGGGGTCGCCGGCTCGATCACCATCACCGGTGGCCAGGTGTCGGGCAACAAGGCACTCGGCGACGACGGCGTCGGTGTCTTCATCGATCCGATCACCGCCCATATCGTGCTGGATTCGATCACCCAGACCGGCGGCGCATCGGGCGTCGTGCTCGAGAATCTTTCGGGCAGCTTCACCGTCAACGGCGCGACGACGATCTCGAACACGACCGGACCGGCCATCGCGATCACGGATTCGCCGGCCGCGATCCGCTTCGGCGACATCAACATCACCGATCCCGGCACCGACGGCATGGTGTTTACCGGCGTCAATGCGTCCGTCATCGCCGGCAACATCATCATCTCCGGGCTCGGCTCCGGCATCGGCCTCGACTTCTCCGGCAGCCAGACTAATTTCACGGCGCAGTCGCTGAACATAAACGGCACCGGCGGCACGACGTCCATCGGGATCGACCTTGTCCAGACCAACGGCGGCACGATCATCATCACCAATGGCGGCACCATCGCCAATGTCGGCACCGGCGTGCGGCTCGGCATTGCCGGCTCGCCAGCCGACACCGCCAACGCCCAATTCACCTTCGGTGGCGGCTCGATCGGCGGCAACCTCGCCTCGCTCGACGCACGCGGCCTCAATTCCGGTTCGGGCCAATACGCATTCGGCACGACGACGTTCAACGGGCCGCAACTGTTCGACCAGACGCAGCTGATCTTTGTCGCCGCAGGCGGCACAGGCGACGGTACCTCGCTTTCGGACCTGGCTTCGATCACCGACGCCGACAACAATACCGACGGCACCGCGATTTTCGTGCTGGTCAATCGCGGTGTCATCGACGACACCGACGGCTTTACGCTCGAAGCGGGGCAGACCCTGGCCTCTTTCGGCAACGGCCGCACCTTCTCGCTCGGCGGCCTGCCGATCAATGTGACCGGCGACAACGTCGATCCCGGCAGCACCATCTCGGATGCGGCCGGTGCCGCAACGCTGACCGCTTCGGGCAGCGGCGACGTCGTCACGCTGGCCAACAATACCTCGCTCCAGGACTTCAACATCTCCGGCGGTACTGCCAACGGCATCCATGGCAGCGGCGTTACCGGCGTCGTGCTGACCGGCATGACCGTGTCGGGGGCCGCCCTCAATGGCGTGCTGTTCGATGGCGCCAACGACGTTTCCGGCAGCAATCTGAGCTCGACCGGTAATGGCGGCGCTGGGCTGTCGATCCAGGGCGACGGCACCTACAATTTCACCGGCACGACGACGGTGTCGGATAATGCCGGCGACGGCTTGCTGATCAACAGCAATGCCATCACCAGCTTCCAGACGCTCAACGCGACCAGCAATGGCGGCAGCGGCGTCCAGGCCACGTCAACTGGCACCGGCTCGCTTTCGATCGACGGCGGTACCGTCAACAACAACACCACATCCGCCTTTACAGCGTCGAATATCGGGCTCGGTGTCACGCTCTCCAACATCGGCCACGTCGGCGGCACAACCGGCGTCAGCCTTTCGGGCGTCAGCGGCAGCGTCAGCGTTACCGGCCCGACGACGATCGGCAGCACCACCGGCGACGGCATCTCGATCAGCGGCAGCACGGCAACGGTCGGCTTCAGCGGCGACGTGCTCATCAGCCAGGTGCTTGGCAATGGCATCGCGCTCAACGGCAACACCGGCGCCGTCAGCTTCGGCTATGCGGAAATCGGTGCGCCGGGCCTCAACGGCATCGATATTGGGGGGAATACCGGGTCAGTCACATTCTCTGGCCCCACCATCGTTGTCATCGGTTCTGCCGATGGCAGCGCGGGCATCAACTTCAGCGGCACAAACAACGACGTCAGTTTCGGTACGACGACGGTGTTGCTCGGCGAAGGGCTGAACCAGACGGGCATTGACTTCAGCGGCTCGTCAACGACAGCCGATTTCGGGCTGACCAGCATTACCGGCACCGGCGACCTGACCTCGCGCGGCATCGACCTGTCGTCGACGACCGGCAACAAGACGATCACCTTCCTGCAGGGCTCCAGGATCGACAATGTCGGCGTCGGTGTCGAATTGTCGTCAGGCGGCACCACGGCCACGTCGGCCAACGCCAACTTCACCTTCGGCGACGGCAATTCCGCCGATGGGCTGGAATCCTTCATCACCGCGGCAACCGGCGGCTACACTGTCAATACGATCGGGCTGGATCCGGCGCTCGGCAACTACGACTTCGACGATGTCTTCTTCACCGGCGATGCCCAACTGGCGGTAACTGTCGGCGGGGTCGTCATGATCTCGCAGACAGGCGGCACTGTTCACGCGGGCACGAACGGGCTGAGCGCCGATGTCACCACCGTGACGGCCGCGCAGGCCGATGCCATGGTCGGCACGCAGACCTACGCCTTTGTCGGCACCGTCGATCTCAGCGCGACGCCGTTCACGCTCGATTCGGGACAGTCGATCACCGGTTTCGGCAACGGCAATTCCATCCTCACCTCCGGTACGTTCCAGCCGGTCAATGTGCAGGGCAATCTCGGCGCCACCGGCGGCAATGTCACCGGCGATGAGGGCGTGGTCAAGAGCACGGGCGACACCCTTCATCTGCTCGGCAGCAATCAGGTGCGCAACACCGCCTTCGACTACAGCGGCGGCAGCGGCTCGGTGTTCGTCATCGACCAGAGCGTGGGTGGCTTCAACAATTCCGGCGGCACCGTTGTCGAAGGCGTCACCGTCAGCAATGTCGCTGCCGGCCAGACGGCGTTCAACGTCGACGGCCTCACCGGCAACCTGTCGATTATCAACAACAATATCAACGTTGCCGGCACGCTGCTCGATGTCGACGGCGGCAACGGCAACATTACGGTCACCCGCGGCAACTTGCCCAACAGCGCGACGCCCGGCACGCTGACCGGTGGCGGCATCGCAATCGCCAACCGCACCGGCGGCTTGGTCAACTTCACGGACAAGGCGACGATCGGCGGCAGCGGCGTATCGCTGACCAACAACACCGGCGCCACAATCACCTTCGCCGATGTCGACATCACCACGGACGCCGCAACGGCGTTCACTGCAACCGGAGGCGGCTCGGTCAACGTCACGACCGGAACGATCAATGCCACCAATGCGGGAGCGGTGGCGCTCGACGGCATTGCGGCCAACATCAATTTCGCCTCGACAAGCGCCAGCT
The DNA here is from genome assembly GCF_000503155.1 of Mesorhizobium sp. LSJC285A00. Taxonomy (NCBI): domain Bacteria; kingdom Pseudomonadati; phylum Pseudomonadota; class Alphaproteobacteria; order Hyphomicrobiales; family Phyllobacteriaceae; genus Mesorhizobium; species Mesorhizobium sp. LSJC285A00. The sequence continues at coordinate 32,986 of NZ_AYVK01000049.1, forward strand.
TCAATTCCGGCAGCGGTGTCGACCTGCAGCATCTGACCGGTACGGTCGCGCTCGGCACCGGCACGCTGACCAACACCGGTTCGGGTACAGCCTTCAATGTCGGCTCGGCGGCCGATCAGAGCGGCGGCAATGCAATCATCTCCTATGCTGGCACCATCGCCAGCAACGGCACCGGGGCCGCCGTCTCGATCCAGGAACTGACCGGCGGCTCGGTGACGCTGTCGGGCAATCTGACCGACGGCAACGCAGCCGATGGCGGCCAGATCTTCATCGGTGGCATCGCCAACGGCACGGCGGCGACCGTCACCTTCTCGGGAAGCAGCAAGAAGATAAGCTCTGGCGCGACGACAGCTGTACAGATCGGCTACACGGGCCCCCTCTCCGCCATCGTCCCGTATGACAACACGGACGGCACGATCAACTTCACCAATGGCGGCCTGGATATAACGACAACGACCGGAGAAGGCTTCGGCGCCGCCTTCGGCGGCACCGTCAGCGTCTCCGGCACCGGCAACAAGATCGCCTCCGGCGGCAATGGTCTGTTCATTGTCCTCGCCGACGTCGGCGCCGCCGGCGTCACCTTCGACAGCGTCTCGGCCGTATCGACATCGGACGCTGCCGGCGTCTTGCTGACAGGGTCCAATCTGGCGGGCGACGTCAACATTGGCGGCCTGAAAGATACCGGCTACATGGGCGCCTCGCTGAACGCCCTGCTCGGCGCCGGTGCGGTGAATTTCACCGGCACGACCGATCTCGACGTCAGCTACCGAGGGTTCGATATCGGCGGCCCGCAAGTGGGCACCATAAACATCGCCAACGTCGCCGGCTCCACCCTGACCATCGACGGTGGGGAAGCCGGCATTGTCACGAACGGCCTGCAGGCAGGAATCATCAACGTTGGCGGCAATGGCGGCGTCGCCAGCATCGGCGCGACGACAAGCACCACCGGTGCGGCTATCGCCGTCAGCGGCGGTAACGACCTCATTCACGCCACGCTGAACTACAACGGCTCGATCAAGGTCGACACCGGCATGGTCGTGCAGGCCGTGGCCGACTGGAGCGAGCTCAACATGAGCGGTTCGGTCGTTTCGACTACGGCAGCAACTGGCATTGGTACGGCGGCCTTCGTCTTCACCGGCAACGCCAACGGCGTCTACAATATTTCAAGCATGATCGATCATACCGGCACGGGCATCGGCGTGCGGTTTGACGGATCGTCTAACGGGACGGCCACCTTCTCCGGTGCGTCGAAGATCTTCAACACCAGCAGCGGCACCAACGACGCGATCGTCAAGTTGCCCAGCATCAGCCCGACCCAGGGCATGGGCACGCTCAACTTCACCAATGGCGGCCTGGTCATCACCACCTCGAGCGGCGCCGGCTTCACCGCCAGCACTTTCGGCGCCGGCACGGTCAGCGTCAGCGGCACGGGCAACTCGATAACCACGACGACAGGCACCGCGCTCAACCTCGACAACGCGACGGTCGGCGCCGGCGGCATCAATTTCAGCTCCATCTCGGTCAATGGAGCGGCGACTGGCGTTTCGCTCAACAATGTCAGCGGCGGCACGCTCAATCTCGGCACGGTGAACCTGCAAGGCATCACCTCGACCGGCGTCGACATTTCCGGCACGCTCGGCTCGACGGTAAACTTCGCCAGCCTGACCATCGCCATGCCCGGCGACAATTCGACCGGCATCACCTTCGCCGATGCCGTCGTCAACAGCATCTTCACGACTGGCGGTTTCACGCTCACCAGTGCTTCCTCGACCGGCACCACCGCCGTCAACCTGTCCAACACCACCGGCACCGGCACCATCCAGCTCGGCGATCCGAACACGGCCGGCGCATCCTCCACCATCGGCGGCGCCGGCGCCGGACCCGGCATCGGCTTCCAGTTCACCCCGACGACGGCGATCAACTTGATCTATGGCGACGGCGAAAGCGCGGTCGACAAGCTGTCGACGGTCAAGGCAATCGACATCCTCAATTCCACCGGCGTTTTCCCGGTCGGCGGCACCTATAATTTCCAGGATGTCGACGGCGCAAATGGCGGCTTCATCGGCGACCTCTCCGAGGCCCAGGGACCGACCACCTATTATGTCGATCAGGAAGGCGACGGCGACGGCACCGCCGCCAATCCGGGCTCGATTGCCGGCGCGGAAGCGTCGGGCGCCTCGGTTGTCATCCTTGTCGACACGTCGCAGAACGGCACCAGCAACCTCATCGACATGATGCAGGCTCAGCAGAATGGCGGCGGCAACAACACGCTCAACCTTGCCGATGGCCAGATCCTGATCGGTCTCAAGGCCGGCGATTCCATCGATACCGCGCCGCTGGGCGCCGTCGGCGGCGGCCTCGGCGGCAACTTCAGCTTCAGCGGCATCAATGCCTCGACCGTCATCACGGCAGCGTCCAATGTTGACAGCGTGCTGGCGACGCTGACGACCGCGAACGGCAACACCATCGATTTCTCCGGCAAGGCCGGCATCGAAAATGTCATCGTGCAGAACACCGGTGCGGGCCTTGGCATCTCCGGCACCAACATCACCGATCTTATCCTGCGCCGCGCCACGATCGCCGGCGGCACCGGTGGCGCCCTGTCGCTTACCGACGGCGCCGCTGCCAGCCAGATCGCACTGTCGAACCTGATCCTGTCGGCAACCGGCGGCGACATTGCCAAGGTTGACGGCACGGTCGGCGCCGGGCTGATGAAGGTCAGCGCCTTCTCCGACATCACGCTTCTGGGCAACAATGGCGAAACCGGCGGCTTTGGGGTGAGCGGTGTAACCTTCGATGCCGTTCCAGCGACTGTCGGCATCGACCAGGTCGACGGCGGCGCCTTCGTCGCCGGCACAAGCACCAATGGCGTCGGCGGTTATGGCCTGACGCTATCCGGTGTATCCGGCGATATCCAGTTCGACAGCATCACCGCCTACGGTGGCGTCAACGGCATCGCCTTCAATGGCGTTGACGCCACCGTCACGGTCAGCGGCGCCACCACCATCACCGGCACCAGCAGCTTCGGCATAGACGTCACCGGCGCCAACACCGGTACGTTCACCTTCGGCGCGGTGACGGTCAACAACACCGCCACGGCCGGCGACGGCATCCATGTGGTATCAGGCACGGTCAACGTCACCGGCCTCGCCAACATCGATACGACGAGCGGCGTCGGCCTGTCGCAGAGCGGCGGCACGACAAGCTTCACCGGCGGTGTGACCATCGACACCACGACCGGCACGGCCATCGTGGGCACCGGCGGCACGATGGGCATCACCGCTTCCGCTGCAGCCCAGACGGTAAATTCGACCAGCGGTCAGTCGATCAGCCTCACCAACGTCGCCGCCACCATTGCGCTTGACTCGACCTCGTCGGGCGGCGGCACCAACAATGTTGGCCTGGCCAATGTCACCGGAACAGTCAGCCTCGGATCCGGCGCATTGAGCGGCGCTTCGGGCGTCGCATTCCTGGTCAATGGCGGCGCTGCGACCGTCAGCTATGGCGGCTCCGTCACCAAGACCACCGCCGGCAAGATCGTCGACATCTCCGGCGTCACCGGCGGTTCGGTCACACTGTCCGGCGCGCTCAGCGCCACCGGCGGTTTCGACAATGGTATCTATGTCCACGGCAACTCCGGCGGGACCATCACTCTCAGCGGTGGCACGAAGACGCTGACCACTGGCGCCAATACGGCGGTCGACTTGACGACCAACACCGGCGCGACGATCAACTTCGATACGGGTGGCCTGGTGATTACCACCACCTCCGGCACGGGCTTCAACGCCAGCGGCGGTGGCACGGTCAGCGTCGGCGCGCTCCTCAGCGACTACAGCATCACCACGACGGCCGGCGGCACCGCGTTGAACCTCAATGGCGTTACGATTGGCGCTGCGGGCATGAATTTCGACAGTGTTTCGGCCACTGCCGCCGCAACCGGCATCTCGCTGACCAATATCGCCTCGTCCGGCGGCGGGGCCATCATTCTCGGCACGGTCAACCTGCAAGGCATCACCACGCGTGGTGTCGATGTTTCCGGCACGCTTGGCGCGGCGCTGTCCTTCAACGATCTCGACATCGGCCTGAACAGCACCACGGGCGTGGCCTTCGACCTCAACGGTGCCACCATCAATGCGGCGGTGACGGCCAATGACTTCGATGTCACCAATGCCGCCGCCGCCGGCACCTCGATAGGCGTCGACCTGCGTGGCACCACTGGCGGCCAGACGGTACGCCTCGGCGATGCCGTTGTCGGCGGCGCCAGCTCCAGCATTGCCGGCGTCAACACCGGCGTGTTCCTCAACAGCGCCACCAACCTCGCTTTCACCTATGGCGACGGCGAATCGGCGACCGACCAGCTCTCGACCATCGGCGCCAATGTAGGCATCGACGCATCCAGTGCGCCGGTTGCCGGCACCTACAATTTCCAGGATGTGAACTTCCAGTCGGCTCCCGGCCTGGGCTTCGGAGTCGGCAAGGTCTATTTCGTCGGCGCGTCCGCGACCGGTGACGGCAGCGGTCGCGACCAGAACAATCTCGCGACGCTGGCCACCGCCGAAGCAGCAGCCGTGGCGACGGACATTCTGGTTCTCGTCAACGATGGCGGCACCATCACCGCGGCAGGCAGCAATGGCAACGACACGCTGGCTCTCGCCACCGGCGAGCAGGTGCGCGGCTTCGGCAACGGCAACATCAATCTGGCGCTGACGGTGCCCTCCACCATCCAGCTCGCCAGCAACAGCATCTCGATCATCGACCAGACGCCCAATGGCGCCGCGACGCTGACGACGAGCGCCGGCAACAATGTCATCACGCTCGGCGCCAGCGGCAACATCATCGACGGCTTCATCCTGAATGGCAGCCCGGCGGGTGCCGCGCGTGGCGTCAAGGACAATGGCGCGGGTGCTGCGAATACCGTCATCAGCAACATGACCATCAGCAATTTCGCCACGCAGGGTATCGAGATCACGCCGTCAAACAGCACGACGATCAACAACGTTACTTTCTCCGGCAACGCCAGCGATGTGTGGCTGAACGCGTCCAACACCACCATCACCAACGTCACCAGCACCGGCGCCACCGGCATTGCTTTCAAACTCGACAACACCACCGGCACGACGACGCTGACCAACGTCAACATCACCACGGCGGCGACCGGAACCGGCATCGCCTTCGGTGGCGCGTCGGGCGCTGGCGGCACGATTGCCGGTACCAATGTCGACATATCGGGCGGCAGCGGCCTTTCGGTGACCGGCGGCAACGCGGTGATCAGCTTCGACGGCGCCAGCTCTATCATCAGCACGTCGGGCGCGGCGGCCACGATCTCGACCCGCGCTGGCGGCAGTTTCACCTTCGCCGGCTCGGTGATCGCCAATGGCGCTGCCAGCGGCATTAGTATTTCCGGCGCGACGGCGGCCAATACGGTGAGCTTCACCGGTACGGTCGATCTCGGCACCACGACGCCGATGACCGGCACCGCAGTCGCAATCAACAACGGCGCCACGGCCTCGACCGTCAGCTTCGCAAACCTCGACATCGTCACCAACGGCACCACCGGATTCAGCGCCATCAATGGCGGCACGGTCAATGTGACGACCGGCACGGTGAGCTCCACTTCCGCGCAGGCGGTCAACCTCAACGGCATCGCCACCACCACCGGCATCAATTTCACCTCGACCAATTCGACCGGCGGAACCAACAACGTGTCGCTGACCAATGTCACCGGCGCCGGCACTGTCAGCCTCGGCTCCGGTGCGCTCGGCGGCGCGACCGGCGCGGCCTTCCTGGTCACCGGCGGCTCGGCCAATGTCAGCTATGCCGGCTCGGTCACCAAGACCACGGCCGGAAACGTCGTCAGCATCTCCACCCGCACCGCCGGCACCACGACATTGTCGGGCACTCTCAGCGCCACCGGCGGCGTGGCCAACGGGATCCTCGTCAACGCCAACACCGGCGGCACGATCAACTTCTCCGGCGCCAGCAAGATACTGACCACCGGAGCCAACAATGCCGTCGACCTGACGGCGAACACCAACACCGCGGTCAACTTCACCGGCGGCGGCCTAGCCATCACCACCACCTCCGGCACCGGCTTCAACGCCACGAGCAACGGTACTGGCACCGTGACCGTTATCGGCTCGGGCAACACGATTTCGACCGGCAGCGGCGTCGCGGTCAACCTTGACAGCGTTGCCATCGCGGCGGGCGGCGTGACCTTCGCTTCCACGAACAAAGGCGCCGGCGGCACCAGCGCCGTCATCCTCGATACCGTCACCGGTTCGGGAGCGATCGACCTCGGCACCGGCGCGCTGGTGGGCGGAACAAGCGCCGTGATCCGTATCGGCGATGGCCTAGGCACCGCCAACAGCGGCGGCACGGCGGCCTTCACCTATGCCGGCGCGATCACCAGCGGCAGCACCGGCCAGGCGGTCAACATCCAGGATCGCGCCCTGACCGCCGGCAACATCACCCTGTCGGGCAACATCACGCATAATGCGGCGGGCCAGATCGGCCTCCTGCTGGACGACAATGTCGCCGGCATCATCACCTTCTCCGGCGCGTCGAAGTCGATCACCTCGACCACGGCGGCTGGCGTCAGCCTGAGCGACAATACCGGTGCGACGATCAACTTCACCAATGGCGGGCTGGTCATCGCCACCACCAGCGGCGCCGGTTTCAATGCCACCGGCGGCGGCACGGTGACGGTGCAGGGCACCGGCAACACCATCGCGTCCGGCACGGGCACGGCGCTTAATGTCGCCAACACGACGATCGGCGCCGGCGACGTGACGTTCAGGAGCATTGCGTCCAATGGTGCAGCCAACGGCATCGTGCTCAACAACACCGGCACCAGCGGCAATCTGGTGGTGACCGGCACCGGCGCGACGGGGGGCAGCGGCGGCACGATCCAGAACTCGACCGGCGATGGCGTCAGCCTGACCGACACTCAGGATGTCAGCCTGAGCAACATGATTATCAGCGACAATGCGGGCAACGGCATAAAGGGCCTGCGCGTCAACGGTGTGGTGCTCAACGGTCTGACCCTGAACAGCAATGCCGATGCCAACACCGAGTCCGGAATCCTGTTCAACGAACTTACCGGCAACGCCTCGCACGTCACCACGTTCACCAACCTCACGGTCTCCAACTCATTCACCCATAACGTGCAGGTCATCAATTCCGGCGGCACGTTGGCGAACCTGGTGGTGAGCGGCGGCACGTTCTCGAACAACGGCGCCTCGAACAATGCCGGCAGCGACTTCATCTTCGAGGCGGACGGCGCCGGTGTCGCCGGCGCGCCGACGATGACGCTGACCGTCGACGGCGCAACCTTCACCGGCAACAACGCCTATCCCGGACCGGGAGTCATCCCTGGAACCGGTCTGTTCGTCATTGCCAATGACGGCACCGTCAACGCTCACATCGGCGAGACCACGGGAAATCTATTCAACAATCTGAACAACGGCATCAACCTTACCCAGAGCAGCAATTCCGGCGCCGGCACGGGCGGCAATCTGAATTTCACCGTCCGGAACAACACCGTCACCAACAGCGACTCGACGGCCATCAACGTGTTCAGCAGCGGCGACCTCGCACGGACGCTTGACGGCACAATCGCCAACAACGTCATCGGTACGCAAGGCGTAGCAACCTCGGGATCGCGAACCGGCAACGGCATCAGGGTTGGGCATGAAAGCCTCGGCGTCGCCAAGGTGCTGATCGACAACAACATTATCCAGAGCATCGGCGTCAACGGCATAAGCGGTGGCGACAGCGTCTCGATCACGCAGCTCGTGCAGCCGGGCACCGTGCACGCGACGGTCACCAACAACACCATTCGCGACAATGCCGACAGCCGCGGCATCACGGTCACCGCCACATTTGCCGGCGCTATCATCAATGCCGACGTTCATGCCAACACCATCACCAACGTCAACAACGCCAATGCCATCCGCTTCCTCGCGGACGGCCTCGGCGGCGCCGACGGCACGATCAACGTACCGCAGGCGAGCGAGGCCGGTATCGAAACCGTCAATGGCGGGGCAACGGCACTGACGGACACCCGGACGTTCTTCAACCAGCCGCTGCCACTGCTGCCTGCCGCGACACCGTAGTCAGCAACCTTGGATTTCGTCCTAGGAAATATATTTTATGAATTTGATATCGACTTGTTGTCTTACTTAGGCATAATACAAGAATTCAGACAGTAAGCGGCCAACGGAGGGAACGGGGATGAGTGAGCCTTATTTAGGTGAAGTCAAGATCATTTCCTGGAACTATGCACCGCGCGGCTGGGCATTTTGTAACGGCCAGTTGTTGCCGCTTAACCAGAACCAGCCATTGTTCTCACTTCTTGGCACCAGGTACGGCGGCAACGGCCAGACAAATTTTGCCCTTCCGGATATGAGGGGACGTGCGCCGGTTCATACGGGCGGCCCTATTGGTGCAATTGTCGGCGGCCAGGGCGGCGAAGAGTTTCACACGCTCACGCTCGGCGAAATGCCGACACACAACCATTTCGTCAACGCATCGAACACTGCCGGCAACGTCAACAATCCATCCGGCGCGCTGTTGGGGGCGAACGCCAGCCCGATCTATCAGCCGCCTGGCAGCGCGGTGGCTATGGCGAAGGAAAACATCACTTTCGTCGGTGGCGGCCAGCCGCATGAGAACAGATCGCCCTATCTCGTCTTGAATTTCATCATTGCCCTGCAAGGCATATTCCCGTCGCGAAATTAAGAGGACGCTTCGATGAGCCAACCTTTTGTCGGCGAGATCAGGATGTTCGGTGGCAATTTCCCTCCGAATGGCTGGGCGTTCTGCCAAGGCCAGTTGATGCCGATCTCCGAGAACGAAACCTTGTTCAATCTGATCGGTACGACCTATGGCGGCGACGGGGAGGAAACATTCGCCCTGCCCAACCTCGCATCCCGCATCCCCGTCCATGCTGGCAAGGGCCCGCTGGTCAGCCAGACCTATATCATCGGAGAACTGGGCGGGGTCGAATCCGTCACTGTTTCAACCCAACAAATGCCGAACCATTCCCATACCTGGACCGGTTCGTCGAATATCGCCAAGAATCCGGGTCCGTCCGGCGGTGTCCTGGCGACATCGAGCCTGCTGACGCCCTATGTGGGTATCGCACCTGATGGCAACATGGCCGCCGGAGCCATTTCGCCGGCCGGCGGCAGCCAGCCTCACGACAATATGGTGCCGTTCCTCGCCGTCAGTTTCATCATCTCGCTATTTGGCATCTTCCCCCAGCAAAGCTAGAGACTTGCCATGACCAATCCGTTCGTCGCCGAAATTCGAATTTTTGCCGGAGATTTCGCCCCGACGGGGTGGGCGACCTGCGATGGCCAGCTCCTGCCAATCTCGCAGAATACGGCGCTGTTTTCGCTGCTGGGCACAGTTTACGGCGGCGACGGCAAGTCGACCTTCGCGTTGCCGAATATGGCTGGCTCCGCGCCCATGGGGCAAGGACAGGGCAATGGCTTGTCGGAGCGGTTTCTCGGCGAGACGGGTGGCGAAACGTCCATCACCCTTCTGCAAACGGAAATGCCGCAACATAATCATTTTGTCGCGATATCCACCGAGAGTGGCGCCCAGGGAACTCTTACCGATGCGGTTGTTCTGGGGAAATCGGGGGGCGGAACGCTGTATCAGAACAACACTTCGCAAAATCTGGTCCAGATGGACCCCCAGGCACTGAGCATGACGGGCAGTACGTTGCCTCACAACAACCTGCCTCCCTATCTGGCGATGACGTTCATCATTGCCATGCAAGGCGTTTATCCGGCGCGTCCGTAAGCGCCACTCCATGATCCAGCTTCCGATTGTGGACAACGGGCCTGTTATATTTTGCTGGGTGCGCGCGGCGCGGATTGATCTGACGTTCCGCCCGATGGCGGACACCGATCTGCCGTTCCTGTCGGCGCTCTACGCCTCGACCCGCGCCGAAGAACTTGCCGTCACGCCGTGGAGCGACGCGCAGAAAACGGCGTTCCTCGACATGCAGTTTCAAGCGCAGCACGCGCATTACCAGAAATACTATCCCAACGCCGACTGGCTGGTGATCGAGCAGGCAAGGCAAGATATCGGTCGCCTGTATATCGAGCGCTCGGCGAGCGAGCATTGCATCATAGATATCGCCTTCCTGCCGGCGCATCGCGGCAAGGGGTCTGGCGGTGCGTTGCTCGCCGATCTCATCGATGAGGCCGCCGCCGTCGGCAAGTCGGTCTCGATCCATGTCGAGAAGAACAATCCAGCGCGGCGGCTCTACAAGCGCCTCGGCTTCACCGTTGCCGAGGACAAGGGCGTCTACGACCTGATGATCCGTTCGCCGTAAGGGCCGTGCCGGTCGTCACGTGCCGCGATACCAGGAGACGATGGTGAAACGTTCGTTGCACGTGACCGGGGTGACTTCATGCGTCGTTTCCGAGCGAAAGGCGACGAGAGAGCCCGGCAATGCCGGCATGGCAATGCGCAGGTCCGGGCCGCTGTAAGGCCCATGCAGGACCAGCGAGCCGCCTGCATAGCTTTCTGGCGAAGGGTTGTCCGATTGACGGTTGAGAAAGATCACCACCGAGATCTTTCGGAACCGCGACTCGTCGTGAATGAGCGGCGTGTTGCCATCCTGGTGCGGCACAAAGAAATCGCCTTGCCGATAGTGAAGGAACTGAGGTTTCTCGACCTGGCCGAGCAGCAGCCCGAAATGCCGCTCCAGAGCCGCCTTCTGCTGCGCCAACAGGGCACTCACTCGCTCTTCAGTGGCCTGCGAAACATCGGCGCGCACGGTCTTTCGGATCTCCGGCCATGCCATCTTCTGGTCGGCACGCCCCAGCAGGCCGGCCGGCCGGCCCAAGGCCGCCCGAATTTCCGCGCACAGTGCGCTACACGCCGCTCCGTCAAATACGTCCGCAATCTCGATATAGTCGATCATATGTCGGAGCGTCCCCGTGGCCGATCCGGTCGAAAAAAATCAGTTGAATACCGCCTCGTAAAGCCGCCCTGCCTCATCGGCAGCGATCGGCACGATGAAGATCTCATGGGCGCCGCTTTTGCCGTTGAACCGATAGATAGCCTGCGGCAGCGCCGCGTCGCGCGGCCCCCTGAACAGCAGCGTGAAGCCACCGCCGTCGCGCGGGCTGTTGGCAATGGGCTGCACCGCGCTCAGTTCCATCGTGAGCGTCTGACCGCCGGCTTCGACGGAAAAGCTCTGCCCCTGCTCGAAATCCGAAAGCGATGCCATGCGCCTGCCCTGGTTCGTCTGTCTTTCAGACGGCTCTCTTGAGATGTCTATCCCGTCAGCCAATCTCGCCGCTTCATGGCGTGCTGTCTATAGAGCATCTCCAGAAGTACAAAAGAGCACGATCAAACAAACAGATAGATTTATCTTGGCCACGTAGGGTGAAGCAGCCGTCAACGCGTTGCGCACCGGCAGCCACTGGCCTAAACCGGAATGGTATAAGAGGAGAACACTAGGGATGACTGACGCGAAAACAGACACGGCCCCGGCCGGAAGCACCGCGACCAACGCGCTGCCGCTGTTCTACAAAAAACCCGAGGCGCTCAATCCGCTGCGGCACGGCTCACTCGGCCTTACGGCGCGGGCCGATTTCTCCTTTGCCCGCACCGCGCACGCCATCCCCGTCGTCGCATCGGAAATGCCCGCGGCGATGCGCTCCTATCCGATCGTTTTCATTGGCGTCGCCAAGGCGCCTGTCATCATCACCGGTCTGCGCCAGGACCAGAACCTGTTCGTAGGCGCCGACGGCAAATGGGCGGAGCCGCATTACATTCCCGCCTATGTCCGCCGTTACCCCTTCATCCTCGCCGATGAATCGAAAGCGACCGGCCGCCTGACGTTGTGCATCGACCGTGCCAGCGAACGCGTCGTCGAGCAGATGCCTTCGTCCAAGGACAGCGACGAGATCGCGCCCTTCTTCGACGGCAACGAGCCGGCCGAGGCCTCGAAGCAGGCGCTCGCCTTCTGCAGCCAGTTCCAGACCGACTTCAATGCGACTCGCGCCATGATCGACAAGATCGACGCGCACGGCCTGTTCGCGCCGCGGCAGAGCAAGGTGACGCTGGAGGGCGGCGAGACCCTCAACCTCACCGACTTTCAGGTGATCGACGAGCCGGCCTTCAACAAATTGAGCGACGAGGCGTTTCTCGATCTCAGGAAATCCGGCGCGCTTGCGCTGCTCTATTGCCATCTCGCCTCGAGCAACAGCTGGACCTCGCTGGTCTTCCAGGCGTCATTGCGGCGAGCTGGCTGACGCGGCCCGCGACGAAAAGCTTCGGCAAGGCGCGGGTTGTTTAAATCAACGGTTCGCGCCTTCGTACGACGATCTCTCCGCCGCTCGAATCATGCTGTTGTCGTGCAGATCGCTTGCCATGACGGGCTGGCGAACTCCCAATGCTCGACGTGTAGCTCTCGCCGAAATGCGCCGAGGCGGCATCACCCCCCGGTTCGCGGACCTGTCAATAAAGTCGAGCACGCCAGCCTTGCTGCCCTCCTCGATCGTTGAATAGCCGGTCGCGGCCATCGATCACGGTCCGAACGCAAAAAGCCCGCGTGAAGCGGGCTTTTTTTGTTGGTTGCGGGGACAGGATTTGAACCTGTGACCTTCAGGTTATGAGCCTGACGAGCTACCGGGCTGCTCCACCCCGCGTCACCTCCAGGGCAAGCTCTTGCTTGCTCCGGACTTTCCAGGGCAAGCTCTTGCTTGCTCCGGACTTTCCAGGGCAAGCTCTTGCTTGCTCCGGACTNCTCCAGGGCAAGCTCTTGCTTGCTCCGGACTCTCCAGGGCAGGCTCTTGCCTGCTCCGGATCTGAAGCAAGCGTTTGCTTGCTTATCTGGATGTAAGCCTGGGCCTATGAACAGGATGGCTTACAGATAGGTATATGGCTGACCAAATGAAAGGGCCGCTTGCGCGGCCCGTGATCCCTTGGCGGGCCTTTTCGTAGAGAGAAGATTCAGTTTCATCCGGTTTGCGGATGAGAGTTCAACGTGCGTTTTGCAGACCTGGCAGCGACCTACTCTCCCGCGTCTTGAGACGAAGTACCATCAGCGCTGGAGCGTTTCACGGCCGAGTTCGGAATGGGATCGGGTGCAGCCGCTCCGCCATAACCACCAGGTCGGCAAAACGCACGTTATATCGAGAAGCTGTTTTTTCGTGCCAAGGCGACGTTTGTGTCTAGCTAACGGACAAAGTCCGCAAGCGCGACTGCGCGTCGCCGGTTTTCCGGCGCCCTCGCGGAGCATAGGCCCTGTAAGGGCCGCTCATGCGTGAGCGCTGGTCAGATCATCGTGTTCACGATGAGCATAAGGAATGAGAACGATCAAGCCGATCGAACTATTAGTACCGGTAAGCTTCAAGCGTTGCCGCTCTTCCACACCCGGCCTATCAACGTGGTCGTCTTCCACGGTTCTCAGGGAATACTCGTTTTAAGGTGGGTTTCCCGCTTAGATGCCTTCAGCGGTTATCCCGTCCGGATATAGCTACCCTGCTATGCGGCTGGCGCCACAACAGGTCCACCAGAGATCCGTCCATCCCGGTCCTCTCGTACTAGGGACAGATCCTTTCAATATTCCTACACCCACGGCAGATAGGGACCGAACTGTCTCACGACGTTCTGAACCCAACTCACGTACCGCTTTAAATGGCGAACAGCCATACCCTTGGGACCTGCTCCAGCCCCAGGATGCGATGAGTCGACATCGAGGTGCCAAACAACCCCGTCGATATGGACTCTTGGGGGTCATCAGCCTGTTATCCCCGGCGTACCTTTTATCCGTTGAGCGATGGCCCTTCCACGCGGGACCACCGGATCACTATGACCGACTTTCGTCTCTGCTCGACTTGTCAGTCTCGCAGTCAGGCAGGCTTATGCCATTGCACTCAGCGAACGATTTCCGACCGTTCTGAGCCCACCATCGCGCGCCTCCGTTACTCTTTAGGAGGCGACCGCCCCAGTCAAACTACCCACCATACATTGTCCCGGACCCGGATAACGGGCCGCGGTTAGACATCCATAGTAATAAGGGTGGTATTTCAAGGGTGGCTCCACCTGAGCTGGCGCCCAGGTTTCAAAGCCTACCACCTATCCTACACATGCCACTACGAATGCCAATGTAAAGCTATAGTAAAGGTGCACGGGGTCTTTCCGTCTAACCGCAGGAACCCCGCATCTTCACGGGGAATTCAATTTCACTGAGTCTATGCTGGAGACAGCGGGGAAGTCGTTACGCCATTCGTGCAGGTCGGAACTTACCCGACAAGGAATTTCGCTACCTTAGGACCGTTATAGTTACGGCCGCCGTTTACTGGGGCTTCGATTCAGAGCTTGCACCCCTCCTCTTAACCTTCCAGCACCGGGCAGGCGTCAGACCCTATACGTCGTCTTGCGACTTCGCAGAGCCCTGTGTTTTTGATAAACAGTCGCTACCCCCTGGTCTGTGCCACCCTCCTCTACTTGCGTAGAAAAGGGTCACGCTTCTTCCGAAGTT
>NZ_AYVK01000049.1:52500-87934 GCF_000503155.1 Mesorhizobium sp. LSJC285A00
ACCTCGAGTGTGCTGATGGGCGTGGCGTTGTTTGCCGCCCTTGACGGCCGCCAGCAGTTGGCAACCCCGCCCGAAATCGCCGAACTGGCCCAGCTCGAAAGCGGCGGCGATTCCGGCGAGGTCGCCAAGACCACCAGGCTGGTGGCGCCGCGCCAGATCGCCAAGGCCAAGGACCGCCGGCGCATGGAAGTGTCGATGGTGACCAAGGTCGGTGACCGCGACGTTATCCACACCATGCCGTTCGTGCAGATCAAGATGGCGCTGGCCGCCGGCCACACCACCAACCGCGCCTATCCGCCTTTCGACCCGATGCAGGTGTTCGGCGACGATGGCGACTCGACGCCGGCGCAGCCGGCGACGGCCTCCGCGGTTGGCGGCCAGATCTACGGCGCCAAGGTCGAAAGCGAGATGAGCCTCAAGACAGTCGATTTCCCGGTCGAGACGGCCTCCTTCGATGAAAAAAGCGACCTGTCCGCCGACGAGGTGGAAAAAGTGGTGCGCGAAGCCGGCACCGACCTCAGCGACGGCGCCGTGCAGGTCGCCTCGCTGCATTATGTCGACCCGCAGCGATTCGGCGATGCCTTCGCCGAATCGATGGCCGGCTCCTACGACGTCAAGATCGTGCCGGAAAACGTCTCGGTGGCGCCGCGCGTCGCGCTCGACGACCAGACCCCGGCTTTCGCCGAGGAAATCATTCCCTTCACCAGGGACCGCGACATTGCCGAGGCTTTCGCTGATTCGGGCTATACGGGCGATGACGCCACCGGCATGGCGGAGGCGATCGGTAAGCTGCTCAACGCACCGGCGCTGAAGGCCGGAACCGTGCTGCGGGTCGGGCTCGAGGTACATGGCGACGCCGCCAAGGTCGTTCGCACCAGCGTCTATGACAAGACAACGCACATCGTCACCATCGCGCTCGACGACCGCGGCCAGTATGTGCCGGCGCAGGAACCGGAGCCGAACCCCGAATTGCTGACCGCGTTCGATGATTCGTCGGCGCCGGTGGTGGTGCGCGGCAATCTGCCGAACGTCTATGACGGCATCTACCGCGCCGCCTATTCCTACGGCATGTCGAAGAAGCTGACCCAGCAACTGGTCAAGCTCCTGGCCTCCGGCGTCGACTTCCAGTCCAGGCTCAATCCATCGGACCGCATCGACGTGCTGTTCTCGCAGCCGGACGGCGACGACCAGGCCTCCGACGAATCGGCACTGCTCTATGTCTCGTCGACCTTCGGCGGCCAGACGCGCAATTTCTACCGATTCCAGATGCAGGACGGCTCGACCGACTATTTCGACGAGGACGGATCTAGCGCCGAGCAGTTCCTGTTGCGCAACCCCCTGCCCGCCGGGAAATTCCGCTCCGGCTTCGGCGCCCGCCGACATCCGATCCTCGGTTATGTCCGCATGCATACCGGCGTCGACTGGGCGGCGCCGATCGGAACGCCGATCATCGCCGCCGGCAACGGCACCATCGAAAAGGCCGGCTGGGCCGGCGGCTACGGCAAACAGATCATCATCCGCCATGCCAATGGCTACGAGACCTCCTACAATCACCAGAGCGCCTTTGCCAAAGGCATCGAACCGGGCGTTCATGTCCGCCAGGGCCAGACCATCGGCTTCCTCGGTCAGACCGGCCTCTCCACCGGCCCGCATCTTCACTACGAGCTGATCGTCAACGGCACCAAGGTCGACCCGATGCGCGTGCGCCTGCCGGTCGGCAAGGTGCTGAAGGGCGACGACCTGGTCGCTTTCAAGCGCGAGCGCGAGCGCATCGATGAACTGCTCAAGCAGGAAGACAGCAATCCGCTGAAGGTCGCGAGCGCCAAGATCGAAGGCTAATGCATGTCGCCCAGAAGTGTGCCGCGGTTCTGGGACAACGACATGCCTCAAAACAAACACTTAAAGCGCGTCGTATGAATCCGTTTCAGCGCGACGCGCTTTAAGCCGTCACGCTCGACGCCGGCGAATCATAATCGCCCCATCAGAGCATTCCGAATCGGGTCGGCTCCGAATCAGGTCGACTGCTCCTCTTCGGCTCGTGACCAAGGCAGGTTTTGCCCCGAAACGGTGGCCCAGGCGATAATAGCGGCAAGCAGGCAAAGCACGGCCGTCACTGTCGACACGGCCGCGAACGCCGCATCGCTGGCGGCGAGCCGTGTTGCATCAAGGTCTGGCGCCAGGCCGGCCAATGCCGGTTCGCCGAATCCCGGAATGCCCGGCCTAGCGCTGGTATCGAGCATCGTCGAATAGACCCAGGCCGCGAGCGAGCCCATCGCCGCCACAGCAATCAGCCCGCCAATGCGCGAAACCGCATTGTTGATGCCGGAAGCGGCGCCGGTATCCTTGTCCTCGACCGCGGTCATGACCGCCGTCGACAGCGGCGACACCACCAGCGCCATGCCGAGCCCCATCACGGCCATCAGCGGAAAGATACCGGTCCAGAAATTGTGCATGCCGGCATGAGTGAGCAAAGCCAGCCCGGCAAAGGCGATGGCAACTACCAGGCAGCCGCTGGCGATCGGAAAACGCGGACCGATGCGATCCGACCACTGGCCGACGAGACCCGACAGCAGCGCGATCGACGCCGACAGCGGCAGGAAGATGAAACCGACCTCTTTGGTGCTCAGCCCCCATCCGGCGATCAACAGCATCGGCAGGTAGAACAGATTGGCCGACAGGGCGAAATACAGGAAGAAGGTGGCGAGGTTGGCGCCGGCAAAGGCGCCGATCCGAAACAGCTTGAGATCGATCATCGGCTCGCGCTGCCGAAGCTCGAAGACGATGAAGATGATAAGCAGCACGGCGCCTGCGGCGATGCTCGGCCCCGACATCAGCCCGCTGCCTTCGGCGCTCATCGAGGTCAGTCCGTAGGCAAGCGCCCCGAAGGCAAGCGTGGCGAGAGCCGCGCCGCCGAGATCGAGGCTTCGCTTCTCCGTCGGCGCGTCGGCGGGAATCTTGGCCAGCAGGAGATAGATCGAGATCAGCCCGAGCGGCAGGTTGACGGCGAAGATCGCCCGCCAGATACCGCCGCCAAAGGCCGACAGAACGAAGCCGCCGAGCACCGGACCGAGCGCAGTCGTCAGCGCCGAGGCGGCGGCCCAGATGCCGATCGCCCGGCCGCGCTCCTTCTTCGGATAGGCCTTGGCGATGATGGCTAGGCTGCCCGGCACCATGATCGCCGCACCAATGCCCTGAATGGCGCGAAAGGCGATGAGCACCAGCGCATTCGGCGCCACCGCGCAGGCCAGCGAAGCGACGATGAACAGCGCAATGCCGGCAACGAAGGCGCGCCTGAGGCCAAACCGGTCGCCGGCGGCGCCGCCGGCCAGAATCAGCGCCGACAGCGTCAGCGCATAGGCGTTGGAAATCCACTGGACCTCGGCCAGGCTGGCGCCGAGGTCGACGCGCATTGCCGGCATGGCAATGGCCAGGATCGACCCGTCGATGAAGCCGAGCGCTGACGCCAGGATCGCCGCTACCAGCACGAACTTGCGCTGCGACTGCGGGCAAAATGTACCGTTGGAAAGCGACCTGGTCAGGGGAACGGCTGCGGCTTCGCTCGGAGACTTCATGAGCGTCTGCTTAGACTTGTTGCGGGCCGGCAACAACCAGCCAGCACCCTGCGCTCATGAATCCAGCTTTGGATATCGCCCTGCCTTATGGGCAGGCCGATATCACTGCGCTGGAGCGCTCACTTGCTCCGCAACATCATCGGCCGAGGGACCGCCGACGAACTCGACGGTGACGCCCGACGACACCAGCTTGGCCAGTTCACGCGCATCCCAATTTGTCAGGCGCACGCAGCCATGGCTTTCGGTCTTGCCGATCTTGGAGGGATCGGGCGTGCCGTGAATGCCATAGGTCGGCTTGTCCAGCGCGATCCACACCGAGCCGACCGGGCCGTTCGGACCAGGCGGGATGGTCAGGATCTTGTCGTTCTGGCCCTGCTTGAAATTGATGCTGGGGTTGTAGGTGTAGTTCGGATCGAGCGCGACGCGCGACACCGTATGGGTGCCGGTCGGCGAGGGCGTGTCGGCTGAACCGATGGTGGCCGGATAGGCCGCGACCAGCTTGCCACCGGCGTCATAGGCGAACACCTGCTTCTTGTCCTTGTCGGCGACGATGCGAGCGACCGGCGTCGCCACCAGCCTGCCGAAATTGGCGACCTTGATGATGGTGCCGGGACGGCTGAAGTCTGCCTCGGGATTGAGCCCCTTCAGGTAGTTCTCATCCATGTGGAAGCGTTCGGCCAAGGCTTCGGTGACGGAGGTGTAAGCCATGCGGTCGAGTTGCGCCTTCTGGCTGTAATCTTCCGGTATCGAGGCGACATAAGGCCCCGCCGCGTCTTCGGGCGTGATCGTATAATTGGCGAAAGCATCGCCACCGGTTTGCGCCAGCGCAGCCTGGATGCCGACCGCGTCGGTCGAGCGCAGATTGCTGCCGGTGATCTGGTTGTAGGCGGCAAGCGCCTTGTCGACATTGGAGCCGAAGCGCCCGTCGACGACGCCGGGTGAAGCGCCGGCGCGGTCGAGCAGCACCTGCAAGGCGGCTACATCCTGGCGTGCGCCGAGTGAAAGCGAGGGATCGACCACGGTCTTGCCACCGGCTTTCGGCGGCAGCGCGCCCTGGTCGGCGGGCGCCGCCGGTTCGGCGGGATCGATAGAGGCTTCGTTCAGCGGCTTGCGCTTGACGGGCCGCGGTTCAGCGGATTTCGGCGCTTCCGGATAGGTGTCGCTGTCATTGGCATCATCCTGCGGAGCGGCCCCCAGGAATCTGTCGCTTTCAGGATCGTATTCATCAACCGGCGGGCCGGGGATTCGTCCCTGATCGTCCAGTTGCCTGCGGCGGAAACGCGCCATGTCTTCGGGATCGTCGAGATAGTAGCGGTCGTCGTCTTCGACCGGTGCGCGTCCAAGCTCACGTGCCCGCATTTCCCGGCGCAGCGCGCGGCGGTCGAGCCTGGTCTGCGGCGGCTGGATGGCGATGACCTTGCCGGTCTCGGCATCGACGATGACGCGGTTGCCCCTGGCGTCGTAATAGATGTCGAGATTGCCGTCCTGGGCAAGCACAATGCCGCCGCTATCGGCGGCGCGGACGGCCGGCAGTGCGTTGTCCATAGTCGGCGATGCCATGGCGCTGGACGTGAGCAGCCCGGCGGCGAGCACCGAAAAGGCAAGGATCGTGCGGAACATGGTGGTCAAACTCTCCGGTACTTACAGCGCCGCGCGTCCGTTTGGACGCGCAAAGGACGCTGTAACACTTCATGTCTGCGCATGATCCTTTCCGAAAATCGAATTTCGATTTTCGGGGTCATGCGTAATTTCCGCCGCCCGGCAGTGTTCCCATCAGAACGTTCTCGCCACCGTTTGGATGCGCAAGGAACGTCCTGACCGTCAAAAGCCTGCAGGCAAACCCCTTCGCCAGCAAACCAAAACATAAGCTTTCCAACATGAACCGGGCATGAAGATGGCGGATTACTGGTTGCTACAGGCCCAATTCCTTGCGCGTCTGCTTCGTCAGCTTGAGGACGACGAGGCGGTGGCTTTCGCCGAGATAGTCCTTCAGCGCATCATCATCCATGCTCTGGCTTGTCTGACGCTGGATCCATTTCATGCCGCGCGAGGCGAGATAGGGCGCCGGCCGGCAGCCGGGCTGATCCTTCAGCACGTCATAAGCCATTTCAGAGCATTTGAAGGCGACGAAGACGCCACCCTCCCGGTCATGGCCGGCGATGGTGAAGACCTTGCCACCGACTTTCCAGACATCGGCCCCGCCCCACTGCACGACGTGCGTCGTCTGCGGCAGCGAGGCGCAGAAGCTGTTGTAGTCGTCCAGCGTCACCTGCACCCCCGTCAAAGGATTGTTGTTTCATAACAAAACGCCGCGCGTCCGGTCGGACGCGCGGCGTTGGATCAGGCTGCCGCGTCGGTCGGCACCACAGTGGGCCTGGACCGGAAATTCAACCGGTCGGAGCCGGCGGTAACCTTGACGGTCGAGCCGTCGAGTATCTCGCCAAGCAGGATTTTTTCCGCCAGCGGATCTTGCAGGTCCTTCTGCATCACCCGCTTCAGCGGCCGCGCACCATAGGCCGGGTCGTAGCCCTTCGCCGCCAGCCAGTCGATCGAATCCTGGTCGAGCGACAGTGTGATCTTGCGGTCGGCGAGCAGGCTTTCCAGCCGCTTGAGCTGGATCTCGACGATGCGGCCCATATCCTGCCGGCGCAGCCGGTGGAACAGGATCACCTCGTCGACGCGGTTGAGGAACTCCGGCCTGAACGAGGCTCTCACCACGCTCATAACCTCGTCGCGCACGGCATCGACGTCCTGCTCTTCGCCGAGATTGACCAGATATTCGGCGCCGAGGTTCGACGTCATGACGATCAGCGTGTTGCGGAAGTCGACCGTGCGGCCCTGCCCGTCGGTCAGCCGCCCGTCGTCGAGCACCTGCAACAGCACGTTGAAGACATCCGGATGCGCCTTCTCGATCTCGTCGAACAGCACGACCTGATAGGGCCGGCGCCGCACCGCTTCGGTCAGCGCACCGCCTTCCTCATAGCCGACATAACCGGGAGGCGCTCCGATCAGCCGGGCGACCGAGTGCTTCTCCATGTATTCCGACATGTCGATGCGCACCATGGCGCTCTCGTCGTCGAACAGGAAATTGGCCAGCGCCTTGGTCAGTTCGGTCTTGCCGACGCCGGTCGGTCCGAGGAACATGAACGAGCCGATCGGCCGGTTCGGATCCTGCAGCCCGGCCCGGGCACGACGCACGGCCTTGGACACCGCCTGTACCGCTTCGCCCTGGCCGACGACTCGCTTGCCGATCTCGTCTTCCATGCGCAGCAGCTTGTCGCGCTCGCCCTGCAGCATCTTGTCGACTGGAATGCCGGTCCAACGCGACACGATATGGGCGACGTGGTCGGGCGTGACCACCTCTTCGACCATGCCGGCCTTGCCGTCCTGGGCTTCGGCTTCCTTCAGCTTCTTTTCCAGTTCCGGGATCTTGCCATAGGCAAGCTCGCCGGCGCGCTGGAATTCACCCTTGCGCTGGGCAATGGCGAGGTCGTTGCGGGCCGCGTCGAGTTGCTTCTTGAGGTCAGCGGCGAGGCCAAGCTTCTGCTTCTCCGACTGCCATTTGGCGGTGATCTCGGTCGATTCCTCCTCGAGGCCGACGAGTTCCTTTTCGAGACGCGCGAGCCGGTCCTTTGACGCCTCGTCCTTCTCGACCTTCAGTGCCTCGCGCTCGATCTTGAGCTGCATGATGCGGCGATCGATCTCGTCCAGCGCCTCGGGCTTGGAATCGACCTGCATCCTCAGCCGCGACGCGGCCTCGTCGACAAGGTCGATCGCCTTGTCCGGCAGGAAACGGTCGGCGATGTAGCGGTTGGACAAGGTCGCCGCCGCGACCAGCGCCGAATCCGAGATGCGCACCTTGTGGTGCTGCTCGTACTTCTCCTTGAGGCCACGCAGGATCGACACGGTATCTTCCACCGATGGCTCGTTGACGAAGACCGGCTGGAACCGGCGGGCAAGGGCCGCGTCCTTCTCGACATGCTTCCTGTATTCATCGAGCGTGGTCGCGCCGACGCAGTGCAGTTCGCCGCGCGCCAGCGCCGGCTTCAACAGGTTCGAAGCGTCCATGGCGCCATCGGCCTTGCCGGCGCCGACCAGCGTGTGCATCTCGTCGATGAACAGGATGATGCCGCCGGCCGCCGAGGTGACTTCGTTGAGCACGGCCTTCAGCCGCTCCTCGAACTCGCCGCGATATTTGGCGCCGGCAATCAGCGCGCCCATGTCGAGCGCCATCAACTGCTTGTCCTTCAGCGATTCCGGCACGTCGCCGTTGACGATGCGCAGCGCCAGACCTTCGGCGATCGCCGTTTTGCCGACGCCCGGCTCGCCGATCAGCACCGGGTTGTTCTTGGTACGCCGCGACAGCACCTGGATGGTGCGGCGGATCTCGTCGTCACGGCCAATCACAGGGTCGAGCTTGCCGGCGCGGGCATCGGCGGTAAGGTCGCGCGCGTATTTCTTCAGCGCGTCATAGCCCTGCTCGGCGCTCGCCGAATCGGCGGTACGGCCCTTGCGGACGTCGTTGATCACCTGGTTCAGCGCCTGCGCTGTGACGCCGGCCTTGGACAGGATATCGGCCGTCTTGGCCGACTTCTCCATGGCCAGAGCCTGCAAAAGCCGTTCAACCGTGACAAAGCTGTCGCCGGCTTTCTTGGCCAATTCCTCGGCGGTCGAAAACACCTTGGCCAGCGGCTGCGCGAGATAAAGCTGGCCGTTGCCGCCTTCCACCTTGGGCATGGCCTCAAGGGCGGTCTCGACGCCAAGCTTGACGTCGCGCACGTTGCCGCCGGCGCGCTCGATCAGCGAGGCGGCCAGCCCCTCATCGTCATCGACGAGGACCTTCAGCATATGTTCGGGAGTGAATTGCTGGTGATTGCGCGAGAGCGCCATGGTCTGGGCGGACTGAATGAATCCGCGGACGCGCTCGGAGTATTTCTCGAGGTTCATATCTGTCTCCTTCCATCACCGGCCCGCTTTGCGGCACCGGATCAGATTGCGGTGACGGACCCGCTCATCCGAGCCGGGTCCAGTTCACGCCAGATATGGGGCGCAAGCCATTGCCGCTCAAGACGTCCGGCTGATGATATTGCATCGCCGAGCAAACGAAAACGGCGGAGATTTCTCTCCGCCGTTTCATCGACTTATGTCTTGTGGGTCAGTTGTTGGCGTCGACGGCGAACGGGTCGCCGGCAGGGCTTTCGGCCGGCGCCGCATCAACCACGTCAACAGCGGCAGCGGTCTCGCCGGCGCCATCCACCACCTTGCCACCACCAGACTGTTCGTCACCGACCTGATCGGCATTGTTGCGCGGGCGGCGCGGACGCCGCGGGCGACGGGCAGCGCCGCTCTCGGCGGCTGCCTCATTGAGTTCGGCCCGGGCGGCAAGAGCCGCCGGCGACAGGTTTTCGTACAGCGGCGCCGGCTCGGAGAAACCGCTCTCGGCTTCGGGCTCAACGGCGGAAACGGTTTCCGCCTGTGCCGGGGTTTCGGTGAAGCGCTGCTGGTCGCCGCGCTGGCCGTTCTGCTCGCCACGCTGGGCAAAGTCGCCACGCTGGTCGTTCTGGCCATAGCCGCCATTGGGGCGGCGGTCACGGTTACGGCCATTGTTGTCGCGGCCGTTGTTGTTGCGGCCATTATTGTCACGGCCATTATTATCACGGCCACTGTTGTTCTCGCGGCCGTTTTCCTGGCCGTATGCGAGTTCGGCCGGCGTGCCCTCAATCGTCGGCTGCGGACCGTTGCCGTGGTTCGCCATCGGCGCTTGCGTCTCGCCGCCATTGCCGCTGCCGGCATTGTCAAAATCGTCGCGATCTTCATCGTCGTCGAATTCGTCGCGGTTCTGCGGGGCATTCTGGATCGGCATCTGCGCCTGTGCGGCGGCAATGATGCGGTTGTAGTGCTCGGCGTGCTGGAGGTAATTTTCCGCCATAACCCGGTCGCCGGAGCTTTGCGCATCACGGGCCAGAGTGGCGTATTTTTCGGCGATCTGCTGAGCCGATCCACGGATTTTCACGTCCGGGCCGTTGCTCTCGTAGTTGCGCGTCAGGGGATTTGGGCCCTTGCGGTTGTTGTTGTTGTTATTGTTGTTGCCACCGCCGCCGCCATTGTTGTTGCGACCGCGCATGCGCCTGTTCTGCTGTTGTGGCCTCATAAGACTCTCTTCATTTTGAAATTTTCGAAAAACGTTTCACGAACGGAGGCGCTCATGCAGCCAGCCGTTTCGTTTCTTCACCGGCGTTCGCCCGCATCAATTGCGTTGGCGCCACGTGTCATCCTGTTCCGGTTACATCACTTGCCGGACGATTCCCGCACGAAGCTTGGGCGTCGTTTGCGCAAGAAGGCAGCTATTTCCGAGGAAAACCGAATCGCTAAGAGCACTGCCTGCTTCGTCTCATCCGGTTAGGGCGGACCCTAGCCGCATTCCCCGGCATTGCCAAGCGCTTTTTTGCACTGCGTCAAGGCTTTCCCTGTTCAAACATAAGAACCCTGTCGTTTCCGCCAAGGTCGACAAATGCCCCGGCCAGCCTGTAGCCGGCTGCCGCGAATATGTCTTTGACCTCATTGCGCTGCGTGTGGCCGATCTCGACCGCTATCTTGCCTTGTGCTTCCAGAAACTTTGCCGCCTCGGCGGCGATGATCCTGTAGGGGCCAAGACCGCCCACACCGCCATCAAGGGCTCTGTGCGGATCGAAATCGCGGACCTCGTCCTGCAGATTTCCAATGTCTCCAGACGGTATATAGGGAGGGTTTGCGGCAATTACATGGTATCGGCCCGAAACTTTTTCGAACCAGTCGGACTGCAGCCCCACGAACCGGCCGGCGAGTCCAAGTTGCTCGGCATTGCGTATCGCGGTTGCCAGCGCGTCGTGCGAAATATCGACCCCGGTGGCGGTCGCGGCCGGAACCGCGCTGAGCAGCGCCAGCGCTATCGCGCCGGTACCGGTGCCGAGATCGAGGATACGGCATTCCCCCAGCCTTTCGGCCGTCGCTCCGGCAAAAGGCAGGATCGCCTCGACCAGCGTTTCGGTGTCCGGCCGCGGCTCCAGCGTTTCCGGCGACAGCGACAGCCGCAGGCCGTAAAACTCGCGAAACCCGAGGATGCGGTGCACCGGTTCGCCGGCCATGCGGCGCTGCAGAGCAGCGCCGATTGCGGCAACCGCACCCGCATCGACCGTCCATTGCGGGTCGGCGATCGCCTGCGTCCGGTCCGTGCCGGAAAAATGTTCGACGATCAGCCTGGCATCCAGCGCCGAGTCGGAAAGGCCGGCCGCGGCAAGCCGCTCCCGCGCCACCCGCAACAACGGCCCGAGCGCGCCGGGCAACATGTCAGCCATCGAGGCCAATATCGGCGAGCAGCTTCGACTGATGGTCGGCAATCAGCGCATTGATGACCTCATCGAGCTCGCCCATCATCACCCGGTCGAGCTTGTAGAGCGTCAGGTTGATACGATGGTCGGTAAGGCGGCCCTGCGGGAAATTGTAGGTGCGGATGCGCTCCGAACGGTCGCCCGAACCAACCTGCGATTTGCGTGACTCCGAGCGCTCCTCGTCCGCCTTGCTGCGCTCGAGGTCGTAAAGCCGCGCACGCAGAATCTGCATGGCTTTCGCCCGGTTCTGATGCTGCGACTTCTCCGCCTGCACCACCATGATACCGGTCGGCAAATGGGTGATGCGCACGGCCGAATCGGTGGTGTTGACGTGCTGGCCACCCGAACCCGAGGCGCGCATCGTGTCGATGCGGATGTCTTCGGCGCGGATGTCGATGTCGACCTCTTCGGCTTCCGGCAGAACGGCCACCGTCGCCGCCGAGGTGTGGATGCGCCCGCTGGCCTCGGTCGCCGGCACGCGCTGCACGCGGTGCACGCCGGATTCGAATTTCAGATGGGCAAAGACGCCCCTACCGGAAATGGTGGCGATGATTTCCTTGAAGCCGCCGGCATCGCCGTCGCTGGCCGACACCGTCTCGAAGCGCCAGCCGCGTTCGGCGGCATAGCGCTCATACATGCGAAACAGGTCGCCGGCGAACAATGCCGCCTCATCGCCGCCGGTGCCGGCGCGGATTTCAAGGATGGCGTTCTTGTCGTCGGCCGCGTCCTTGGGCAACAGCAGGATCTGGATGTCCTTCTGCAGCTCTTCGATACGCGCTTCGACGCCCGGCAAATCTGCCTCCGCCAAGGCCCGCATCTCTGCGTCGGTGCCCTTGTCGGCAAGCATCGCCTCGAGGTCGGCTTGCTCGCGCTCGACTGAGCGCAGTTCCCTGACCTTGGCCACCATGTCCTGCAGCTCGGCATATTCGGAAGCCATCTTCACATAGGCATCGGCCGCCGGGCCGGCCGACATCTGCGCTTCGAGCATCTCGAAACGCTTGACGACCTGATCCATACGCTCGCGGGGAAGATTGACCATGGCTAATGCTATAGCGGGATGGAGCGGTCGTCGGCGAAGGCCTGCAGCAGCGCCCGCATCGGCAGCCCTTGAGCTGGCGCCATCAGATTGTCGGCAAAGAAAGCCTCCAATTCCTCCAGTGGCAGTTCGGTCAACATCGCCTTGACCGGGCCGATCGAGGCTGGAGACATCGAGATCGAGCGGTAGCCGAGGCCGATCAGCGCCATGGCGGAAATGGGTTTTCCGGCAAGCTCGCCGCACAGCGTCACCGGCGTGTGGTTGCGAACCCCGGCGTCGGCGATCTGCTTCAGAACCCGCAGGAACGGCGTCGACAGCGTGTCGAAGCGGTCGGAGAGCTGCGTGTTCCCCCGATCGACCGCCATGACGAACTGGAACAGGTCGTTGGAGCCGACCGAGACGAAATCGACCGCCTTCATCAACTCGTCGAGCTGGAACAGCAGCGACGGCACTTCCAGCATGGCGCCCACCTTGAGGCTGGTCGGCAGATGGTGGGCAAAGCGGGAGAGATGCCGCACTTCGCGGTCGATGATCTCGCGCGCCTGGGCGATTTCGCCGAGCTCGGTCACCATCGGCAGCATCAGCTTCAGTTCGCGCCCGCCGCAGGCCTTCAGCAGAGCGCGGATCTGGGTCCTGAGCAGACCCGGCCGGTCGAGCGTCAGCCGGATCGCGCGCCAGCCGAGCGCAGGGTTTTCTTCCTGGACAGCGCCCTTGAAGTAGGGCAGCACCTTGTCGCCGCCGATGTCGATGGTGCGGAAGGTGACCGGCTTGCCACGCGCCGCGTCCAGCACGTCGCGGTAGAGCCGCTCCTGCGCCTCGGCGCGCGGGAAGGTCGAGGCGACCATGAACTGCAATTCGGTGCGGAACAGGCCGATGCCGGCCGCACCCGCCTCGGCCAGCTGCGGCAGGTCGACGGCCAGGCCCGCATTCATCAGCAGGTCGACCTGGACGCCGTCCTTGGTCACCGACGGCTTCTTGCGCAGTTCCCGGTAGACTTCCTGCCGGCGCGCCCGGAAGCGCACTTTTTCGGCATAGGCAGCTTCGAGGTCGGGCTGCGGCCGCAGATGGATGGTGCCTTCCTCGCCGTCGACGATGATGGCATCGCCGTTTTCCGCCATGGAAACGGCGCCCTTCATCTGGCCGGCGACCGGAATGCCCATGGCGCGCGCTACGATGACGACATGGCTGGTGGCAGCGCCGTCTTCCAGCACCACGCCGCGCAGCTTGTCCCTGGGATAATCAAGCAGTTCGGCCGCGCCCATCGAGCGCGCGACCAGGATGGCATCCTTCGGCAGTGACGCCGCGACGTCGTCAGGCCCGCGCCCCATCAGCTGGCGCAGCAGCCGGTTGGCGAGATCGTCGAAGTCGCTCATCCTCTCGCGCAAATAAGGATCGGTCATGTGCAGCATGCGGGCGCGCATGTCGCTTTGGACCTTTTCCACCGCCGCTTCCGCTGTCAGGCCGTTGCGGATCGCCTCTTCCAGCCGGCGCACCCAGCCGCGGTCGTTGGCAAACATGCGATACGCCTCGAGCACCTCGCGATGTTCTCCCTCGAAGGCGACATCGCGCCGCTCCAGCATGTCGTCGATGGAAAGCCTGAGCGAACCGAGCGACGTCTCCAGCCGGCGCACCTCTTCCTCACTGTCCTCGTTGAACAGATTGGTGACGACGATGCGTGGCTCATGCAGCACGACATGGCCGAGGCCGACGCCCTCGTTGAAGGACAGGCCGGTAAAGCTGACGGGACGGCGCAGGTCGAGTTCGAGGCCGGGCCGGGTCAGGCGCGCGAGATCGCCGGTGGCGATCATCTCGGCGATCACCATGGCGGTCGTTTCCAGCGCCTCGACCTCGTCGTCGCGGTAGTGGCGCATGGTCTTGTTCTGCACCACCAGCACGCCCAGCGTGCGCCCTGCCCTGAGTACGGGCACGCCGAGGAAGGAATTGTAGATCTCTTCGCCCGTCTCCGGCAGGTAGGCGAAGGCCGGATGTTCCTGCGCATTTGAGAGGTTGAGCGGCCGCGCGCTCGCGGCAATGGTGCCGACGAGGCCCTGCCCCAGCCGCAGCTGCGCCAGATGGACGGCGTTCGGGTTCAGACCTTCGGTGGCATAGAGTTCGAGCACCGAATCGGCGCGCAACACATAGAGCGAGCAGACCTCGGCGACCATGTTGGAGGCGATGTCGCGCACGATCCGGTCGAGCCGCTCCTGCGGCTCCAGCGGCTCCTGCATGAGCTCGCGGAGCCGTTTCAGCAGAACGCGCGGGCCACTGGCCGTATCACGCATCGCGGCTTCTTCTCCAATGGGCATTTTGCCCGCCGCAGTTTCCACTGCGACCGGCGCACACGCAACAACTCAAATCGCTCTCGCTACTGCTTATCCAGACCGTACACGGAATGCAAAGTGCGAACCGCGAGTTCCGTGTAGGGACCGTCGATCAGTATCGAAATCTTGATCTCGGAGGTAGTGATGGCGCGGATGTTGATCGCCTTGTCGGCCAGCGCCTTGAAAGCGGTGGCGGCCACACCGGCATGGCTGCGCATGCCGATGCCGATGACCGAAACCTTCGACATGCCGGCTTCCGACTGCACCACGTCATAGCCGATCGAAGCCTTCAGACGCTCCAGCACGGCCAACGCCTTGTCCACGTCGCCGGACGGCACGGTGAAGGTCATGTCGGTGAACTTGCCGTCCTCTGAGATGTTCTGGACGATCATGTCGACATTGATGTTGGCCTCGGCCAGCGGGCCGAAAATGCCGGCGGCAACGCCCGGGCGGTCGCCGACGCGGCGCAGAGAAATCTGCGCTTCGTCCTTGGCGTAGGCAATTCCGGTGACGACCTGCTGTTCCACGATCTCTTCCTCGTCGCAAATGAGCGTTCCCGGAGGATTGAGCAAATCCCCCATTCCGGGCGCATCGGGATCGTCGAAGGACGACCGCACGAACGTACGCACCCTGTGCACCATGGCAAGCTCGACCGAGCGCACCTGCAAGACCTTGGCGCCGAGCGAGGCCATTTCGAGCATTTCCTCGAACGAAATCTTGTTGAGCCGCCGCGCCTTCGGCTCGATGCGGGGATCGGTGGTGTAGACGCCGTCGACATCGGTGTAGATGTCGCAGCGGTCGGCCTTGACCGCCGCGGCAATGGCCACCGCGCTTGTGTCGGAGCCGCCGCGGCCGAGCGTGGCGATGCGGTTGTCCGGGCCGATGCCCTGGAAGCCGGCGACGACAGCCACCTGGCCCTCGCCGAAGCGCTTGATCAGGAACGCGCCGTCAATTTCGAGGATGCGCGCCGCGCCATGCGCGTTGTCGGTCTTGATCGGGATCTGCCAGCCCTGCCAGGAGCGGGCATGGACGCCCATATTCTGCAGTGTGATCGCCAGCAGGCCGGCAGTCACCTGCTCGCCCGAGGCGACCACGGCGTCATACTCGCGCGCGTCGTGCATGGGCGAGGCTTCGCGCGTCCAGCCAACCAGTTCATTGGTCTTGCCCGCCATCGCCGAAACCACGACAGCGACCTCATGGCCGGCATCGACCTCGCGTTTGACGTGACGCGCCACATTGCGGATGCGGGCGATGTCGGCGACGGAGGTTCCGCCGAATTTCATCACGATGCGCGCCATGGAAGCGAAATGCCTTTGACTGAAGCCGGCCCAGGACCGAAAGGGGAAGTAAGCGCTCGACAGAAGCCGGCCGCTGAATGCGCGCCTCCTTAGCCAAATGATCACGGTTTCGCAAGGCTGGCGGCGGATGCCGGCTTCAGGATCGCGGCATATTGCGTTCGGCCCCGCCGCCGCTTACCAAATGCTGCCTGCGGGAAACTCCTTTTGGTCCGGCATATCGAATGATTGTTCGCCTTCGACGCGCCATGCGGTGGCAATCGCTGCCGCTGTTCATCGGCTTCGCCGTGCTGGCGTTGATCGTCGGCACACGCGCCGTGCTGGTCGAGACCCAGAGAGCCAATCGTGAGGCCGCGCGCGAGGCGGTCGAGTATCAGGAATTGCTTTCCGGTTTGCTTGCGATGGCTCAGGAGGCCGAGACCAGCCAGCGCGGCTATCTCCTGACCGGCGAGAAATCCTACCTCCAGCCTTATCGGCAGGCGGTCGACGCCATTCCGGGCCAGCTTGCCCGCATCGACGGCATGACCGCGCCGGACGACGAACTCGTGCAGCAGATCAACCACGTCAAGGACGCGCTTTCACAAAACCAGGCCGAATTGGCTGAGACGATTGCACTCTACGATCGCGGCGATGCGGCAAAAGCTCTGGAACTGGTCCGCAGCGGCCAGGGCAAGGCCGCCATGGACCAGATCCGGGCCAGCATGGACACGATCCGGCGCATTGGCGGCGCAGCCATCGCCGCGCGCGACGCTCATACCGACCGGGTCGAAAACTGGCTGCGAATCGGCTCGATAGCGGCGCTGCTGGCGATCTTCCTGCTTGGCGCCTACACGGTTCGCCTTTCGCGCCGCCGGTTCCGCGCAGTGGCGATCGCCCAGGAAGAGCTGATGCGCAAGAACATCGAGCTCGGCAACGAAATCCAGACGCGTGAAAAGGCCGAATCGCAGATCCGCCAGATGCAGAAGATGGAGGCTGTGGGCCAGCTGACCGGCGGTATCGCCCACGATTTCAATAACATGCTGGCGGTGATCATCAGCGCCATGAACCTCGCCCAGCGCAAGCTGACGCGGGGCGAGCACGACATCATGAAATTCATCGAAGCGGCGACCGATGCGGCGACCCGGGCCGCAAACTTGACGTCACGGCTGCTTGCCTTCTCGCGCCAGCAGCCGCTCGCGCCTCAGGTTGTAGACGCCAATCGTCTGGTCGCCGGCATGTCGGACCTGCTTCGGCGGGCGCTCGGCGAAACCATCCGCATCGAAACCGTGCTGGCTGGCGGCCTGTGGAAGACCCATGCCGATCCGAGCCAGCTCGAAAATGCCATTCTCAACCTGGCGGTCAATGCGCGCGACGCCATGGGCGAGGACGGCAAGATGACCATCGAGACCGCCAACAGCCACCTCGACGAGAGCTACGCCGCCACCCATGCCGAGGTCAAAGCCGGCCAGTATGTAATGATTGCGGTCAGCGACACCGGCGCCGGCATGCCGGCGGACGTCATGGAGCGGGCTTTCGAGCCATTTTTCACCACCAAGCCAGTCGACAAGGGCACCGGCCTCGGGCTGAGCCAAGTGTTCGGCTTCGTCAAACAGTCCGGCGGACACGTCAAGATTTACTCGGAACCCCGCCAAGGCACCACGATCAGGATCTACCTGCCGCGCTTCTTCGGCCCGGAAGAGGCCGCCATATCTTCGGAACGAGCCGGAAATCCTGCCGTGCCGGTCACCGAAACCATCCTTGTCGTGGAGGACGATCCACGCGTGCGGGCTTCCACCACGGATGCCATGCGCGAACTCGGCTACACCGTCATTCATGCCACAAGCGGCCAGGAAGCGCTGGAAAAGCTGGGCGACAACCCTGGTGTGGCGCTCATGTTCACCGATATCGTCATGCCGGTGATGAATGGCCGCAAGCTCGCCGAGGAGGCGCTGGCGCGCATGCCGAAGCTGAAGGTGATCTTCACCACCGGCTTCACCAGGAACGCCGTCGTCCACAATGGCGTGCTCGACCATGACGTGCATTTCCTGGCCAAGCCCTTCACCATCGAGCAGCTGGCGGCGAAATTGCGCGACGTGCTGGACGCAAAATGACCGAGGCCCTGGAAATCGTCACCTTTCGCCTCAAGCCTGGAGCGGAAGCGGGCTTTGCCGCCGCCAACAACCTGGTCGCCGACTGGCTGGCGCGGCAACCTGGTTTCGTAAACCGCTGCCTGGCGCGGCGGGACGATGGCAGCTGGGTCGATGTCGTGCGCTGGCGAAGTCGCGAGCAGGCTCTCGCCGCCGCCGGCCGCATCATCGCCGAGATCGGCGATTGCGAAGCGATGCGGGCCATCGATCCCGCGAGTGTTGCGATGGGACATGCGGCGATTGTGATCTCGAGGCCCTAGGTCGACTTGCCAGCAGTCGCATAAAACCGGCCTTGACTTTCTTGCCCCGGCACCCGACTTCCTAGCGTCCGAGGAGACCCGCCCCATGCCAGAGGCCCGACGATCGACAATCGATGCCGGAGAAGTGGAACGCTTTTCCGCGCTTGCCGCCGAATGGTGGAACCCGAACGGCAAATTCCGTCCGCTGCACAAATTCAACCCGGTCCGGCTTGCCTATATTCGGGACCAGGTGGCGGCGCGCTTCGGCCGCGATCCGCGGGCGGCGCGGCCGTTCGAAGGCCTGCGTTTCCTCGATATCGGCTGCGGCGGTGGGTTATTGTGCGAGCCGATGGCAAGGCTTGGCGCCGAAGTGGTCGGCGCCGACGCCTCGGCAACCAACATCGAGGTGGCGAAGCTGCACGCGGCCGAAGGCGGCGTGACGGTGGATTATCGCGCTACGACCGCTGAGGATTTGGCCGATTCCGGCGAGAAATTCGACGTCGTCCTCAACATGGAAGTCGTCGAGCATGTTGCCGATGTCGACCTGTTCATCGGCAAGTGCGGCGAAATGGTCAAGCCCGGCGGCATCATGTTCGTGGCCACCATCAACCGCACGCTGAAGGCACTGGGCCTGGCCATCATCGGCGCCGAATATGTGCTGCGCTGGCTGCCGCGCGGCACCCACCAGTTCGGCAAGCTGGTGCGGCCCGAAGAGCTTGAAAAGGCGCTCGGCAGCGCCGCCATGACCATCATCGACCGCACCGGCGTGACCTACAATCCTCTCGCCGACCGCTGGGCACGCTCCAAGGACATGGACGTCAACTATATGGTGCTGGCGGAAAAACGATCGGTCTGAACGAAGGGGCGGCCGTGGACACTATGAGGGCCCGAGAGCTGGCGCTCGATCTTCCCGAAACGGTCGAGCAATCGCATTTCGGCAAGGCTGACTTCCGCGTCCGCAACCGTATCTTCGTCTCGCTGCCCGAAGCCGACCGTGTTGTCGTCAAGCTCGACCGGGACCAGCAAGAGATGATGGCCGCGGCTGAGCCATCGGTTTTCAGGCCCGTGACAGGCGGCTGGGGCCAAAAGGGATGGACGTCGATCATGCTCGAAGCCTGCGACGAACAGACATTCCGCAGCGCCGTTCGGACGGCCTGGCGAAACGTCGCCCCGCCGGCGCTACGGAAGCGCCTCGACGCGAGCCAAATTTAAGCTTGAGCAGTTCGAGCAAAGTGTGAAGCGGTTTTCCCGGGAAAAGCGCATAGCGCTTTGCCTAGGGAATTGCGTAAACCAAAGACCCTATGCCTTCTGGCTCTGCGCCTTGGTGGTGATGATCACGCCGACGGTGATGATCACCGCGCCGGCCCAGGTCAGCAACTGGTAGTGCTCGCCGAGGAAGATGGTTCCGGCAAACAGGCCGACGGCCGCCGCCACATAGCCGATCTGGCTGAGATAGACCGGACCGCCCACGGCCTGCAGCCGGAAGAAGAAGGCAAACATCGCCGAGGCCGAAGCGACTTGCGCCACGACAACCAGCGGCACGGCCCTGAGCGGGGCGAAAGCGCCGACGCCGAACAGCGTGAGAATGCCGATCAGCAGCAGCGTCGCCGAGGCCAGGTGGCTGCCGACGGCCAGTTCGATCGGACCGGTGCCTTCGGGCCAGTCGACGGTGCGATAGATATTGCCGGCGGCAAGGCTGACCGGGATCAAAAGTCCGACCAGCACCCAGTAGACATCGGCCGGCTGGCCGGCCTCGCCGCGCGTCACCGCCACCATGACGGCGCCGATGAAGCCGACGGCGATACCGATACTGCCGAGCGTATTTGGCCGTCGAACGCCGAGCAGGATCGAAAACACCAGTGTGATGACCGGCGACAGCGTGAACATGATGCCGGTATAGCCGGCGCCGAGATGCGGGATAGCCGAAAACATCAGCAGATTGGGCACGGCGTAGGACACGGCGGCGGTGATGAAGAAATAGCGCAGTCTGTGCGACGTGAGCCGCATGCGCTCGCCGTTCGCGAGCAACGGGCACAGCAGCACGCTCCCGGCGCCGAACGAGATAACGAAGGCCCAGACCATGGCCGGAACGCCGGCAGCCGTCGCCAGCTTGCCGAACGGCAGGGTCAGGCCGAGCAGGCCGCCGGTGACGACCAGCAGGCCAAGCGCCGATTCCCAGAGAAATTTCATCGGATGGTCCCGTCACTCACTTGCGGCACTGGGTCGAAACTGTATCTTGAGGTAGCATACCACAAAGATTCTTAACGTCAAGATACTTAGCGGTGAGACAGATGGATCGCGCGGCAAAGGCGGTGGAGCAATGGAAGCGGGAACGGCCGGACCTGGAGGTGTCGCCGATGCTGGTGCTTGGGCGGCTGAACGAAGCCTCTTCGCTAATCGCCCGCGAGCGCCTCGCCCCGCTGTTTGCCCGTTTCGGACTGCAGGCCGGCGAATTCGATGTGCTGGCGACGCTGCGCCGCTCCGGCCAGCCTTACGCGCTGACACCGACCGCTCTCTACGAGGCGACGATGGTGACCTCCGGCGCCATGACCAACCGGCTCGACCGGCTTGAGAAGGCCGGACTGATCCTGCGC
This sequence comes from Mesorhizobium sp. LSJC285A00, assembly GCF_000503155.1. Lineage (NCBI taxonomy): Bacteria > Pseudomonadati > Pseudomonadota > Alphaproteobacteria > Hyphomicrobiales > Phyllobacteriaceae > Mesorhizobium > Mesorhizobium sp. LSJC285A00. Next base: position 73,051 of record NZ_AYVK01000049.1, read on the forward strand.
GGCCCGCACCCCAACGACCGGCGTGGCATTGTCGTGCAACTGACCGAAAAAGGTCTGGCCTTGATCGACGAAGCCCTGACCGCCCACGTCGCCAACGAGCATGAAATCCTCGCCGGGCTCACCGGCACGGAGCGGGGGGCACTGGCTCAGTTGCTTGGCAAATTGATCGATAGCGCCAGCTGATCGCTCAATTGCGCTCCTCGGGAAAACTCGGGATCGGCATGAAATCGATGCCATCCTCGGCCAAGCTCTTGGCTTCGTCCAACGTCGCCTCGCCATAGATGCCGCGCGCATCGCTCTCGCCGAAATGGATCTTGCGCGCTTCTTCGGCAAACTTGTCGCCGACATAGTCGGCATTCTCGCGCACCTTCTCGGCCATCGCCTTCAGTTGCGCCAAAGCCTGCTTCTGGGTTTCGCCCATGGCCAGCGCAATTGTTTCCTGCTTCCGCGCGGTGGAGACGGCTGGCGCCATCAGCGCCTTTTGCACCTTGTGCGAGCCGCAGCTCGGGCAATCGACGAAGCCGCGCTTCTTCTGCGTGTCGAAATCGTCATTGCTGCGAAACCAGCCCTCGAATTCGTGCTCGTGCTCGCAGATCAGGGCAAAGCGGATCACGAAGCCGCGCCCCTGAGCCGCGGCGCTTCCACTGCGCCGGCATTGACGGCAAAATCACGCGCGTTCTTGAGATTGGGGATTTTCTTACGCGCGGCCGACGACTGCGCCGTGTCGATCTCGGCGATGATCACCTCCGGATCGTCATGGTCGGCCTCGGCGAGAATTCGACCCCATGGGTCGACGATCAGCGAATGGCCATAGGTTTCGCGGCCATCCTCATGCAGGCCACCTTGTGCTGCAGCAACCACATAGGCGCCGTTCTCGATGGCTCGGGCTCGCAGCAGCACATGCCAGTGCGCCTCGCCGGTCTGGCGGGTGAAGGCGGCAGGCACCGACAAGAGGTCGGCGCCGGCCATCGCCTCGGCGCGGAACAGCTGTGGAAAGCGTAGATCGTAGCAGACGGCAAAGCCGAGACTAGCGCCGTCGATCTCGGTGACGACGGCCTCGGTGCCCGGCTCATAGGCGGCGGATTCGCGCCAGCTCTCGCCATTGTCGAGGTCGACATCGAACATGTGGATCTTGTCGTAGGTGGCAAGGGTGGCGCCGTCCGGCCCAAACAGCAGCGCCCGGTTGGCGAGCTTGCCGTCGGTGCGCAGGATGGCGGTCGAGCCGATGTGCAGGAAGACGCCGAGTTCGCTGGCGAGCTTGCGCGCGGCCGCCACGACGATGTCCTTGTCTTCCAAGGTGAAGGAAGCAGCCCTGGCTTCCTTGTCGCGGATCAGCGCACCGGTCATTTCCGGGGTCTGGATGTAGGTTGCACCGAGGCCTGCCGCTTCGCGCACCAGCCGTTCGAGATCGACCGCGTTGCGCTCGGGGCTCTCGCCCGAACGCATCTGGATCGCCGCCGCCTTGAAAATACCCATCGTCACGTCCTCTTTGAGCAATTCCAGGAAAAGTATGTAACGGTTTTCCGTCCGGAATTGCGTAAAAACAAAGACATAGAGCGGCGCTACGAACCGCTCTTTGTCGTCGAGCCGTTGGCAAGCAGCCTATCCAGCTGCCCCCGTGCCTCCAACTCGTGGAGGTCGTCGGAGCCGCCGACATGCGTGTCGCCGATGAAAATCTGCGGAAAGGTCGAGCGGCCATGCGCCCGCGAAATCATTTCCTGGCGCAATTCCGGCGAAAACGAAGCGTCATGCTCGGTGTAGGCGACGCCCTTGCGGTCGAGCAGCCGCTTGGCCGCCGCGCAATAGCCGCACATCATACGGGTGTAAATCGTCACATCGAGCATCGGTCCGTGCCTTTCCTCGACCTTATATAGTCGCGGACTCGTCGGCCCGAAAGTCCCCCGGCAGGACACGCGCGAAGGTCAGCACATCGACCGCTCCGGCGCCGCCCTTCTTCAGCGCCCTGGCGACCGAGCGCACGGTGGCGCCGGTGGTGTAGACATCGTCGACCAGAAGCACGCGGCGCCCAGTGATCTCGATTTCGGCTTCCGCAGGCACACGGAAGGCGGCGCGGACATTGGCCTCGCGCTCCTGCCGCTCCAGCCCGACCTGCTGGCGCGTGAGCTTGACGCGCCGGACCGCCGAGGGCGAGAAAGGCAGCCCGCTAAGCTGCGCAACCGCCCTTGCCAACTCCGCCGACTGGTTGAACTGCCGGCGAAAGAAGCGCCGCCAGTGCAGCGGCACCGGCACGACGACATCGGCGTCTGCAACTAGCTCGGCCCCGGCGCGGAGCATCCAGCGCGCCATCCATGGCGCCAGATCGGTGCGGTCCTGGTATTTCAGCCCTTGCACCATCTGGCGGGCGACACCGGAATAGGCCACAGCCGCCCGCGCCCGCTCGAACGGCGGCGGATCGGCGATCGCCTCGGCCGACAGGAATCCCTCGCCCATATCGTGGGTGAATGGCGTGCCCATCACCGCGCACCATGGCCGCTCCAGCAGCCTCAGCTTCGGCCAGCAGGCACCGCACAAAACGCCGGGTTGCGAGACGTGCCTGCGACAGCCGGCACAGACCGGCGGGAACAGCATCCGCGCCGGCCAGTCCAACATGGCCAGTTTCAACATGATTTGAGCGAGGCTCTTGATCTCCATCACCGGATCGGCCACGTGGTTTTGTCGTCCGCGCCAGGATATCACTAGACAGACAAACAGGGATGTCTACCGTTGCAGCCGATCATCGATACTGAACTTTGGCTGGTGCGCAAGCGCAGGGCGCTGGCCCACCCCGTAGCCGGCGCGGATTTTCTGATGCGGCGGGCGGCGGAAGACCTTGCCGACCGGCTCGGCGCGGTCGAGCGGAAATTCGGCAAGGCCGCGGTGCTGTTTTGCCAGACGCCGGACGCAACGGACGTGGTCGCTGCAAGCGGCAAGGCAGCGGAGATCGTGCGCGTCGAGGCAGATCCAGCGTTTCTGGACGGCCGGCCAGGGCTGATAGCACCGCTGGAAACAGTGCCGTTCCAGCCGGAAAGCCTCGACCTCGTCGTTTCACTTCTGTCGTTGCAGGCGATGAACGACATTCCCGGCATGCTGGTGCAGATCCGCCGCGCTCTGCGGCCCGACGGGCTTTTCCTCGGCGCCTTTGCCGGCGCCGGCACGCTTTCCGAATTGCGCGAAAGCCTGCTCGCCGCCGAGACCGNCTCTATGGCGGCGCCAGCCCGCGTGTCATCCCCTTCACCGATGTTCGCGACGCCGGCGCACTGCTGCAGCGCGCCGGACTGGCGCTGCCGGTGGCCGACGTCGAAACGGTGACCGTCCGCTACGATACCCTCTTCGACCTCATTGCCGATCTCAGGGCGATGGGCGAAACCAGCGCGCTGACCGATCGCAGCCGGCGACCGGGAGCGCGAAAGCATTTTACCCGTGCCGCCGAAATCTATGCCGAACGCTTTTCGGACGCTGATGGCCGCATCAGGGCAAGCTTTTCCATCGTCTGGATGTCGGGCTGGGCGCCCGATGCCTCGCAGCAAAAGCCCTTGAAACCGGGTTCGGCGAAGGTCTCGCTGAAGACGATACTGGAAAACCCCGGCGGGCGGTGACGGCGCTCCGGATCAGTGCTCGGCGAAGGCGTTTGCGAGCCTGCTGTTGTTGTCGCTGAACAGAAACTGGATCGCATTGCTGGCCTTGCCGACACCCCCGACGATGGCAAGCGACAGCACCGCAACGATCAGGCCATATTCAATGGCCGTGGCGCCTGTTTCGTCCTGCAAAAATCGGCGCAGCAATGGCTTCATGATCGTCGATCCCTCTCATCCCCGACCATATCGCCGACCTGTTAAGAAAGGTTAACGGCACAAGCTTAACAGGCTGTGAAATGGGCCTGCGTTGAGGAAGTTCTCAAGCTGGTGTCGACCTTGTTGGTCAGCAGTCGCCGCTGCGTTGGCCGTCGGAGCGGATGATGCAGACTGAGCTCGGTGAGGGCTGCAGCACGCTTCTGCGCAGCGTATAGGTGGCCCGCGAGCCGATCGAACCCGTGCTCATCGGGTCGAGACCGCCTGCAAGAGCATCGCGGCTGGATGATCGCGTCTGGTTGTCCAGCACGGGGACCGCGATCAGCGCCAGCGCCACTGCGGCCGAGCCGAACAACAGCGTGACGCGCAATAAGCCGACGCCGGCGGCGCGAAAGCTGCGATCTGGCCGGATCGAGTCCCATTCCCTGTCGAGGCTCATGCAATCGCTCCCCGCGAACCCGCTTTGCCGCAATTTTTCACGACGAGATAAATCTTCCATTAACGCTGGCTAGATCAGACCGCGAAATGGCTTTGTATCACAACAGGTCGATGAGGAACTGGATTAGCGGCGCGTCGGCCGGCGGCATGGGATAGTCGCGCATCTGCTTTGGCCGCACCCATTTCAACGCCTGCCCTTCCCTGGGCTGCGCGATGCCGCGGAAGCGGCGGCAGACGAACAGGGGCATCAGGAGATGGAAATCATCATAGGAATGGCTGGCGAAGGTGAGCGGCGCCAGGCAAGGAATGTCAGTCTCGATGCCGATTTCTTCCTGCAGTTCGCGGATCAGGCATTGTTCCGGCGTCTCGCCTGGCTCTACCTTGCCGCCGGGAAATTCCCACAGGCCGGCAAGCTGTTTGCCCTCGGGCCGCTGCGCCAGAAGCACCCGCCCATCGGTATCGACCAGCGCGCACGCGGCGACCAGCAGCAGGCGTTGGCCGGTGATCTCGCTCATGCGCCCGGCGGCCGGCGATAGTGGTAGCGATAGACTTCGTCGAAGCCCAGTGAGCGATAGAGCGCCAGCGCCGGCGCATTGCCGGCCTCGACCTGCAGCCAGGCTTCGCGAGCGCCACGCAGCCTCGCCCACTTCAGCGCCGACAGGATCAGGTTGCGGCCATGGCCCTGATTGCGCGCCGACTTGGCGGTGGCGATCTCGAACAGACCGGCAAGATCGCCGTCATGGACGCAGATCAGCACCGCCAGAGGGTCGGCCCCTTCCTCCAGCGCAAACAGCCCGACTTCGGGTTGGATAGCGCCGATGATTTCCGAAAGACCGGGCCGCAGCGATGCATCCGAGCCGCTGACCTTGAGCGACGCGCCGAGAAAGCGGCTGATATCCTTCAGCGGAATCTGGTCCATGGCCGGCGCCAGTTGCGCGTCCGCCAGCGGCAGCCGCATCACCAGGGATTCGTCGAATGTGCTCCAGCCCTCATTGTCGAGATGCTTGGCTAGGTCCGGCCCCGACAGCGGCGAGATGCGGAAGGTCAGCGGCCTGCCATAGGCGTCGAAGCGCCGGCTGGCGCGGCCGATGCGCTCGGCAATGTGCTGGGTGTCGCCGGGATCGAGCGGGTTGACCGAGTTCAGCCGCTTGGCCGGATGGCCGGCTGTCAGCCGCACCACCCAGGTGCCGTCATAATGCACGGCCGCCGCCGGCCAGGCGCGAAAACCCGCCGCCTCGTAGCGGCGCACGATGGCCAGCATGCTTGCCGGATGCCTGGAAGCCAACCCATCAACTCCGGTAATCGCCATTGATGGCGACATATTCCTTGGTGAGGTCGCAGGTCCACACCGTCGCCTTGCCGCGGCCGATACCGATATCGGCGCGGATGCGAATGTCGTCGCGCTTCATATAGGCCGAGGTCGCTTCCTCGGAGTAGCCCGGGTCGCGTTCGCCCTCATGCGCCAGACGGTTGTCGCCGAACCAGATCGACAGCCGGTCGCGATCGGCCGGCTCGCCGGCCTTGCCGACGGCCATGACGACGCGGCCCCAATTGGCGTCCTCGCCGGCAACCGCCGTCTTGACCAGCGGCGAATTGGCGATGGACAGCGCGATGCGCTTGGCCGAGCGCGCCGATTTGGCGCCGGTAACGGTGACTTCGACCTGCTTGCGGGCGCCCTCGCCGTCGCGCACCACTTGCAGCGCCAGCGATTTGAGCACCTTGCCCAGCGCCCGGCGGAAGGCGCCGAGACGGGCATCCTTGGGATCGCTGATGGCGGGCGCGCCGCGCTTGGCAGCGGCTCCGGTGGCGAACAACAGCAGCGTGTCGCTGGTCGAGGTGTCGCTGTCGACGGTGACGGCGTTGAAGGTCTTGGCCGTGCCGCGCGACAACAAGTCCTGCAGCACGGGGGCGGCGATCGGCGCATCGGTGGCGATGAAGGACAGCATAGTCGCCATATCGGGCGCGATCATGCCGGCGCCCTTGGAGATGCCATTGATGATGACGTCGGTGTCGCCGAGCTTGACCGTCGCTGTCGCCACTTTCGGATAGGTGTCGGTGGTCATGATGGCCTTTGCCGCCTCGGTCCACAGATCCGGCTTGCCGTCCTTGACCAGTCCGGCGAGCAAATGGCTGAATTTGGTGGTGTCGAGCGGCTCGCCGATTACCCCGGTGGAAGCGAGGAACACTTCGCCTGGCGTGCAGCCTGCGGCCTTGGCCGCGGCCTCGCCGGTCAGTTGGGTGGAGGCGCGGCCCTTCTTGCCGGTGAACGCGTTGGCGTTGCCGGAATTGACGACCAGCACCCGCGCCTTGCCGGCGCCAAGGTTCTCGCGGCAGAAGTCGACCGGTGCCGAGGGGCATTTCGACTTCGTGAACACGCCGGCAACCGCTGTGCCGGCATCGAAGACCATGGCCAAGAGGTCGGTACGGTTCTTGTACTTGATCCCGGCCTCGGCGGTGGCGATGCGCACGCCCTCGATGGCAGGCATTTTGGGATATTTCTTCGGCGCGAGCGGCGAAATCGTTGCGGACATTGGAGACCTCTGGCGAGGGAAAAACGCTGGGCGAAGGCCGGTTTGCCCGATAGCACGGCCCGGCGCAAGGGCGTTTTCTTGGCCGCCGCTGTCGGCAAGCCACCAGGGATTAAGCTTGCATTTCAAATCCGTTGGCGTCACCGGGGCCTCTGGCGTTATGATATCGGCCATGGGCAGGCTGGTGATCTTGGCGGTGGCGTATATGGGGCTTTTGCTCCTAAGCGCCGATGCGCAGCCGGAACGGCGCGTGGCGCTGGTCATCGGCAATGGCACCTATGCCGAAGCCGGCACGCTCACCAATCCGGTCAACGATGCCCTCGATATTGCCGGCAAGCTGCGCTCGATCGGCTTCGACGTCATCGAGGGCAACGATCTCGGCAAGCGCGAACTCGAGCGCAAGATCGGCGAATTTTCCGACGCGCTGGAAGGTGCGGGCGTCGGGCTTTTCTATTACGCCGGCCACGGCCTGCAGGTGGAAGGGCGCAACTACATCGTGCCGGTCGACGCCCGGCTCGACATGCCGGTCAAGCTGCAGCTCGAAGCCGTGCCGATCGACGAAGTCCTCGATATCATGGAGCAGCAGACCAAGGTCAGCCTGGTCTTCCTCGACGCCTGCCGCAACAATCCCTTTGCCCGCAGCCTGAGTCGCACCGCCACCACGCGCTCGGCAACGGCGCTTGCCGGTCTGGCGCAGTTCGATTCGACGCGCGGCTCCTTCATCGCCTTCTCGACGGCGCCAGGCGCTGTCGCCATGGACGGCACCGGGCGCAATTCGCCGTTCGCCGCCGCCCTGCTGCGGCACATGGCCGAGCCCGGCCAGAGCATCAACGACATGATGATCGCGGTGCGCCGCGACGTGGTTTCCGAAACCCGTGAGGGCCAGCGCCCATGGGAACAGGGCTCGCTGCTCGAACGGTTTGAGTTTGTGCCTGACGGTGTGGCTGCAGCGCCGCCGCCGGCCGTTGCGCCGGCGCAGTCCAGCCAGGTGGCAGCGCTCGAACGTTCCGTTGGCGACGACAAAACCGCGATCGAGAAATTTCTGCGCGACGCCTATCTTGCGCCCGATGCCGCGGCGATCGGCGAGACCGTCAAACGGCTCTATGCGCCTTCCGCCACCATCTTCGGCACGCGCTATGACAGCGACGCCGTCGTCAAGCTCAAGACGGACTGGTTCGCGCAATTTGCATCCTGGTCGTTCAATCTCGAGCCCGGCAGCCTCGAGGTGACGCCGCAGGGCGAGAACCGCGCCGAAGCCGTGTTCGCGATGAGCTATGACTATATGTCGAAAGACAAATCGGCGGCGCGCATGACCGGCAAGGCACGCGTCACGCTTGGGCTTGTGAAGAGCGACGGCCAATGGCGGATCGCCTCGGAAACCTCGCAAGCGATGAACTGAAATCCCCGCCAAGGGCGAATGTGAGACCTGTTTCTACACCGCTGGAAACGGGCCGTTTCGTTTGACTGCCAGCTAACCTATATTGTCTACGAAATTGCTGGCGAGGACAAATATGGGCGAGGATCCGGCGCGCAGATCGATTGGGGCGCGGCGCAATCCGGACAGCGCCGAGGCCATTCTCGAGGCCGCGGAGGCACTACTGGTCGAGGCCGGCTATGCCGGCTTCTCCATCGAGGCCGTCGCGCGGCGTGCCCGCGCCGGCAAACCCACGATCTATCGCTGGTGGCCGAGCAAGGCGGCCCTGCTGCTGGAGGTCTACAAGCGGCAAAAGCGTGTCGACGTCCCCGATACCGGCAGTCTCGAAGACGACCTCGTCGGTTTCCTGAGGAACCTCTTCGCGCATTGGCGCGACACATCCTCGGGCAGCGTATTCCGCTCGCTGATCGCCGAGGCCCAGTCGGACGAAGCGGCGGCCGCGGCCCTGACTGGCTATGCCGATGGGCGCGTGTCCCACACCGCTCGGATCATCGAGCGCGCCAAAGCGCGCGGCGAGGTTGCGGCCGATATCGACGCAGCGCTGGTCGCCGACCTCATCGCTTCCTATGCCTGGAAACACCTTTTGACCAACCGGCTGGACGAAGATGAGGCGACAATCCTTGCCACTGTCCGCTATGTGATGTCAGGCATCTCCCGCAATTGAAAAGGGCGCCGAACGGCGCCCTTTGCATGTTTTTTCGGTGCCGGCCTTACTTGCCGGCTTCCATCGTGTCGACGGCCTTCTTCAGATTGGCGTCGGGGATTTCGACCTTGGCGGCGCCGCGCAGCTGCTTGACCAGTGCGAAATACTTGTCGCGGATCACCGCCTGCTTGGCCTGGTCCTTGACGTCGTCGAAGGCCGGCGGCTGTTTGGTGCGCTTGTCCTCGAGCTTGATGACATGCCAGCCGAATTGCGTTTGCACCGGCTCCTTGGTGTATTTGCCGATTTCGAGCGCAACTGCCGCCTTGTCGAATTCCGGCACCATCTGCCCCGGGCCGAACCAGCCGAGATCGCCGCCATTGGTCTTGCCCGAGGGATCGCTGGTATGCTCGTTGGCGAGCTTCTGGAAGTCGGCACCGCCATCGAGCTGCTTGATAATCGCCTCGGCCTCTTCCTTCGTCTTCACGAGGATGTGACGGGCATGAATCTCATTGACCGGCGGCGTGCTGGCGATTTCCTGGTCGTAGCGGGCGCGCACCTCGGCATCGGTAACCTTGTCGACGACGCCCTTCTCGACCATCTCGCCATGCAGCGCGCGCTGCTGCAGGAACGCCATGCGGCGCTGGAATTCGGGATCCTTGTCGAGCCCGGTAGCGACCGCCTGGGCGGCCATGACGCGGATTTCGATGGCCGCCGAAAGGGCGGCGGCGCGGCGCTGCTCGGGTGGCAACTGCGAGAACTGCTGCGACAGCTCGCCCTCGGCAAGCCCAAGGTCCGCCTCGGTCAGCTTCTGGCCATTGACGGTAGCGATGACGGCGTTCGGATCGACGGGGGCTGCCGCCGGCGCTGCTGCGGCATTGGCCGGGGCGGGAGCGGCTTCCTGGGCCATCAGCGGAGACAGCGACAGGGCCGACAGGCCGAAAGCCAGGCCAAGGCTGGCGAGCGACGCACGGCGAAACAGTAAGGACATCAAGATTAACTCCAAGGGGGGATTGGTAGGGCTTGCAGATCAGCCGGATTGTGGCGGAATTTGGCGCTGCCCATAGGGCTAACGCGGCGTTGACATCAGTTGAGCCCCCTCTTATCTGTCCAACGACTTTGCGTCCAGAACCGTTTTCCGGGCGCTTTTTGTGTTTGTCCGCGTTTCACGCGGAATTGATGGGGCCGGCCGGCGCTCATCTCAAAATTGAGAATTCTATCGAAAGGACCATCGGATGGTCAGTCTCGGCGGTCTCGCCCGTAAGGTTTTCGGTTCCTCCAACGATCGCCGCGTAAAATCGACCCGGCCGCGTGTCGAGGCGATCAACGCCATGGAAAACGAGATGCGGGCGCTGTCCGACGCCGAACTTCAGGCCCGCACGGAAAAATTCCGCCAGGATATCGCCAACGGCGCTACGCTCGATGACCTGCTGGTGCCGGCCTTCGCCACCGTCCGCGAGGCATCCCGCCGCGTGCTCGGCATGCGCCCGTTCGATGTGCAGCTGATCGGCGGCATGGTGCTGCACAATGGCGGCATCGCCGAAATGCGCACCGGCGAGGGCAAGACCCTGGTCGCCACCCTGCCCGTTTATCTCAACGCGCTTGCCGGCAAGGGCGTCCATGTCGTCACCGTCAACGACTATCTCGCCACCCGCGACTCCGAATGGATGGGCCGCGTCTACAAATTCCTCGGCCTCTCGGTCGGCGTCATCGTCCATGGCCTGTCCGACGAGGAACGCCGCGTCGCCTACGCGTCCGATGTTACCTATGCCACCAACAACGAGCTCGGCTTCGACTATTTGCGCGACAACATGAAGTATGAGCGCGCGCAGATGGTGCAGCGCGGCCACAATTACGCGATCGTCGACGAAGTCGATTCCATCCTGGTCGACGAGGCGCGCACGCCGCTGATCATTTCCGGTCCGCTCGAGGACCGTTCGGAAATGTACAACACCATCGATGCCTTCATGCTGCAGCTCGGCCCAGCCGACTACGAGATCGACGAGAAGCAGAAGACCTCGATCTTCACTGAAGAAGGCACCGAGAAGCTGGAAAACCTGCTGCGCGCGGCCGGTTTGCTCAAGGGCGAGTCGCTCTATGACGTCGAGAACGTCGCCATCGTCCACCACGTCAACAACGCGCTGAAGGCGCACCGGCTGTTCCAGAAGGACAAGGACTACATCGTCCGCAATGACGAGATCGTCATCATCGACGAATTCACCGGCCGCATGATGCCGGGACGCCGCTATTCGGAAGGCCTGCACCAGGCGCTCGAAGCCAAGGAGCATGTGGCGATCCAGCCGGAAAACCAGACGCTGGCCTCCGTCACCTTTCAGAACTATTTCCGCCTCTACAAGAAGCTGTCCGGCATGACCGGCACGGCGCTGACCGAGGCCGAGGAGTTCGGCAACATTTACGGCCTCGAAGTCACCGAGATCCCGACCAATCTGCCGGTCATCCGCAAGGACGAGGACGACGAGGTCTACCGGACGGTCGAGGAGAAGTACAAGGCGATCGTTAAGGAGATCAAGGAAGCGCGCGCCAAGGGCCAGCCGACGCTGGTCGGCACCACCTCCATTGAAAAATCCGAGCAACTGGCCGAGCGCCTGCGCAAGGAAGGGTTCAAGGATTTCGAAGTGCTGAACGCCCGCCATCACGAGCGCGAAGCGGCCATCGTCGCCCAGGCCGGCAAGCCCGGCGCCATCACCATCGCCACCAACATGGCGGGACGCGGCACCGACATCAAGCTCGGCGGCAACGCCGAGATGCGCATCGAGGACGAACTGGGCGACATGCCTGCTGGTCCCGAGCGCGAGGCGCGCGAAAAGGAAATCATTGCCGATGTCGAGCGCCTGAAGGAAAAGGCGCTAGCCGCCGGCGGCCTCTACGTGCTCGCCACCGAGCGCCATGAATCGCGCCGCATCGACAACCAGCTCCGCGGCCGCTCCGGCCGCCAGGGCGACCCCGGCCGTTCGAAATTCTTCCTGTCGCTGCAGGACGATCTGATGCGCATCTTCGGCTCCGAGCGCATGGACGGCATGCTGCAGAAGCTTGGCCTCAAGGAAGACGAGGCCATCATCCATCCGTGGATCAACAAGGCGCTGGAAAAGGCGCAGAAGAAGGTCGAAGCGCGCAACTTCGACATCCGCAAGAACCTGTTGAAATACGACGACGTCTCGAACGACCAGCGCAAGGTGGTGTTCGAGCAGCGCATCGAATTGATGGACGGCGAAGGCCTGTCCGAGACGATCGCCGAGATGCGCGAAGGCGTCATCGAGGAGATCGTCACCAAGAACATCCCCGAAAACGCCTATGCCGAGCAGTGGAACGTCGCCGGCCTCAAGGCCGAGGTCGCCGAATTCCTCAATCTCGACCTGCCGGTCGAGGACTGGGTCAAGGAAGAAGGCATTGCCGAGGACGACATCCGCGAGCGCCTGACCAAGGCCGCCGACGCCGCCGCCAAGGAGCGCGCCGAGCGCTTCGGCCCAGACGTGATGAGCTATGTCGAACGCTCGGTGGTGTTGCAGACGCTCGATCATCTGTGGCGCGAGCACATCGTCAACCTCGACCATCTGCGTTCGGTCGTCGGCTTCCGCGGCTACGCCCAGCGTGACCCGCTGCAGGAATACAAGAGCGAGGCGTTCGAGCTGTTCCAGGCGCTGCTCGGCAATCTGCGCCAGGCCGTCACCGCGCAATTGATGCGCGTCGAACTGGTCCGCCAGGCCGCCGAAGCGCCGCCGCCCGAAGCGCCTGAAATGTTCGGCAGCCACATTGACGGCACCACGGGCGAGGACGATTTCGAGGGTGGCGAGACCGCACTTCTGGTCCGCCAGGAGAGCAACGCCATCGTCGCTCCCGAAGACCGCGATCCGAACAACCAGGCGACCTGGGGCAAGATCGGCCGCAACGAAGCCTGCCCCTGCGGCTCCGGCAAGAAATACAAGCACTGCCACGGCGCGTTTGCCTGATTTCAGCGGCTAGGTCGGCGGGACAGCACCCCCCTCCGGCCTGCCGGCCATCTCCCCCTCAAGGGGGGAGATCAGCAGCTTCGGCGCCGTAACTTCTTTCAATTTCGACAATTGGCGAAAGCCACAGTGACAGCCAATCTTCCCCCTTGAGGGGAGATGTCCGGCAGGACAGAGGGGGGTGCGAAGGATCGCGACCTCTCGGTCCAACCCTCGTCAAAACCTCACAACAACCCCGAATCGCGCGCCGCCGCCGTCGCTTCGCCGCGCGAGACCGCGTCCAGCTTGCCCAGCACCGCCGAGACATGGTGATCGACCGTCTTTGGCGAAATCGTCAATTGCTCGGCGATCCGCTTGTTGGACAGGCCGCGTTCGATCAGCTGCAGCACCTGCATCTGGCGCAAGGTGAGGCCGGCGAGGTTGGCGCGCGTCGAGCGGCGCGGGCCGCGGGCGATGCCGCCAACGCCGTTCCTGCGCATGATATCGCGCAGGCGCTGGGCCGCCGGCCTTGCCCCCAGGCCGTCGAAAATATCCAATGCCAGACGCTGCCCCTCGTCATCGCCGAGGATGAGCGCCAGTCCGCGCTCGTATGGCGCATTCAATTCGGACCAGAGTGCCGAAGCCGAACGCCAGTCGCCGGTCAGGAGCAGCCGGTATGGTGTCGCCATCTCGGCGGTGTCGCCGGCCGGCATATCGGGAGAGAGCAATGTTCGCCACAGAGCCAGCTCCCCGACATGGGCACGCGAGCGCACCGGCGTTTCGGCGCGGGTGATCAGCGCCAGCGCCTCTTGCCTGTCGGCCAGGCCCAGCCATGCCTGCTCCGCCATCAGCGCTGCGTAAGAGCTCAGCATCTGCAGGTCGCCGCCGCTTCCGACCAGACGCGCCATTTCGGCGAACAGCGGCTCGGCCGAGGGATCGCCGCGCCTCAGGCGCAGTTTCGCCAGTGCCAGCAGCGCCGGAAACCGGCTCACGGTGGTTGTCCGCTCATTGTCGATGACATCGCTTGCCGTCGCGGCGGCCTCATCCCATTGGCCCTGACGCAGCTGCACATCGGCCAGCATGCCCCTGAGATAGTCGCGCCAGGTGCCGAGGTCGTTCTCGGTGCAATAGTGGATGCCGCTCTCCAGCACCGGACGCGCCGCGTCGTAGCTCATCTGGGTGATCTCGAAACAGGCGCGGTTGGTGAAGGCGCGCGCGGCATGTTCCTGGAAATTGCCTTGGAGCGCAATTTCAAGGCTTTGGTCGAGGCGCAGGCGTCCGGCATCCGGATTGAGCCACTGCTCGACGCAGCCGACATTGTTGAGGGCATGCGACGCGATGTCGGGACGGTTCATGCGCGCAGCCAGCGCCGCTGCCTTCTCGCCATAGAACAGCGTGTCCTCCACCCTCTCCGACAGCATCGCCAGGTGTGAAAGGTTCGAATAGGCCATGGCGAGTTCCGGCCCGGCGGGAGCCGCCTCCAGCATCGCCACCGCCTCGGCGCCGAAGGCGGCGGCCGCCTCGCGGTCATCGGCCATTTCGCTCAGCCGGGAGAGCCATCTCAGGCTGTCGCCCTCCTTCAGCCTGTTGCCGCCTGCCTGATGCAACCGGCGCGCCTCGCCCTGCGCTGCAAGCGCGTCGTCGATCTTGCCGATGAGATGGCACTCGAACGCATGGCTTTCGTAGAGCGCGGCGCGGTCAATCACCGGCAGGCTGTCGGCCTGCTGCAAGGCGATCTCGTAATAGCCGGCGGCATCGCGATGGGCGCCGACGCGCGACGCCTCGCGCGCGGCGATCGGCGCAAGTTCGCGCACCGCCGCCAGATTGTGCGCCTCGACCGCATGATGGACCAGGCGGCCTGTGGAGACGTCGCCATTTTCGAGCAGTGCCGCCAGCGCACGCTGGTTGAACTGCCGCCTGTGCGACGTCGTCAGCATCATTTCGATGGCGCGTCGCGCGATGTCGTGGCGGAAGGCGTAGCCGTCGCCCAGATCGTCGAGCAGCCCGTTGGCGACACACTCGGCCAGTTGGCCGGCGCTGGCGACGCCGCACAGGCCCTGCAGGGCCCAGGCGTCGGCGCGGCGCGGAAACACCGACACCGCGTCGAGCAT